>CAMWMN010000171.1 GCA_947175385.1 uncultured Clostridia bacterium | reverse complement strand
GAACCCTCCCCTACAAAATTTTTACGGTTGAATTTGGGCAAAATGCCGAATCCGACTAAAAGAACGCCTGTAAATTATCTCTATAAATGAGAGGTAATTTACAGGCATTTTTTTGTTGCCCGGAGTTGTGGCAAAAAAGATTTTTGGGTGACTTGAACCCTCCCCTACAAAATTTTCACGTTTGAATTTATGCAACTCGCACAAAGAGCCTGTAAATTGCTCCTCTATTTATGAGGGGCAGTTTACAGGCTCTTTTTTTATTTTCCGGCAAAGTTCGGGAACAGCAATATAATCAATGAGCCTTGTATTAGGCTTAAATACAATTATGGAGGATCAAAATGATTAAAGCAACAATTCAGAACAGCCTGAGCGTTTCCGCGAAGCGGGAAACGCGTGCACTAGAAACGCAATCTTCTGTGTACGCATTATCCGCCGAGGCGGATAACGCTGAAATTGAGCCTTCTACAAATGCAGAAGCCTTTGAACCATGGGGTGAGGAGTTCAAAAAAATACGCACATTGGATATTAACGGTGAGCTATGGTTTGTAGGCAAGGATTTATGCGCTTTATTTGGAGACAAGAATCACAAACGAAGTCTTGGTCGTATTGACGATGACGACAAGAAAAAAGTGGAGCTTATTGATTCGTTGAACAGAAAGCAAATTGCTACCGTTATCAACGAAAGCGGATTGTATTCTCTGCTTTTCGCTATGCAGCCGCAGAAGGCTCATAACGGTGGAGCGTCGGATGAGTACCCCATCGAAATTCGGCAGAGGATCGAGAAGATCCGTAAGTTCAAGCACTGGGTCACGTCCAAAGTTCTTCCCTCGATACGAAAGCACGGCGCGTTTTTTACGACGGAAACCCTGAATAATTCTTTAACCGATCTCAGAGAACTTGCAAGACTGCTCAATATACTTGCGGACGAACAGAACGATAATTACGCATTATCCGAATCGTTAGATAAGCCGCTTTTGTTTATAAAAGAAGAAAAGTCGCCTTGAAGAATTGTGAATAATAAGATTTGCTAATGTTGTTAAATCGCAAGGTAATTTATTGAAACTTTCCTACAAGCGAAGCTAGGAATGCAAACAAGTGGGAAGCAACTCAGCAGAGAAATCTGCGGATTTTTTAATAATCTTGGTCGCGCTCGTGATTTTTTTGAGGTGAACGCTATGAAAAATACTGTAACGATCACGCTTGACGATAAAAAAGTTCAGGCGCTGAAGATGTATCTGTCGGAGAAAAATTCCTCGCTCGATGAGGAAATCTCCAAGTATGCCGAGCAGCTTTACGGCAAGGTCGTGCCGCAGAACGTGCGCGATTTTATCAATATGACGGCTAAGCAGCAGAATGCAGCCAAGTCGAAAACTGCTCACGCCAAGCCAAATAATCTGCCGTTACCGATTTTGAGGCGGCTGTGTCGAGCCGTGTGCGGTTTTGACACAAAGGTAGGGTAGTTTTACCTCTGCACCGTTCTCGGACGGATTTGGGGTGATTTTCGAGGAGTTCGCGAAACGGCTTTGCGGCTGAGTCGGGAGCGGTGCGGGGGTATGATTGTGATGCAGGAAAAAGGACTTATGCCGCCGAGGGCGGCATAAGTCCGTAAACACCGTCGGGCAAAGCCCGTCGGAGATTTGAAAAGTGATTAAAAAACGGGTATTGGCTCGGATTTTTGATTAAGTCTTCGGCGGGAATGCGGCGGTTAAGCCAAACAAAGTGATACAAGGAGTGAATATGGACGAAAATTCAAATAAAATCCGCACGGGATTTTACCTTGAAAAGGATCTGCTGGATGAATGCGACTGCTTCCTGGAGCAATCCAATTCCCGTTCGCGCAACGAGCTTGTCCGAAAAGCTATCGAGTTTTATCTCGGACATCTGAAAGCACAGGACAATGTAGAATATCTTGCTCCCGCGATAAAAAAGCTGGTGACATCGGCGGTCTTGGCTTCGGAGGAAAAAACATCGCGGTTGCTCTTTAAAATTGCGGTCGAGCTTGGAAAAATCTCAAATATGCTGGCAGCGGCTAACGAGGTTGATGATGAAACGCTCCGCGAACTGCACATCATGTGCATTGACGAGGTGCGGAAGATCAACGGGATCATTACTTACGACAGTGCCGCGAGATTTCAGAGAGAAGACTAACCATGCCGAAAATAATTGTTGCAAGCAGATATCTCAAACCCGCTTCGAAAGGTACTCGCAGCAACCTTGTGAAATATATCGCCACCCGAGAAACGGTTCAGAAATATTCTCCGAAACAAAAAAATATTTCCGCTACGGAAAATCAAAAGCAGTTAATTTTTGAATTGCTGAAAATAAATTCCGACGGAAAAAAGCTGCCGGAGTATTCGGACTATCTGAAAAACCCGTCAAAGAAAAACGCTTCGGAACTGCTCTCCGAGCTGCTCGAGCAGAGTGCGGATATGATCGCAGACAAAGAAATTCTGGTGAAATATGTTGCGGAGAGCCCGGGCGTTGAAAAAATCGGAAAGACCGGATTGTTTGCCGACAACGATGATGAAATAGTTTTGT
>CAMWMN010000170.1 GCA_947175385.1 uncultured Clostridia bacterium | reverse complement strand
CTTGTGACAATATCTTTTATAACATCTTCTTCATGAGAGTTAAACAGATATTTAGCAATTATTTTAGGAATAACTATGTATACTGTAAGTAATGACAAAAGAGCAGTGGCACAGGAGGGGATATAGTCAAGAAGACCAAGGCTTGAATTATGAATACTACAAATTGTATATATTACACAAATTATCAGAGTTAAAGTTGATGCAGTCAGAACAATTATTGCCTATACGAAAAGAAAAGCGTTGGCAGATATTCATCATGAACAGATATTCTGCTATGCTCTTCTATGAAGAAATTTTCGCTAGGAACACTTTCTCCATATCTTGTCGGACAATAGGGATCCCGCTCTAAAAGTGTACCATACCATAAAAGCCTTCTGTCATATACGCCGCCTCGACATTTTCCTTTAATAATGCATTGTGCGCACTGTTCAGGAATTACCGCGTTTTCAAAAGAATCAAAGTAAATTTTCCTTAAAACATTTTCGACTTTTATGTTATATACACTACTGTAGTCTTCACTTATCAAATATGTCGAAGGACAGATTTTTCCATCTGGTAATATTCTTATACTACCAATGCCTGTATTCTCTTTAACATTTGATTCATCTGAAAAAAGGTTGGCTATCAAAATGTCGATTAATCCTATATTGAGAGTTAATATATCTTAATGAATCGAAAAGGGTCTTATAACTCAATTTGAACTTGTCGTTAATTTCTTTCGCCTCACTAACTGGTCTATAGATATTTAATCTAATCATAGTGTCATATTCCTTTGCAATTTCAAACAAGCCATCAATGTTTTCTTTTTTCAAAGTCTCTTCAAAGCCAACAAAAACGATAGTTGCTTTTATTTTTGAACCTTGCAGATGCTCTAGTGTTTGAATAGCCCAATCGTAGGCGTATTGTTGACCACGAAAATCGCAATGCTTCCTTTTATCTGCAAAATCCAAAGAGATATCTACTTCATCAAGTGCTCTCATAAAAATATCATGGTAATTATCATTCTTCAGTATTCTTTGAGTAATAAAACCGTTCGTTGTGACAGACTGCTTAATGAATGGATACTTTGCTCTTGCATAGTCGATAAACACAAAAAAATCATCTAATAAAGCGTTTTCTCCCGTTCCATAATTAATTGAATCTATTTGCTCGTGATTCTCATCAACAAATCTTTTCCAATCAACTATAGAAATATCAATACTTTTGTTTCTGGTTTCTTTACTGTAACATAACTCACAATTCATATTACATTTGCTTGTTAAACCCCAACCTATATTATATTTTCGCATATGTCTTCTCCCATTAGATTGAATAAATCGCTCTCCAACCCCTCAAATCATGATGAATTATGATAATTCGTTTAAATTGTTTCTAGACTTTCTGCTGGCATACTGTTACTAGACATACAGTTAAATACAGTAAGTGTTACTTGATAACATACAGCTGCGTACAGTTGGCATTACATCATAATACATCTAAGCTGAGGACGTTTTTCGGCTCGTTTCGTTATATAGTGGCCAGGTTCGGCTAACATCTATTTTAATTTTACCACAATTAGTGGAAAAAGTCAATTGTATGCAAAAAAAATTCTACGGTTTTATCTGCGTTGTCAATAGATGTGACCAAAAGAGAAGGATTTGCCAAAGAGATGTGGGCTTCACTTTTCGGCGCACTCCGCTATCCGTTTGTATTGTTTGTATTCTGAAGAGGGTGTTCCACTCTTCCGAAGCAATGTTCCGATTTGCCCCGCGTTCCGTATCAATCGGTTTTATTCCGAACGCAAGGCACACCCTGTCGGAGTGTTCGCGGATTTGTTTCAGTGTAGTCTGATTATCATTGAACTTCCGACCGTCAATTCCGTATGCGTTTATGATGATGTGACTATGGACGTGCTGTTTATCAACGTGTGTCGCTATAACCACCTGACAATTATCACCGAAAGCCTTGCGCGCAAAAGTTCTCGCGATCTGGTGTGCAAGCTCCGGCGAGATATTGTCCTTTGGGTAAAACGACTGAATATAGTGAATAGCCTTTACGCTCCCTTGCCTTGTTTCGGCAGGGGAGCGTTATATTTTTCTCCCGAAAATGCTCATATACCCACTTCATTGCGAGGTATGCGTTCTTTGCGTTCGGCAGACAGTTGACCGCGTTGGTGTAGAGTAAGTTCTCGGTCTTGTCGGGATTGAGTATGTAGGCTAGGCTGCGATTGACGGTAGTGCGGAGAGGAATTGATTTAACGTATGGCAAATTTCCTCGTTCTCCTTTCTGAATTTCTCCACATCCTCGGCATAAATGCTGTTGATCTCGTTCGCTTTCTTCGCGATCTGGTTGATGTTCGTTCCGATGATACGCAAGGCTTTCATCACCTCGCCTACCTCGGTCATATTAAAATAGGTTATATGCCCGTCGAGGGACATACGCTTAATGAACATTCCTGTTTTCATCAGAACCGAAGCAGCCCGTTCCTCTATTAACTTTCATTCATCAAGTGAATATATGACTTTCTTCTCTTTGACCTGTTTGTACTTTCGCATAGTTTGTTTTTCCTAATAGATTTTATTGTTG
>CAMWMN010000169.1 GCA_947175385.1 uncultured Clostridia bacterium | reverse complement strand
TTCTTAAGGAGAATAACACCATGAAGCACCTGAAACTTATTTCGACTATTCTGGCGGGAGCAATTTTGCTGTCGAGCTGCGCGGAGAAAACCGATGAAATTTCGCGTAATTCCACAGAAATTTCCGTGGAATCCACAACGAGCACGGAGTCCTCTTCAAGCACGGAAAGCTCCATTGAATCTACTGTCGAATCAACCTCAAGCACTACCGAATCATTCCCGATGGAATCCGTTCCGACGGTAAATCCCAACGTGCTGACCAATCTCGGCGAGATTGTGGACGAGCATCCGAATGGGGAAATCGAGGTATGCAGCGTCAGTCAGGCTTTGAGCAGGTTCAACGAAATTTCCGCGAGCGTTCCCGATGGTACTCCCGAAGAGATTGTGAAAACGCTTATGGAGCGCAATGTTCTGTGCTTTTCCGTGATGTACCGCAAGTGCTGGACACGTGACGAGGGCGAAATAATCAAGGGGCAGAACTGGGCGCGTTACGCCCCGATGAAATCCAGTTACATAACAAGCGTAGATCAGGTTAAACGACTGTTCAACGGCACTTACACATGGCAGGAATCATGTCTTTTGATGAATCCGTTTGGCGATGACACGATTATAGACGTGGACGGAAGACTGTATTTTGACATAAGCCAGAGTTGGAGGATCCACGGGGATTCGTTCGTTCAGCCGACCCGCGCCACTATCGTTTCCGCTGCGGACGATGAAATTACGTTCGGGCGTGTTGGCGGAACGAACAATTTCCTGTTCAAGGCGGTAAAGCAGAACGGCAGATGGGGGCTTGAGAACCTCGTTATGGACGCTCCCGCATATTCGCCAATGTACACTAAGCTCATACCAACAAAACGCGCGGGAAATCCGAAGTTTATGGAGATGGTTGAAACGCAGGTCGGAGCAGTCGGCGGAATGAAATACTGCGAGTGGTACGGAATTATCGGCAGAACCGAGTGGTGCGCGATATTCGTTTCATGGGCATACAATGAAGTTGACGCGGACGGACCGGTGTTCGCGCGATGCAATTCCGAGGGGAGAAGATGGTTCACTGACAAAGGGCGGTGGCAGCCGCGCGGCTACGAGGATATAGCCCCCGGCGACAGTATCTTTTTTGATTGGGATTACGATGACAGCGCCGACCATGCGGGATTTGTAGTCGGAAGAGATGAGGATTATGTCTACACCGTTGAGGGAAACCGCTCCGACACGTGTATCGCGAATAAATACAAGCTCGATTGCCCGGAAATCCTCGGATATGGTTTAATGGAATGGTGATTTCCATAACTGAATATCATAAATTCTTAAGAAATTCGTAATAAAAAACGCAGAAATTCTCCTCCGAAAAGCTGTATAATAAATAATATGGGAATCCAAAGCTATTTGCAAATTAAAAAACAGGAGAATGAAAATGAAACATTTGAAATTTATGACCGCCATTCTGGCAATAACAATCGCGCTGTCCGGCTGCACAAAAACGGACACCGGCTCTTCCCCTGAATCTACGGGATCTGCGGAATCCACGGAATCTACATCGAATATGGGGAGCCATATCGAGTCCACCGCGCCCGATTCAACTCCATCCGCAGTCGATAAACCGATAGCGCTGACCTCTCTCGGAAAGGTAATTGATGAATCCCCGATCGGCGAAATCGAGGTTTGCAGCGTAGAACAGGCACTGAGCAAGTACAATGAAATTATTTCGGAAAAACCCACAGGTACTCCCGAGCAAATCGTAAAGGCGCTTATGGAGCGCAATGTGCTGTGTTTCGCCATAATGCACGGCAAGTGTTGGGAGCAGGACGGCGAGGGTTACGGCACAAAATACGATACCACCTCTCCGCGATACATTCCGATAAAAAGCGATTACATAAGGAGCATCAGACAGATTCAAGACCTGTTTGACGGCACCTATACCGAGGCGGAATCATCGCACTTGCTGCATCCGTATGACGTTTATGATTATTGCGACACCTTCTTCTATAAGGACGGTTGGCTCTATTACGACCTTGACCAGCTTCGGGCGTTCCACGGGGATTCATTTGCCGAGCCGACCCGCGCCACTGTCGTATCCGCAACGGACACCAAAATTACGTTCGGACGCGTGGGAACTCCAAACAACTTTCTGTTTACTGCGGTAAAAGAAAACGAAGAGTGGGTGCTTGAAACCTTTGTCACGGACGCTCCCGCATATTCGCCGATGTACACCAAGCTTACACCCACCAAACGCGCGGGGAATCCGCAGTTTATGGAGATGGTCGAAACACAGGTGGGCGCTGTCGGTGGAATGGAGTATTGTAATTGGTACGGATTTGATTTCAGAACCGAATGGTGCGCGGTATTTGTTTCATGGGCATACGGCGAAGTTGACGCGGACGGACCTGTGTTCGCTCGATGCAATTCCGAGGGGAGAAAATGGTTCACCGACAAGGGGCGGTGGAAGCCGCGCGGATACGAGGATATAGCTCCCGGCGACAGCATTTTCTTCGATTGGGATCACGATGACAGCGCCGACCATGTGGGATTGGTAGTCGGAAGAGATGAGGAGTATGTCTACACTGTTGAGGGAAATCGCTCCGATACATGTATCGCGAATAAATACAAACTCGATTGCCCGGATATTCTCGGTTACGGACTGATGAACTGGGATTAAGGCGACATAAAAATCCC
>CAMWMN010000168.1 GCA_947175385.1 uncultured Clostridia bacterium | reverse complement strand
GAAATTCAAGGGTAAAAAGTCAATTATGGCAGCCGTTCTTTCGGCAATTGTTGCGGCGGGCTCGTTCAGCACCGTGGCATTCGCGGAAAAAGAAGAACATAATGTTATAATAGACAAAAACAGCGGAATTGAATGTGTAGAAACCACTAAAACCAAAGCCCGCGAAGGCGACACCGTAACAATAACCGCAACACCCAAATCCGACTACAAGATTGAAAAAATAAGTTTGTGGTATATTCTTGACAGAAAGTATTACACGCAGACTCTTGTCAACTCTGAGACAGCCGCTGCATGTTCCGCGACATTTACCATGCCGGATGCCGACGTACATATAACCGTATCCTCTAATTTACCAACGTGGTACTGGATCGATTATGATGTGACCGGAAGCGGAGACGTGAGTGTCGATAAAAGAATGGCTGTGGAAGGAGCCACGGTAACTATAAATGCCGTGCCGGAAGCAGGCAATGAAGTTGCCGAGCTTTATGTGCATCATCATAAGAATAGCGCGGAAATTGTTCCGCTTAATGGAAACAGTTTTATAATGCCCGCGTATGCTGTGACTGTATACTGCCGATTCCAACCAACCGGCAAACCCGACCCTACTCCTACTCCAACACCAACTCCCACACCCACTCCTACGCCGACTCCAACGCCCACTCCTACCCCCGACCCCACTCCCACTTGGAAAAAGGGCGATGCAAATTGTGACGGCAGAGTGAATGCCGAGGACGCAACAGCGATACTTAAGCACTTGGCAGGCATAATAGAACTATCCTATGTGGGCAGCGTAAACGCCGATATGGACCAGAACGGCAAAGTAACCGCTGCAGACGCAACGGCGATCCTGAAATCGCTTGTCAGCAAATCGTGATATTGAAACGGTATAGGAGGAAAACACAATGAAATTTAAGACAATAATCGCCGCTGTGATGACTTTTGCTCTCATGGCAGGCACATTTAGCGCAAACAACGCGTTCAGTACAACCGCGTCGGCGGCGCAAGCCACCCACCCCATCGTATGCAATCGCTCCGAGGGTCCCGGAACGGTAAGCGCACCCTCACAAGCCGCCGCAGGCACACAAGTAGCCATAACCGTAACGGCAAGTAATGGTTGTGAAATTGATAATTTTACAGTAGTTGCAAGAAAATCCAATAAAGAACTTATATATGACCACCCGCGCAGCAAAAGCAAAACCTATATCATTAATATGCCGGACGAAGAAATATCCTACAACGTGGAATTTTCAAGCCCCACCAACAAACCCTTTTACATATATCAGAAACTCAAAAACTTTGGGGGAGATATATCCATCGATGATAAGGGGGCATTAAAACCGGGCGATTTGGTAACCGTAACCGCCACTCCGAAAGAGGGCTACAAGGTTGATAACATCCTGGTGCAGTATCAAAATAGCCAATTGTGGGTTTCGGGACAGCCGAGATATTGTAAAACCGACACTATTCAGGGGCAGCCGAACCAAACCGTATATACATTTCTGATGCCCGCCAACGATATAGATATCAGGGTTAATTTTGCTATAGATTCTACCCCTGCACCTACTCCCACACCTGACCCCACCCCCGCTCCAACTTGGGAAAAGGGCGATGCCAATTGCGACGGCAGAGTGAACGCCGAAGATGCAACGGCGGTACTTAAGCACTTGGCAGGCATAATAACCCTCTCCAACCAGGGCTGCAAAAACGCTGATATGGACGACAACGGCAAAGTAACCGCCGCAGACGCGACTGCGATTCTTAAATCGCTCGTCAACAAACAATAGACAAAGAAAATTGATATTTCAACAGCCTGAGCCGCTCCCGGAAATAGGGAGCGGCTCACACTTTTCCCCATAAAATTATTTAATGAAAATTGAGTAAAATCTATTGACAAACCAATTATCTTGTGTTATAATATATTTTACAAGCTATGCTGTGTTGCAAAATAGCTTGTAACAAGAAATTAATCTGTTTTTTTGCACAGGAGGAAAATTCAATGAAATTTAAGGCAATAATTGCCGCAGTGATGACTTTTGCTCTCACGGCAGGCACATTCAACGCAAACAGCGCGTTCGACGCAACCGCTTCAGCGGCACAAGCCACTCATGACATTCGTCGCCATCAATTTGAAGGTTCCGGAACAGTAAATGTTTCATCCCAAGCCGCCACAGGTGATAGAGTGAGACTAACCGCAACGGCGAATGAGGGTTATGTAGTGTATCGTTTTTCGGTAGTTTCAGAATCCGGCGAAACACTTATAAACGACTCCCCTTGCAGCAAAAGCAAAACCTATGAATTTATTATGCCAAACGAATGGGTATACTACAATGTAATCTTTCAAAAATCTGTACATGTCAATCGTCCCTTTTACATCTATGATACGTATTACACCGGTCGGGGAAATATATCAGTCGACAAGGAGGACGGAGCAATAAGCCCGGGCGATTTGGTAACCGTAACTGCCACCCCGAGAGAGGGCTATAAGGTTGGCAATATCCTGGTTCAGTATCACAACAGCCAATCGTATAATCCCAGTCAACCGAAGTATTCTAAAACCGACACTATCCCAGGGCAGCCGAACCAAACCGTATACACATTTTCAATGCCCGACAGCGATATAGATATTTGTGTTAATTTCATTGAGGATTCTGCTCCTACCCCCACACCGGAACCCACGCCCACTCCAACACCTACTCCCGCCCCCACTCCAACAC
>CAMWMN010000167.1 GCA_947175385.1 uncultured Clostridia bacterium | reverse complement strand
CCCCTCCACAGAGGTTTACAATCCGAAAACCTTCTTCCCTCACGCGGCATCGCTGGATCAGGGTTCCCCCCATTGTCCAATATCCCCCACTGCTGCCTCCCGTAGGAGTCTGGGCCGTGTCTCAGTCCCAATGTGGCCGTTCAACCTCTCAGTCCGGCTACTGATCGTCGACTTGGTGGGCCGTTACCTCACCAACTATCTAATCAGACGCGAGCCCATCTTTCAGCGGATTGCTCCTTTGGTATTCAGATGATGCCACCCGAATACGTTATGCGGTATTAGCAGTCGTTTCCAACTGTTGTCCCCCTCTGAAAGGCAGGTTGCTCACGTGTTACTCACCCGTCCGCCACTGTTCCAAGGAGCAAGCTCCTCTTCACCGTTCGACTTGCATGTGTTAGGCGTGCCGCCAGCGTTCGTCCTGAGCCAGGATCAAACTCTTTAAAGTTTGTATTAAAACGCGCTCTCGCGCGGTTTAACCTGTCCCAAATAAACGCTAACGTTAATCTCTCAACGCTACTTTTCGCTTATCCAGAATTATTTTCTTTATCTTTTCTCCATTCGAATCTCTCCGAACAAGAATCGACAAGGTTATGTTAATTCGTTCTTTTCAGTATTGTTCAATTTTCAAGGAGCTTAAAGTGCCGCCAACAAACACCTCAACCCGCTTTCGGATTCAACCGCTTATCTCGGGCGACTTGTTTATTATACCACACTTTTTTGGGTTTGTCAAGACCTTTTTTCGAATTTTTTCAAAAAAATTTGAATTTTTTTGACTTTTTCATTCGTTTTTCGCCTTATTTCCCTCACCCTTTTCTCGAGTGCTTTTCTATTATATCACATCATTCTCCATTTGTCAAGGGGTTTTCTGCAAAAAAATGAAAAAATTTTATTATTTTTGTTTTACTTATTATAATAGCGTTTTCAAAATCCCGGTCAATCGAACTCAAATCCGCGAAACGAAAAATATTTTTGAAAATTTGTAAAATATACTTGACAAAACCCAAAATATATGTTACAATATAATCATGAGGTGATGAGATGGCAAAAAATCTTAAGATGAAATCCGCGCGCGCCGCTTTGGATTTATCCCAAGACGAGCTTGCGAAAAAGGTTCAAGTGACGCGCCAGACGATCTCCGCCGTGGAAAACGGCGACTACAATCCAACAATTAACTTGTGCATAGCGATATGCAAAGCTCTCGGCAAGACGCTTGATGAGTTATTTTGGGAGGAGGAATCCAAATGAGTATGAAATCTTTTGATAAGTTCTGTGAGCGTCTGATTCTCGCCGAACCGAACAGCAAGTGCGAAAAGGAAGTGTTCGATGAACGACAGAAACAGATCCGTTTGCGGTTGGGACTAGAAGCAATGACCGTATGCTTGATGGCTGTTCTCATCAACGCAATGCTCTCGGAGTTTTTTGTACGCTGGTCGGAGCACCAATTCGCCGCAATTCTGCTTATAATGGTAATGTGCCTGTTTTACTGGCTGATTCGCTGCGCGGCAAGCGGCTGTTGGGTGGCGGTTGTCAATATGCGCGCTCAAAGAAACTCCTCGATACTTATGATTTGCATCTTTTTGCTGAATCTTTTACGGTATCCTGTCACTATTTATGAGGAGGGAATTTTTGCTGCGGACGGCACGCTTTCCGATGAGTTTGTGCTCGCGCTAACGCTTATTACGGGAATTTTATGTGGAATTTTTTCGCTGTGTGTAATTCACCGCGCGGAAAAAACGAATGAAAGTGAGGAAACAAAATGAGCTTAAAATCTTTTGACAACTTCTGTGCAAAAATGGTCAACAACGAACCCATTCAGAAGAAAGAAATTCTTGACGAGCGGCAGTCCATTGTACGTTCGCGAATCACGATCCGCGCGCTGTGGGCATTCATCATTATGGCGGTCGTGAACCTTTTTGTAATGGAGTGCGGACCGCAGTGGTGCGAAAGCTGGGTACTCTCCACGGCGATTTTCGGCGCGGTCGCGTATCTGTACTGGGTTTCTGCGAACGCGCGGCACGGCTCGCTGTTCGGGGTAAACGGAACATCGGATGTCGCCTTTCAAGCCATTATGCTGATTACCGACGGCATTCTGATTCCGCTGTTAGTATGCATTGACGGAGATAACGCGGACTTTTTCACCAACTTCTTTATCCGCAACGGAATGGTTTCCGAATATGTTGCCGGAACGTTTTCTTGCGTATTACTGCTGATCTCGGCAATCGTGATGGTGGTGAATATCCGCAAAAGCAAGCGGGAAAATAAAAATCAGTAAAACATAGTTCTCCCCTGCCAATGGCAGGGGAGAACGTATTATAAACCAATAAAAGTGACTCCATCGATAAGCCGAGTTCTGTCGTGTATGATCATCTATCTAGCCCCGCCGTCGCCGGTGGGGTCAAGCCGCCTTTCAACGGGGCGCGCCGAGCAGACGCGTTACCCCCCGCACCAATCGGCGTTGCATCGAATAGGGTTTACATGGCAGTACGCTCTCGCGTACTCCGGTGAGCTCTTACCTCGCCTTTCCATCCTTACCGGTGATAAGCCGGCGGTATATCTCTGTTGCACTTGCCCTAAGGTCGCCCTCGGCTGACGTTATCAGCTATCCCGCTCTGTGATGCTCGGACTTTCCTCATGACGCTCACGCGCCCCGCGATCATATAATGAAGTCACTTATTTTAATAGCAAATCCAAAACCGTGCAGATAAAATCCGCTTTGCGGATTTTATCTGCACTCGCGTTTTGGATTTGCACGAGTAACCATTGTGAGTTGCTTGGAATCGAACGCACTATGCTTGCAACCCTATAGGTTTATATATATTTTATC
>CAMWMN010000166.1 GCA_947175385.1 uncultured Clostridia bacterium | reverse complement strand
AAATCAAAATTATTATACCATATTTTCAAAAAAAATTCAACCAATTATTTAATGTATTTTCTTACAAATTTTAATTGACAATTTCAGCATTTTGCACAAAAGTCCATATCAGTTTTATTTTTTTGTTACAAATTCAAATATTCCACGCAGGTTTTCAGTAACCAAAACACTTTCATAGCCCGAAAAGTCCTTTGTCGTACCCGTAAGAACAGCGGCGAAATCTATTCTCGCCGACTGTGCCGCGGCTGCGTCAATGTAGCTGTCGCCAACGTACAGCACCTTATGTTTCTCTGCTCCAAGCATATCAACTGCTTTCAGCAATCCCTCGGGTGAAGGCTTTTCCTCCTTGACGTCCTCGCCGCCGATTATCACGTCAACGGACTCTCCTATGGAAAACTTCCGCAAAATCGCTTCGATACGGTAATGAAACTTTGTGGTGACAATGCCGATCTTCAGTGTTTTGTGCAGCTCGCGCAGAATTTCGGGAACACGATCGTAAAGAACCGCACTCTCAGTCATAACCTCGTCCGCTTTTTCACGGAACAGTCTTACAAAACGTTCCGTCTGTCCATTATCGCGGCAGCCGGTCAGTGCGGAAAACGTTTCCTTGAGCGACAGCCCGATAGTACGCTTGATTTCCGAAACGCTTTTTGCCGCATATCCAAGATGCTCTAGCGCATAATCAACGCTTTTAACTATCCCGTTCGTGGTATCGCCCAACGTATAGTCGAAATCAAATATCACCACTTTATACATCAGTAAAATCCCCCGTCCACGCCTAAACACTGCCCTGTTATGAACCGATTCTCGGCAATCGCTCTCACTGCCTTTGCGACCTCGGAGGGCTGCCCCAGACGGTTCAGCGGAGTTTGCTCCGCAAGCTCGTTCAATTCCTCGGCGGTGAGGTGCGAACTGTTCATAGGGCTGTCGATTACCCCCGGAGCAATCGCGTTCACGGTGATTCCCGACAAGCCAAGTTCCTTAGCCAGTGCTTTGGTTAAGCCGATTACCCCTGCCTTTGCGGCGGAGTAAGCCGCCTCGCAGGACGCACCATGTACTCCCCACACCGAGGAGATGTTCACAATCGCGCCGTTTTTTCGGCTCACCATATGCGGAACAACAGCCCTTGTAACATTAAAAATGCCCGTAAGATTCACATTGATCATACGCTGCCATTCTTCACAGGTTGTGTCCAAAAACGGCTTAATCAGTGAGATTCCCGCATTATTAACAAGAACGTCAATACGGGAAAATTCACGCAGAACGCTTTGCACCGTTTCTTCAACCGAATCCATATCGCTAACATCTGTTTGATAACAAGCGCAGCGCAGATTCTCCGCCAACGAACGCGCATATTCCTTATTATTGTTGTAGGTGAATATAACATCATCTGTCTTTGCAAACTCGGCGGCGATTGCGGCTCCGATTGCGCCGCTGCCGCCCGTAATCAGCACCGTACTCATTTCACGGCAACCTTGATTTCGCCGTTTTCGGCAGAAATTTCTACTGCGGAGAGCGTTTCCTCGCTGTTTTCAATCAGCAGCTCGGCGATCTTGTCCTCAATATCCGAGCGGATTACGCGGCGAATATCGCGTCCGCCGAACTTGCCACCGAACGCTTTCTTGGCGATTGCGGCATAAGCGTCATCAGCGATAGAAATCTCCAGATTCTTCTCGGAGAGCGGCGCACGCAGCTCCTCAAGATTGAGCTTGGCGATTTTTGCATAGGAGTCCTCGGTAAGCGGTGCAAAGGTAACAACCTCGTCCACACGCGCAAGGAACTCGGGGCGCAGAAAGTCACGCAAGCCTTTCATAGCGCGTTCTTTACTGATGTCGCCGCTAGTCTTGGCAAAGCCGATTCCGTTCATTCCATCGGAAGAACCGGCATTAGAAGTCATCGCTATAATCGTATTCTCGAAGCTGACATTTCTGCCGTGCGAATCTGTGATTTTTCCTTCGTCCAAGATTTGCAGCAGAATGTTCATCACATCGGGGTGAGCCTTTTCAATCTCATCAAACAGAATCACCGAATAAGGCTTTCTGCGAACGCGCTCGGTAAGCTGCCCCGCCTCATCATAACCCACATATCCGGGAGGTGAGCCGATAATCTTCGATACACTGTGCTTCTCCATATACTCCGACATATCAAGCCGAATCAACGGATCAACGGTATCGAACATCTCCTCGGCAAGCACCTTTACAAGCTCGGTCTTTCCTACTCCCGTTGGACCTACGAAAATGAACGATGCGGGGCGGCGCTTCTGTGAAAGCTGTACGCGGCTGCGCTTGATTGCCTTTGCAACTAACTCGCACGCCTCGTTCTGACCGATGACCTTTGCTTTCAGATGGTTTTCCAACTCGGACATTCTCTTGAACTCGGTTTCGCGTATCTTGTTCGCGGGGATTCCCGTCCAAAGCTCGATTACTTTGGACAAATCATCAAGCGAAACACATACACTTTCCGCTTTCTCTTTAAGCTCTACGATGCTCTTTTCGTTCTGAGCAATTGTGGTTTTGAGCTTGGCAAGACGCTCGTAATCAATGTTGGAGTTACCGGCAAGCTCGCTTTCCTCTTGCTTTTCGCGTTTAATTTCCGCTTTCATTTTCTCATACTCGGTAATTGACGCGTTTTCAAGCGATGCGCACGCACAAGCCTCGTCCAACAGGTCGATTGCCTTGTCGGGCAGGAAACGGTCGTTAATATAACGCTCGGACAACACCGCACACATCTTCACAATTTCGCTAGAAACGTGAACCTTATGGTGTTCCTCGTAATACTTTTTGATTCCACCGAGAACGGTGATAGTTTCCTCAATTGTCGGCTCGTTTACGGTTACGGGCTGGAAACGGCGCTCCAACGCGCTGTCCTTTTCGATGTGCTTGCGGTACTCGGAGAATGTTGTCGCGCCGATTACCTGTAATTCCCCGCGTGAGAGCGCGGGCTTGAAAATGTTCGCGGCATTCATTGAGCCATCG
>CAMWMN010000165.1 GCA_947175385.1 uncultured Clostridia bacterium | reverse complement strand
TCAACCGCTGTAACGCTTGGTTTCCCAATGCCGCATAGTCGGTTTTCACACAGCACCTCCCTCCACAAAAATTTGCACGGTATTCGTGCCGAATGTCCGCTGATATAATGTCCGTTCACACATACTTTCGATAAGCCGGATACCCATATACGCGTCATCATCATCGGCAAAAGCAAGCGGGTTGAAGTCGTTTCCGCCGTAGCGTATGCGTATTCCGATAACTCCGCTCAGAGAATATACGCGCAGATCAAACTCAACCGCGTCCCCGTTTTTATTGGCGATCAGCGTCATAATTTCCTCCATTGCGAGGCTTATGCGCATCGTCTGCTTTGGCGACAGTCCGTTTTCCTCGCAGAAATCGGTGATTTTGCCGCTTGCGTCACAGATATTTTCCGCGTTTCCGCTTACCGAAAAATTTATCACATTTCCCGATCGTTCGAGGGAGTTATCCAGAAGCAGAAAACGCGAACAATTTTTATGTAATATCCCCGTAGCGATAAACCAGAAAATCAATGTCAGAACTTCCCCGAAAAACAAAAACAGCCACGGACTCAGCCCGAAGTAAAGCAGTACGAAAAGACTTGCGCAAGGCATTGCAAACACCCTTAAAAGGATGATCGTGTTCGCCCACAGCGTTCGTCCCGAAACATTGTAATAGCTCGACAGAACGCAGTTTATAAGCGCGGGAATCATTCCCGCCGACATACAAACAAACGCGAACCGCAGCGGAATATCCAGCCCGTATGCGAGTGAAATCAAGTCCGCGCTGAGGATAATTATCGCGGAAAACACCAGGCTGTACGGGATTCCGCTTTTGAGCTGCCTTTTTATCAGCATACGCGTGCTTTCGTTGTCATGTTCGCCGTTGTAAATGCCGAGCATTGCCGATGCAGCCTGAGGAACTCCGCTCGTTACGCTCTCCCCGAACGCGGAAATGCAGTTCACAGCTGTAAACGCCGCCACCATATCGCTGCCGCAATAGCGCAGTAAAAGCGCGTTTATGACCGATACGCGCAGCGTCTGAAAGAGATTATTCGTGGCTGAGGGACTTCCTGCTTTTGCAATATCCGCTAATTTTACACCGGCGGTTTTTACGCGAAACCCGAAAGGAAAGCCGCTCTTTTTATCACACAATCGCGCGAATCCGAGTGCGCACGCGGCGGCGGTGGACAGAACGCTTGCCAATGCCGCGCCGAGCACTCCCATATCCAGCGCGTACAGAAAAATCACGTCAAGAGCAATGTTTCCAATGCCCATTATCAGCATCATCAGCGTTACTTGCCCGTTTCGACCGTCAAGCCGCAAAAACCAAAACGGAATGTAGATGAGTATTTTCGGCAGCGCGCCCGCAATCGTCACTCCCGTATATTCCGCGACTAGGGGCATTACGCTTTCATCGGAACATAAGAGAAATGACAGTGGCTTTAAGATAATCAGTCCAAAAACCGTGATAAAAACCGAAACAACCGTACACCAAAAAATAGACATACGGTAAAGATTCCGAGCTTGTTCGGTACGGTTTCTTCCGATAGCGTCCGAGGCGAGGATTGCTGTCCCGGACACGACAAATGAACCCGCGATACACAATACCAGATACACGGGCAGACTGAAATTTATCGCCGCAAGCGCGTTTGTACCAAGCCGCTGTCCAACCAGAATCCCGTCCGCGAGTATGTTTACGTTGCCGCTCAGCACGGACAGTATGCACGGAATAAGGGCTTTGTTGTACGCTTTTCTGAGGAATTGCTCGTTTTGTTTAAGCTCCAAAATTATTCAGTCCTTCTGTGTGCCTTTGAAATCTTCAAGACTATATTGAACCCTGTTGTCTTGAAAATATCGTAAACCACGGAGGACGCGTTTATTACCTCGGTATCCGGCACTTTCTTTTTCACGTTCAGAATAATTCTGAGCCCCGCGCTGCATATGTACTGCATATCCTTTGCGTCCATAACAACGGCTTTCGGCTCATAATCCTCCACAAGGTCCATCAGCTTCATCTCGGTGTCCGCGGCGTTAGCCGAATCAATTCTGACAGGCAAAAATATCGTCAGTTTTTCGTCTTGAAAATTGTGTTCCATAATATTCTCCTTTATCCATCGATAATTTTTCGCAGAGCTTTCAGAGCGTTGGCGTGAAGCAGCTTTACATAGCTGTACGAAATACCCATCACTGCGGCTGTTTCCTTTAGCGATTTGCCGCTGTAATAATGCAGAACAATGATGTCGCGCGAACGTTCGTCAAGCTGTAAAAGCGCGTCTGCAAGCTGTTCAAGGGATTCCTCGTTCAGCAATATTTCTTCGGTATCGTCCTCCGGGCAAAGCTCCTCGGGTATTTCGCAGAAACGCTTTGCGGCGCGGAAATAATCGGTAACGGTATTACGGGTTATCGTATATATCCAAGTTGAAAGCGACGATTTACTTTCATCATAACCCGCCAATCCGTTGAACGCCTTAACAAACACGTCCGATACGATGTCCTCCGCGTCGTGAATGTTTGAGATTTTTCCGCGGACATAGCGTGTTACCCTGTCCTTGAACTCAATATAAATCCGCTCTTGCCGCTGCTTTGATTCAACATTTTCGTGAATTTCAATCATCGGGCTTATCCTCGTAAATGCGCGGCGGTACAAGCTCTCCCGCTGCGTTCACCGCTTCGAGCTCGTCATCGGAAAGAGCGTTTCCGTAACGGCTTTCGATATCGGATATTATTTCGGCAAGACGCGGATTCCCCGAAAATTTCTGAAAATCAAACAGAGATTTCAATGTTTCTTCCATCATTCGCTCCCGATAGGTGCAAGGTTTTTCCAACCGTCAAACAGCGCGGTTATCTTCTCGTAATAGTCCATTTTGAAGAACGCGCATTTGGCGGGGTCACTGCCCAGCTTATCTCCCGTAAGCCCGAACGCAAGCGCGCGGCAGCCGCCAACGCAATACCTGAAGTATTCGCAGCCGCCGCATTTGGGATTATTTTCGGTGAGCGTTTTTATCGTTGTGCAAACCTCGTCAAGGTATTTTCCGCCTTGCAGCAGCGTCTGTAAATCTTCGGTCTTTATGTTGCCAAGGAACTCCTTTCTCGCGTCATAGAAACCCGAAAGCTGCAAACACGGGTACACGTTCCCGTTTGCGGCAACCGCGACTTTTACGCGGTTGCCGCGGCACCCGGGCAGACCTGTCTCTTATACACAAATCCGAGCC
>CAMWMN010000164.1 GCA_947175385.1 uncultured Clostridia bacterium | reverse complement strand
CCGGAACGCCCCCCCCATGAATGGCTTAACGGAGTGGATTCGGGAGCCTCGATGGTCATAAATCCCTCAAAGTCTGTCGAGATTCCATTTCGGTAGAAAAACTCCGCCAAGCCGCCCCAGTAAAGGGTTTTCCACCACTTTTTCTGACACTCGGAAAGCCCTCCGCAGCGGATTTCCACAATCGGACAGCACGCGCATTTCCAGTAACTGACAAGTTCAGCTAAACCCAGTGAGAAGGCCATTTCACGGTACTTTTCAACATCAAATTCCCCAATATCGAACGTCCATTTTGGATAAAAATGGAAATCGTCAATCGAGAAGTGAAATTCAAGATAATTCTCATTCAGGTCGAAACTGTGATATATAAATCGTTGATGTTTTGCACGTAATTCGTCAAATTTACTCATTTTTGCTCCTTAAATCGATTAAATATTATGCAATTATACAAACCCTAGATAATTATGGGCTTTGCGGTGAAGTCGATTCCGCACGGCGGCGGATTTTCAAACGCAAGCGCGTACAAATCGGTTGCGCGTGCCTCAAAAGTCGCTTGACGAGCCGCTTCGCGCGATGTCCGCGAAAGTGATTTCAATGATGTGTCAATCGGCAGCACATGGCTCGCGGCGGCAAGAATTTCCTTGCCGCGCGAGTTCATTCCCAAAACGCGAATATATGTGCATTTTTCCGTTGCAAGGCGCTTGTCAATCCCCAGAAAACCGCATAATACCGCCCTTCGGATTCGGGCGAGCGTATATCGCTTGGTCTTTGTCAGAAAGTAGATCTCGCCGATGGATTTCGCCGCGCGAACCGCCTTGCAGAGCCGATTTCCAAGTCCTCCTGAACAGTCGTAAACGAGGTCGAAGTCCTCGGGGCGCATCTGCCGCAAAGCAGCTAAAATCGCACGTTCCAGCCGCGAAATATCCGCGTTTGGAGAGTTCACTACTGGTGCAAATTTCGAATAATCCTCGCGCTCGCGGATCTTACGGCGAATTGCGGACGCGCTGATGAATTTGCCGTCTTCATCGCTGTCATGCCGCGCTCCGAGCCGTTTAACGGCGACTGGCTCAATCGAGCTTCCAATATTATCCAGCGCGTTGAGGTACTCGATGGCGAGGGTGTTGTTCGGGTCGGAAATCGTTTCAGAAACGTCCTCGGTGTAATATTCGCGCAATGCCGTTTGCAGAGCCGCAGGATAGCTTTTCCCGCGCTTGATTGCCGTGTTGAATTCTTCGGTGTGGGCGGCGAACTCGATTGCTCCCGAAGCCTCTTTCAGAGCCGTCAGCTCCCCGCTTTCGCTGCCGAAAACAAGCATATCCACGCAGCCAAGCGCCGAGATAATCTCCATCGTGCCGCGCGCAAACCCCTCCGCCGACATCAGCGAATACCGCGAGGGCAGCTCCAGAACCAAATCTATGCCATTTTCCAGAGCCGTTTTCGCGCGTGTATGCTTATCAAAAATTGCACAGTCGCCGCGTTGAGTAAAATTCCCGCTCATCACCGCGAGAATGTGGGTTGCGCCCGCCGCGCGCGCCTGTTCTATCAGGTATTTGTGCCCGTAATGAAACGGATTGTACTCCGCAATAATCGCCGCGATTTTCATAGCTGCCCTCCAACAAAATATGTCATATTAACTATATTTTACTACAAATTTTCGGAAAAATCAATAAATTTTACAAAAATACTTGATTTTTTTTGAAAAAAGTTTTATAATATATACAGATTATGGATTGTAACGTTCCACAGGTTCATTGTGTCTATTTTGGGTGAATTACAAATCCCATGTTTTGTAAATATTTATTCACGGAGGATTTTACATATGAAAATTTTGGTTATCAACGCGGGCAGCTCTTCGCTGAAATATCAGCTTCTGGATATGGCGGACGAGAGCGTTATCGCCAAGGGAAACTGCGACAGAATCGGCATTGACGGACATATCAAGCACACTACCTTTGATGGCAGAACGGTTGATACGGACTGCCCGTTCCCAACGCATACAGAGGCGTTTGAAAAGCTCGTAGAGGTGCTCACCACGGGCGATGCAAGCGTTGTGAAGTCGATGGAAGAGATTTCGGCGGTCGGGCACAGAATCGTTCAGGGTGCGGAAATTTTCGACAAGACCACGCTTGTCACCGATGAGGTCATTCAGCAGATCGATGACCTTTCCGAGCTTGCGCCGGTGCACAACCACCCCCACGCGCTGGCTCTCAGGGCATGCAAGAAGGTAATTACACCAACAACGCCTCAGGTCGCCGTGTTTGACACCGCGTTCCATCAGACAATGCCCCCTAAAGCATATATGTTTGGTATGCCTTTTGAGTGCTACGAGAAACTCCACGTTCGCAAATACGGATTCCACGGCACTTCGCACAGATTTGTCACACAGGCTCTCGCGGACGCGCTTCACCGCGACATCAAGGATATGAAAATTGTATCCTGTCACCTCGGCAACGGCTCGTCCATTACTGCGGTTGAGGGTGGAAAATCCGTTGACACGTCAATGGGATTCACACCGTTGGACGGTGTAATTATGGGCACTCGTTCGGGTAGCGTTGACCCGTCGGCAGTTACGTTTGTCGCGAAGAAAATGGGCTTTAATGCCGCTCAGATGAGCGATTACCTTAATAAGCAGTCGGGATTCCTCGGCGTTTCGGGAATCTCTTCCGACAATCGCGACATTACCGCAGCGGCTTCCCACGGGGATTCGCGCGCTCAGCTCGCCGGAGAGATGCTGCGTTATGAAATCAAGAAGTTTATTGGTTCATATGCGGCGATTATGAACGGTCTGGACGCTGTTCTGTTCACGGGTGGAATCGGCGAAAACTCCGATGACCTCCGCGCAGATGTCTGCCATAATATGGAATATCTCGGAATCAAGCTCGATGACTCGGTAAATGCGGGTTTGCGTGGCAAGTTGGCGCGAATCTCAACGCCGGACAGCAAGGTGGAGGTGTGGGTCGTTCCCACTAATGAGGAGCTTTTGATTGCCCGCGATACCAAGGCTCTTGTGGAATCCCTTAAATAATTGAATATCCGAAAGCCGCAGAGATTAACGCTTTGCGGCTTTATTGTTAAAATTGCCCAAAAATCCGCGAAATTTTCCGAAAAATTGGATAAATATTATATTGAAATCCGTAAAAAATAATGGTATAATTTATATTGGTATTTAATGTTCAAAAAATTTAATTGTATATAACTATTTTTTCGGAGGATTTTTGTAATGTTTGGAATGAGCAGG
>CAMWMN010000163.1 GCA_947175385.1 uncultured Clostridia bacterium | reverse complement strand
CAAATCCGAAACCGTGCAGATGAAATCCGCTTTGCGGATTTCATCTGCACTTGTTGCGCCCCGCTCGCATTTCGGATTTGCACTAGTCGCCAAAGTGTTGCTTTAGATTATAATGCACTATGCGCTTAATCCGCGCCGCGAAAATACAACCCGCGAGTGAGCTTTTCATCGAGCTTTCCCGCAGACTTGTACATCTTGTAGATTGGATTTATCTCACGCTCCGTAGTGAATTTCAGAATCACGAAATCGAACTGCCGCAAAATCGACGGTTTGTCGCTGAGAATCAGCACATCGGGATTAAGCAGCTCTGTGCTGTTTCCGCCGCACATCACGGGGATCTCCGTACCGTGGCGGTCGAAAATCGATTTCCCGCATGGTTCTTTACGTCCGCACGGCTTGCCGTTCGCGATGGGACACCGCCTTGTAAGCATCAGCGGAAGCCGCCCGTACGCGACAATTCCTTTCGGGCGCGACGAGTTAATCTCCGCAAGGGTTGCCGCCGTTCCCTCGAACGACAGCGTTATGTCCCAAAAGCCCAAATCCGAGCAAACCCGCGCCGACAGCGAGTTTAAGACATTCATTCGGTATCCGCCGAGAACGTTGAATCCACACTGTTTCAACAGCCGTGCGTGACCGAGAGTATGCGCTAACCCCTTGTTGAACCCCATTTTGCATAACTCCTCAAGACGCGCCGCCGTTTCCTCCTCGCAGTCCGTGAGAATCAGCGGCGGAATCACCGCGATTCGGTGTTTGTCGGGAGTACTCTCGTCCAACAGATTCATCGGCGCGTAAATCAAATCGAAATCCAGTGCCAAAGCCTGTCGGAGCTGTTCGGCAGTTGAAATTTCCGCGCGGTAAAATACGGCGGACTCGGTTCGCGGATCAGCCTTTCGCGGCAGAAAATCCAAAATATTCCTCTCGGAGATTTCGTATTTTCGGGTGGATTGCTCCAAAACCAAACGCTCCAATGAAGCACAAAGCTCACGGCGCAGCGCGTTCAAATCCGCCGCCGATACATACAAGCCGTCATCGACCTCAGCCTTTATTTCACCCGCGTAAAACATCGTTCCGCCGAGCTTGCCCATACGCGAAATCACATCATCGGCGGTGATTGGCTTGCCAGTTGCCTCTTCGGGAACGGTTTCAATGAACGCCATCATCTGTGAAGTCCAATTATCGTGTGAATATGAGCAACACGCTGTGATTCGTTCACCGCGTTTGATTTTAACGTTGATATCAACCTTAAAACGCGGAAACTCCGCTTTGTACAGCTCTTTGATTCCTTTAAGCGCGTTCGCGGAGTTTTCAACGTCCTCTTTGCCGCGGATTCCGTTCATATCGCGCATTGAGCCGTCATAATACCCCTCGGTAAGCCCTCCGCGCGAGAATATCCCGCTAAGACGCTCAATGTCATAATCCTCGCCGTTAAGCGATTTTCGGCACGCGTCCACCGCGCACGCAACATATTCGGGACGTTTCATTCTGCCCTCGATTTTGAAAGACGAAATCCCCTCAAGCTCTTTCAGATGCGGAATCAGCGAACTGTCCTTAAGTGAGAGAACATTGTGACGCTCTCCGCAGGTGAAATCCAAACGGCAAGGCTGGGCGCAAAGACCGCGGTTGCCACTTCTGCCGCCGAACAGGCTGCTCATATAGCACTGCCCGCTTACGCACACGCATAACGCGCCGTGGACGAAAATTTCCAACTGCGCGTGAGTATTTTTGCGTATTTCCTCAATTTCGGATTTGGAAAGCTCCCGCCCGATCACCACGCGCGAATATCCCAGCTCCTCCGCTGCGAGAACCCCCGAAACGCTGTTCAGAGTCATTTGTGTGGAGGCGTGAATCGGCAGACTCGGCGCAATCTCACGTGCAAGCTCAGCCGCGCCGAGGTCTTGCATAATCAGCCCGTCAACGCCGCATTGTGCGGCGGTTTTTATACATTCCGCCAACTCGCAAAGCTCGCTGTCGTACACTAAAGTATTTAGTGTTACATAGAATTTCACACCTCTCTTGTGGCACTCCATGATAGCTTCACAAAGCTGCTCATCGGTGAAATTCTCGGCATTCTTCCGCGCGGAGAACCGTTTCATTCCCGCGTAGACCGCGTCCGCGCCGCTGTTCAAAGCCGCCGTGAGAGTTTCATATCCGCCAAGCGGCGCTAAAATCTCGTTCATAGGGTCAACTGCCCGTCCTCAAGCATTTCTTTAAGCTGCTTTTCGAGCGAGGAGTTTGTCTTTTTCAGCGCTTTGTTGTCATTTGTAAGCTCCGCGTTTTTAAGATTAATATCCTCAAGCTGTTTCTTCACTTCGGACAACTTATTCTGCAAATCTTCATTGCTGCCCTCTGCTGATTTCAGCGCCGCGTTTTCGCTCTCAATCTGCGAGAATTTCACCTTCAGCTCGTCCAATTCACGCGCGCATTCGGCGGTTTTTGCAAGTTCCTTGTTCTGCTTGTCCAGTTCATCATAAGCGGTGGAAAGCTCCTCATAGTCCTTGGAAAGCGCCGCCGTCTTCTTTTCATTGTCGGACACCTGTGCGCGGAGCTTTTCATTGTCGGATTTCAAAGATGCGACTTCTTTATCGGAGGAGGCTGATTTTGCCTTTTCCAACTGCGATTTAAGCTCCTCATTCGCGAATTTCAGTGTGTCGCGCTCCTTTTCAACGGAGTTGGCACGGGTTTGCTCACGGTGGAACGCCTCCTCGAAATTCTGAGCCTTTTCCAGTTTCTCAGAGAGCCGCTTGTTCTCCTCAATCACGGTTACAGTCTTGGACTGCTCCCTTTCGAGCGCGGCGATTCGCTTGTCCTTTTCGGCATTCAGCTTCTTCTGCTCGTCAAGCTTGGCGGTATTATCCTTTGCCGCCGCCGAAAGCTGTGTGTTCTTCTTTTCAAGATTGTCCGAAAACTTCTTCGCATCCTCAAGCTCTTTTTTGATAAGCCCGAAATCCGTGATTTTCTCGTTTGCGCTCTTCAACGTTTCGGCAAGTTGTTCATTTTTGCCCTCCAGCTCGGAAAAACGCTTGGTGAGCTTTTCGTACTCCTCGGCTGTTTTCTTCAGCTTGGCGTTCTCGGATTTCAGCGCCTTGTTTTCCTCCATTGCTGCCGCTGCGGAATCCTCTCCCTTTTTCAGACGCTCCACCAATGTTTCAAGAGCGTCGCAACGTGCGCGCAAGTCTGTGATTTCATTGAAACAATCGAGCGTGGACAGCACGGCAGCGTCCTCCTTGCCGAAATCCAGACCGG
>CAMWMN010000162.1 GCA_947175385.1 uncultured Clostridia bacterium | reverse complement strand
ATATAATATTATTGCACCTATATAGGTGCAATAATATCTTTTTGTTTAAGGAGGAAGCATTATGTTAAATCTTTTAAAGGTTAAGAAGGTTTTATCAGCAAATTCTCAGTATTGGACTTGCGCAAGATGCGGAACGACTAATACAGCACCGGCTGCCTATTGCAAGGAGTGCAAAAACCGCCGTCCTTGGTAAGAGCTTTGTTTACCGTTACTTAACCACAAAAATAACCGAATCGGTTTTTGCAACCGATTCGGTTATTTTTTCAGTATTCGATATCAACGGGAATTTTGCTTGGCAGTTATACAACACATTGTCAAGCCCATATTTACTTTTCGCAATCGTCAATCTGACTCTGGTAGTAATCCAACAGTTCGCCGAAGCGTTGGAAATGAACAACCTCGCGCTCGCGAAGGAACTTTATAACCTCGTTTACATCGGGGTCGTCGCTCATTCTGAGAATGTTGTCGTAAGTAGCCCTCGCCTTCTGTTCGGCTGCCATATTGTTTGTGAGATCCGCTATGGGGTCTGCCATAGACTGAATCAACGCCGCGTCCCACGGAACACCCGCCGCGCTTGACGGAAAAATCGCGTTTCCGCGGTCAACATAGTAATCGCCTCTGCCGTACTTGTCAAAGCTGCGCGCGCCCTCGCCGTCAGTAAGCTGTCCGACAATACTTCCGATGATCTCAAGGTGCGCAAGTTCTTCCGTGCCGATGTCCGTCAGCAGCGCCTTTCCTCGGTTGTCGGGCATAGTGAACCGCTGCGACAGATACGTCAGTGACGCGGAAAGTTCGCCGTTAGGACCGCCGTATTGCGAGAGTATAATGCCCGCAAGGTGCGGATTCTTGTTCTTAATGCACACGGGAATCTGGGTTCTTTTCTCGAAAATAAACATAATCTCACCTCACATTCTCAGCTCAGCGGAGGGAAGTTTCCGCAGAGCCAATCCCATTCGCCGTCGGTTCCCGCACTGGTTGCCGTTAGCGGATAGAAGCTCTCCTCAAACGCGGCTCTGCACGCTTTAAGCTGGCAAACCGCCTCGCGGAACATCTCAATCGCGCGGGTATCATCGGGGTGAGTGTCAAGGTAGAGCTTCAGATCCGTTGCGAAGAAATCCGCCTCCATAATCGCGCGCATAAGCTCCTCGCAGGACGCTCCGTTGCTGTTATTGCTGTTGTTTCCGCCGTTGTTGCTGTTGCGCGAGTTCTGCATATTGTTCCGAATATTCTGAACATTCTGCTGATTCGAGCGGCTGTTCTGACGGTTGTTCATCATATTATTTCCCATTAAAAAGCCCCCTCTCGTACTCGTCAATAGTGATGTTCAGCTCGGGGAAAATCGTTCCCGCGCGCATCGCCTTGTTCGGAGAGTAAACCTTTTCCATTCTCTGCATGGGTACATACGCGTATCCCACGCGCCGAAGAGATTTCGTTATATCCATAAAATCTTCCTTTCATATAGATTGCGGCTATTCCCGCTGTTTAATTTTATGTATTCCATATGGATTTGGTTACATAATTCGCCGTTTTCGGTAATATATTGTACAAGCAGAAGAACAAACTCCCGAAAGGAAAAGAGATATGGTTGAAAAACGATACATAAAAAACACTGCGATCCTGTTTGTTTCAATGGCGATAACCAAAATCGTGGGCGCGCTGTTCAAAATTCCGTTGGCGAATCTGCTTGGCGGTACGGGAATGGGATATTTTTCCACTGCGTATGGACTTTATTCACCGATTTTCGCGCTGACCGCCGCAGCCGTGCCTACGGTGATTATGCGGATTACCGCACGCAACACCGCAATCGGCAACGGACAGTATGCGACTGCAGTACGTAAATACGCGCTGATTTTATTCACTGTAATCGGAGCACTTGGAACGGTAGCAGCGGCAATTTTCGCGAAACCGTTTGCCGAACACGTTGCTTGCTCCCCGGAGAGTATAAGCGCGATTTTCTGCATCTCCCCCGCCGTGATGCTTTGCTGCATCGCATCGGTTCTGCGCGGATACCGCGAGGGTCTGTCGGACGTGGTACCTTCGGCGGCAGCATCAATCGTGGAAGCACTCTCCAGAGCCGTTTTCGGGTTGGGAATATCCTATACGGTGATTTTCTACGCAAAGGACGCATTCCTGAACGGAAGAAGTGTGTTCGGAAAAGATGTTCCCACAATGGAGCAGGCATACTCCGCCGCCTTACCCTACGCCGCCGCTGGAGCGATACTTGCGGTGAGCGTCAGCGAGTTTTGCGGACTGCTGACGCTGATTATCGGAGAGCGGAAATTCCGTAAACACGAACCGCTTCCACCGCGCCATACCTACCGCAAACGGGACATCTGCGCCCAATTGATTCGCGAAACCGTTCCGTTAGCAGTATCCGCACTGGTGATGAACTGCGTTTCCTTTGTGGATTTGCTGACCGTGACACGCATGCTGTCGATGTCAGCGCGGCAAAACCCGGAGTATTTCAACGCAACATTCGGCGGAATTTTCACTGAGTGCGGCGGGATAGAAGGACTTCCGAACTTTATGTATGGCAGTTATACGGGTATCGCGATGTCGCTGTTTATGCTGATTCCGTCTTTCGCGGGAATGACCGAAAAGACCGCCGCTCCCGAAATCGCCGCCGCATGGGAGCGCAAGGATAAGAGTACACTCTCCGCGAAAATAGCTATGCAGCTCCACGCAGGTGCGCTGATCGCCTGTCCCGCGTGCTTCGGAGCGGCGGCTTTGGCAGCTCCGATTATGCAATTACTTTACCGTTCGCGAAGTGCGGAAGTTTCCGTATGCCTAAATTCATTTGTGATTCTGTGCCTTGGCGGAATATTTATGGTTATGTCCTCAGCTATATTCGGCACATTCCAGTCTATCGGAAAATCGCATATTCCATTGATTTTGATGATTTGCTCGGTGTTTATCAAGCTGCTGCTCAATCCAATTCTAATTTCGATTCCGCAGCTTAATATCGCAGGAGCGGCTCTGGCAAGCATATGCGGCTACATATTTATGACCATCACGGGAATTATCGCGCTTAAGATACATCTTCCATGCAAAATCGGAGTCTTTTCGGCAGTTCGTTCTCCGCTGATTTGCGGATTAATATGCGGATTGGCGGCACTGCTGACAAGAAACTTGTTGCAAAATCGGCTAAATTTGCTGCTTACAATCATCTTTTCAACAATTACAGGCGGATTTATTTATGTAATTTTACTAATTTTAAGCGGCAATTTTCGTACATTTGGCATAATTA
>CAMWMN010000161.1 GCA_947175385.1 uncultured Clostridia bacterium | reverse complement strand
ACCCATTTTCCATTTCTTTTTTTTTTTTGAAAATAAAAAACCCCCCAAACATAAAATTCAAATTTTTTTTTTGTTGGGGTGCGGGGCCGGTCGCACTGCACACTGCGTGTGCAGTGCGACGCTTGCGTTTTGAATTTGCACGAGTCACTATTACGTTGTTTTGAATTATAATGCGCCTAAATCGCACCCCATTAACTTGTCGTAAGTTATAACGCGCCATAATTTCACTCGGAAGAGTAGATTATGGTTATAACTCGCGTAACTGACTGTACACCATCAAAATCATATCCCCATTGCCGCCTTGTGCAATTTCATTCATCGGACTAGCCATCCCCAACTCACAGCGCAACAGCGAAGTGTTTTGATGTGTATGTAATTCCCTCCCGCCCTCCATCAAATTATTTGCCCGAGAAGATTCTCCGAATCGCGGAAAATCCGTCATTTCCGCCGAAACTTGCCGCCGCGAATTGCGGAATCTCGCGCTTCACCGCTCTTAAATGCGGATACGCGCCGACAACATCTTCCACCGTGTCCTCAATCGACTTTCCCGAATCATACAAACCGCGAACCATCGCCGAAGCCTCGTCCAGTTTCTCAGCGGTAACTCCCGCAATCAGCAGTGCGACCTTGATTTTCTCCGCCGTAAGACTGTCCTTAAGCCGGATTATATCCTCGGCGACCTTGTCCTTGTTGGGATTCTCATCGGGGCTGTCGGGTTCCTCAGGATAGACGATTTTGTTATCCGCAGGGAACTCCTCGATACGCTCGTTGTCATTGTTCTCCATTAAAATCCTCCTTTTCCATTGCTTTTGCCGCGTCAAGCGAAATCCCGTAAATCTCGGACAACGCCCTCGCACGGGAAATCAATCCCCCCGCGTAAAGCTGACGTGCGCGGTCGGTTTTCGCGCCCTCGTCCTCGCAAACGCCGTCCGCGAAACGAACACCCACCTCGGTGGACGCACCGGCGGAAAGCTCACCCGCCATCTTCCCCAACAAGCAGATATTCTCCGCAACGCGGGAAAGTCCATTTGCTATCGCCTTGCGGTAGAATCCCGCAGTGCGGTAGGTGCGGCTGTTGCGGCTTACCACCTCGGTTGCCGTGCGTATTGTGCCGTTCTTATAGGACAATGCCCCCTCGGACAGACCCACCTGCATACACAGCAAGTCAAGCAGCTCTCCGAGAGCCTCCGTGTGTTCGGTAACGCGCAGCGTTCCGGTGTTGTCAATAATCTTCAGGTCATCGTTGTCGTCTGCCGAGAGTGCCTCAAACACCTCATCATTCACATCGAAATACCGCTTAAGTTCGCCTTTTGCGTCATACTCGCCGCGAATCGCGTAACTCGGCACAATGATTCGCTTTTTTCCGAGGACAAACTCGCGCGAAAGACTATCGAACACAATGTCCAGGGATTTCAGCGTATCCTCCGTGCCAGCGAACACCGAAGTACCAAGCGGAACGCTCTCGGAGATTTCTCCCGCGCCCGCGCGGAAGTACACGAACAGCGGATTGGACAATCCCTTGATAACGGATTTCTCCGTCATATCGGGGAAGACATCCGCGAGATTTGCCGCGCTGCCGCCCGACCGGAACAACCGATTTTCGGTAACCAGGCCGTCTGCGGTGAGCGTCTGCTGCTCGGCTAAAACGTAGCTTTTGCCGTCCGCGATGACTGTCGATCCAAACGCGCCTCCGTAAATTCCGCGGCTATCCCACTTGGTCGGGACGAACCTGTCCGCCGTAACGAAATCCAGCTTTGTGCCGTCCTTGTCGCGGTAGACCTTGATTACTCCGCCGCCCAGTGCGAACATCTTCTCAAGGAAGTCCGAAAATCTTTCGGAAAAGCCGTTGCCGTCCAGCACGCGCTTCAGATACGCAGTGGATTCGCGATCCACGTCGATAAGCTCCGTGCCCTCGGTAAAGCACAACCGCGCCAGCTCCGCGCAGACCGCCTTAGCCGCGCCCATCGACGCAACCCGCCGCATTCCGCCTTGGATTCCGCCCTTTCGAGTGTAACGCCAGTCGCCGCCGCCCTCGTAAATATCGCGCCACCGCGCGAGCTTCCCGTTGTAAAACGTCATCAGCTCCGAGGAAGGCTCGGTCTGCCGCCCGAAAATAAAACTCTTAAGTCCCAAATTCTCACCCCCCTTTCAGTGTATTAGCGATTTCCTTCGCTGAATTAATAATAACACACCCCCAACTGCAGAAAAATGAAATGCTGCGAATTTCCGAAAAAATCTCAGACTTGATGATTGACGTTGACTCGGTGGGCTTCCACTCCCGACCCTTCACGCCTTCAAAGGCAGACAAAAACTGCAAGCAACTTGAATCGGCGCTCAGGGTCACTCGCGGAAGCCGTGCGGGGCACACTCGGAAACACCGCGCATTCGCGCGATACGAGTTATAATGCAGATTTTCCCCTAAGGTGTTTCCTCGCGTGCCCCGCACCGAATCATCAAGCAAACGAAAAAATTATGCAAAAAAGCCCTTGAAAAATCCGAAAAAATGTTGTATTATAATAAGAGTGAGAAAGTAAAAGAAATACTTTGATTTGATAGCGGCTTCCTCGCCGCAGGTGAGGAAGCCGCATAAATCAAGGCTTTTTATACAAGCTGAGTTAAGTAAAGGGGAATTGCAATAATGAGTGACGATTTGTTGAAATCCATAGAGGAGAAACTGCCGCGGTTCTCCAAAAGCCAGAAAATGATAGCAACGTACATTCTCGAACACTATGAAAAGGCGGCATATATGACGGCACTGAAACTCGGAAACACGGTGGGCGTGTCGGAATCCACGGTGGTTCGGTTCGCGATTGAAATGGGATATGAGGGTTATCCGCAGCTTCAGCGTTCGCTTCAAAGTCACATCAAGAACAGGCTTACAACCTTGCAGCGTATGGACGTAACACGAAGCCGCATCGGCGATGAGGATCCGGTGGCGAGTGTGCTGAATCAAGACATCGATAAAATCCGCCGCACACTGGAAACACTCAATCCCGAATCGTTTGAAAACGCGGTTTCCACCATAATCGCGGCAAAGCGGATATTTATCCAAGGGGCAATGGCATCGGGATTGCTGGCGAACTATATGTATTATTACCTGCGGCTGATTCTGGACAAGGTGACACTGGTCGGTGCGGTAAGCAATGCCGAAATCTACCAACAAATGATTCATATCGGCGAGGGGGATCTGCTGATAGCGATGAGCTTCCCAAGATACGCATCGGGAACAATAGAAGCGTGCAAATTTGCGCGCGAATCGGGTGCGCACATCATAGCCATCACCGACAGCGAAAGCTCGCCGCTTACGGAATATGCGCATACATCGCTGTTTGCCTACTCGGATATGGTTTCGTTTGTGGACAGTCTGGTCGCTCCGATGAGTCTGA
>CAMWMN010000160.1 GCA_947175385.1 uncultured Clostridia bacterium | reverse complement strand
ATCTACCTCCCGCCGAACCGAACAGCGCAGCCTTATGATCGGGCGCTTTCACGCACAGACAGTAGCGTTCGTTGCCGCATTTGTAAAGGCAAACGCCGCGCTGCGAAAACTGTATCAGCCCGTATTCCGAAGCCTCCACTTGAAGCGTATCCATATACGTTCCTTTTTCAATGGTTCCGGGATAGAACAAGAAAATATGCGTCGGTATCGAGAACAGCGGCTTGGTCAGTTCGCGGACATTCTCCACGAGGAAGTCCTCGATGTTCTGGCTTGCAAGGATCACGGCAGATTCCTTTTTGCGGACGCGCTTCATGAAGTTGCGGATATATTCCACAGCGGTCAAGTTAGTCAAAAACAAATAAAACTCATCTATGCTTGCGATGGTATTTCCGCGGCTCAAAAGCTGCTCGGACATATACGCCAGCACATTGAACAGCAAAGCATTGCGGATATTCTTGCTTGCCTGAAGCAGTCCTTTCACACCAAACGTGACAAAGCTGCTGTCGGTGATGTTCGTATGACCGTTGAAAAATTGGCTCTCCGCGCCCTTGCAGATCGAGTGCAGTCCGAGGCAGATATTCTGCAGATTTTCGGCGGTATAAAGGCTTTTCTCTTTCGGATTGAAAGCCTTATATTCCGCCTCGATCAACTCATAAAAGTCCGAGAGAATGGGGTAGTCGGTCGCTTTCAGCTTGCTCCAATCGGTATCGTCACTGATGTTAAATTTCCCATATAATTTAATCAACAGTAACTCGATTGTATCAATTTCTCTGTCCGAAAAATCCTTGTAGCTGCAGAAGAAGTCGCGCAAAAAACTGATGTGCTGCGACAATTTTGTTTTGGATTTAAAAGCCTGCGGAGCGTCAGCATCGGCGGTTTCATCGCCCCACGATTTCGGTTCGAGAACATTAATAATAAATTCACCCGACATCAGATCGATAAAACAACCGTCGAGATTTTTTGTCAAGTCGACATACTCCATTTCGGGGTCAAGGCAGATTATATTTTTCCCGCTCTCGCGAAGATTCGTTAAAATCAGCTTGAGCAGATAGGATTTGCCCTGACCAGAATTGCCGAGTATAAGTGTGTTTGCATTGGTTTTATCTTCGGCTCTCTTATCGAAATCTACAATAATGTTCGACCCGAACTTATCTCGCCCGAGGTAAAATCCGTTCTCGTCCGTTTTTCCCGAAAACGAAAACGGATAAAGATTCGCGACCGAGGATGCGGGCAGGACGCGCTCGAACTGCTCCCGAAACATATTCCGACCTGACGGCATTACGCTCATAAAGCCATGCTGCTGGCGGAGCATAAGGCGGTCAACGTTCAGTTTGGAACGTACCAGCTCCGTCTGTACCTCGGCCTGCAATATCCGCAGATTATCCATGCTGTCGGATATCATTTCGAGAAACACCGCGACATGGAGCAGCGGTTCACGGTTTCGGTGCATATCCGCGGCGAGCTGCGCTACGTCCTGCAAATTGCTCTCAGCGGCGACCGTCTGCTGCAAGTCATTGGTGGAATTACGCTGCATACGGTTCTTGTTGGCGGCATTGGCGATGATCCGCTTTTCTTCGGCGGCTGTCACATGGCGCGTATAGATACGGAGCGTAACGCCGTCTTTTTCACCAAGATAGCGGAGAATGGCTTGTTCCGAAGTGCTTGTGGGATATTCGCGCAGCGCCCATACACAGCGGAAGGTGTTCCCGCAAATAAAATAATCCGTGAAAAATTTGATCACGGACGGCGCAATCATGTCAAGGAATGATTTCTGCGGTTTTGTCGCGAAATCTCTTTCCACGGTTGTTATTTTCTTCTTCAAGATATTCCCCCCATTCCTTGATTTATATCCTGTTCGGGAAACACTTCCGACTCGGGTTTCAAAAAATAATCGTCATCGCTGCTCCAGAATGAAATGTATACCTCATCACCGTCAAGCGTTACGGAATGCTGTTCGAAACCCTCACCCCAGCCGTCCGAGAGTTGCCCGGTCAGTTCCTCAGTCAGATCGATCAACTCGGATTTTTCCAACTCGCCGTAGGATTTCACAAGCACAACTCCGTAAATTTCACCGTTTCGAGTTTCGACTTCTGGCATCACGGAATACACCTTTCGATCAAGATTTTCATCGTGAAAATATGCCGCCAGACCGCGCTCCATCGCGTCTTTGTCGCTGCATAAATCCCTGCGGATATGTTCGTTTATTTCGTAATCAAAATCGATATAATTCGCTGAATCGATTTCAAGCGGATAACCGCTGCCGTCATCGGAATCCATCTCGAACCGCAAGGGACAGTACAACCTTGTTTCAACAAGCTCACGCTTAGCCACTTCAATGGAATTATGCGTCAGCTCACAGGTTTCAATCCTCGGATCATTGCTTAACATCTCCGAAGCATAATCCACAAAAATCTCGGCGAGATTACCGTCGTCAATAAGGTCTGTCAGCGGAATGCCGAATTTGCTCTCGTTTGCGAACTTTTTAAGCCATCTGTCAATGCAGCAGTCCATGTGGATTTTCAAATCTTCGAGTGCGCCCGTTTGCTTATGCTGCCGAATAATTCCGCGCGCGTTCGGAATAAATTGCGAATATCTCGCATAATCGCTGCCCTCGGAATTGACGAAAAATCCGTCACCGTTTCCCTTGTTAAGAAACAAAACTCCGTGATAGACATCGTCGTAGTAGCCCATCAAATCCTTGTATGCGGAGAGGTGATAGTTGCGTTTCATTGGATTTTCAAGGAACGTTCTGAACTCCGAATCGGACACCTCTATAACCTTTTCCACAGCGCATTTCTTGGGAACAAATCTGTCCGCTTTGCAAATTAAATTTGCGTTCAAAATAAGTTTTTCAGCCATTTAACACCCATCTTTCTCCATCAAAATTTTCAAACCTTTCTGTAGTCACGTTCTGTTCGAAATAGACTGCAAGGAGTGTTTTTATGTCCTCGCCGTTATATCTTCTCGCGGAAAATCCGTTCTCGTTCAAGGTCTTTTCGATCCTGTTAAGATACGAAAAAATCTCTTTGTCCTTAAGTCCGCGAATACGCACGATCAGCAGAAATTCTCTCGCGGTGGCCGTCATCGCCTGAATATGATCGAGGTGCTGCATATCCTGCTCGAGCAGCTTGCGAACCACGGGATTTTCCTCTTTCTGCGCGAGATTTTTCAAGTGGTTCTTGTTGCCCTCAAAGCTCTCGCGGCTGTTTACGCAGAGTATCTCGATCTCCGTCAAGCCTTTCAGAACGCTCATCAGCGAGTATATCTTCGCCGATAAACTTGCCTCGGACATCACCGAAATGTTGCTCGGCTTGATACTGAAAAAGACCGCCTCCGAAAAAGCGGTCTTGAGCGAATATTCGGTTATGCCCTCGATGCCGAGGAGTTG
>CAMWMN010000159.1 GCA_947175385.1 uncultured Clostridia bacterium | reverse complement strand
TGGCTCCCCCACACCTTTTAAATCCGAAACGTAAGTGCTTAATTTGAGAGGAATCACCTTGGATTCCTCTCAGCAATTAAAGTTTATAACGGCTTTATCATCATATACATAGATCGAATTAACAAATGTGTCAATGATTCTCTGCTTGTTGTCATTGTTTGCAAGATCAAGGCTTACCATCTTTGAAAGCCAAAACTCGATTTGCTCTTTTGTCAATATCTGATCTTGAATTTCTTCGCGAGCGATCTTGACTTCAAGGTCTGTTTTCTGCTCCATGAGTTCGTCCATGCGTTTTTTGGTTGTCGGATTGATGATTCCCTGCTCAATAGCCGCCATAACATTGGAAAGTGACTTTTCAATTTCGGCAAGCTCTTTTTGTAGCAATGGCAGCGTGGTATTCTCGCGCTCCTGCCATTGAAGAACCTGGCTTACAATACCGTCCATTATCTCCTTGTCAAAGATGTATGACACGGTTTTCCGAATAATCGCTTCTTCAACATCCACCTTGCGGACGGTGCGCTTCTTGCAGTCCTTTTTGCGCTTTGCGTTCGAGCATTTATAATAATGGTACTTCTTATCGTTGCGACCCGTGCCGCTCTCGCCGACCATAGTCGCTCCACAGCAGCCGCAGATCAGTTTTGTTGAAAGAAGATAACGGTCGTCCGCTTTGTAGGTGGACGGAGCGTACTTATTTTTCTCCAGCCTGTCCATTGCCAACGCGAACAATTCCTTTGAAATGATCGCGGGAACCCCGTTCGGTACGACCACATCTCGGTATTGATATTCGCCTATGTACTTGCGGTTCTGCAAAAGTGCCGTGACCGTAGTCTTGCCTATCGGCTTGCCGCGTGACGAACGGACACCATTTTCATTGAGGTATGTCACAATATCTTTAATCTGTCTGCCGTTGACGTACATCAGAAACGCTTCTTTAACAAACGGCGCGGTCAGTTTATCAATTTGGCAATGCTTGTACTCGTCAACTTTTGTAACCTACCGGAATATACCCGCCGTTGTATTGACATTTCAAAGCGTTCTCGGTCATACCCCTTATGACTTTTTCGGACAACTCAGCGGAGTAATATTCCGCATACCCCTCAAGCACCGATTCGAGAATTATTCCCTCCGCGCCCTCGGATATGACTTCCGTATCGGAAACAACTTTCACTCCATTTTTACGAAGCGCCGCTTTGTAATGTGCGCTGTCGTATCTGTTCCGTGCGAACCTATCCAACTTCCAAACAATGACCATATTGAAAAGCCCACCGGAACTCTCCTTGACCATTCTTTGAAATTCGGGGCGATTGTCGGTCTTTGCCGATACCGCTCTGTCAATATACGAGCCAACGAGTGTGTAGCCTTTACGCTCTGAAAATTCTTTGCACTCACGAAGCTGACCCTCGATACTTTCCTCACGCTGATTGTCGCAGGAATACCGCGCATAAATTACTGCTCTCATCTAATTTACCTCCTTTATTATACATCATTAAATATAGTTTGTCAAAATTTTTTGTGCTGCTCTATATTTTAATTATAACACACCCGAAAGATTTTGCCAATGATTTAAAGCGATAAATAGCATACTTTTTACGACTTTCGAGTGCGATATAATCATGCCACATTCTCGTTGCCCTGCTGATTCTTTTCAAGATGTTCTACCCAAATTTTCTTACCCCTATCGGAGGAAAAGAATTCCTGCATAACAGGCAAAAGACTTTGAGCCAGCGCGTCAAGCTACTCATCGGCAAGAGCAACAACGTGCTTATTCTGTTCTTCCATTCACATCACCTACCTTTATTTTTGTCATACCGCCTTAAATTGCTTTATGCTTTTCAAACTGCTGAACGTTGGCGAGTTCGTCCAAGCAGTTCCGGATTTTTTTGATCTCATCTTTGCCGTTCTCGTACAGATCACGCTTATCGTCCTCCGAGCCGCGCGAGAGAATATCCGCGAGATATTCTATGTAGTCCATCTTTTGCAGGCTCTCGACAAACAGCGGGTGAAGCTGCTCCGACGGATTTTGGGGAGCGTAGTCCCTATGCCATTTGTAAAGTGTGGTCAGGTACTCTTTCACTGTCTGCCTTGCCTCACTAATCCACTTCTGCATTTCGTACTTTGGGTTGGCTGCCATTTTAATAGGTACGGCGTTACCTCTGTCAAACAGCCCCAATCCAAAATCCTCGCTGATCTTTTTTACTGCGTCTATCTGCCGCAGCCCGAACAGCTTTGCTACGAACCCCGTGCAGTCGCCCGTTGCAGGGGCGAACTTGTTTGCTTCGCGCCGCCGAAACAGTAGAAGTGATCGTCATAGACTTTAAGGCTCGGACTTTTATCGTCGTGAAACGGGCAGCAAGCCATACCCGCCCTATTCACTTCCAATCCGTAGAACCTTGCGACCTCCGGCATAGCCAGCCTGCTCTTTATCTCCGAGAAAACATTATCCAATGTCCTCCCCCTCTCTATTGAAAAAATGTTGAAAAGCAAAATTTGTTGGCAAGGTTCGGGACAGAACGGCGAGCAACTGCTCCGAGAATTTTGCCTTTCACTTATAGGAAAAAATTTAGCGATTTTTCAACGGTTTTGAAAAAAGTTTTTTTCAAATCTCTTTTTTGCACAATTCACATAGCGCTAATATGTGAATACCTACAAACTAAAAAATTATATTTCGGAAAACCGTTGAATTTTCCGAAATATTTTTCCTATAAGTGGGAGGGGATGTCATGGTCTACTGTTTACCGCCACAGATGAAAAATTGGAGGGGGCATACTTTTTTGAGCAGTCGAGGCAACCAAAGTGATTGCCGTAAACCTTGAAGCTAGAAAATTTTTTCTCGTGTAATGTGCAGCAACCCCTCCTGCTCATTCCCAATCTGTAAAACCGAGCGCTCTCTGCTCTACCCCATCTTGATGAAAATTTTTTTGGGAGGGAAAATATTTGACGAAGTTCGAAACAGATCGGCGAAAATCTGTTCTGAGAATTTTGCCTTTCACTTAAAGGAAAAAAATCAGCGAATTTTGCAGTATAATCTTCCCACCAATTTTGATTTTCTCTTTTTTAAACAAATTTGACATCCCCCTTATGTGCATTTGCACAATCTTTTTAGATTGAAAAAACGGCAAAAAATTTCCTATAAGTGAGAGGGGATGGCACGATCTGCTGTTCGCCGCTGCAGATGAAAAATTGGGGGGGTCATACTTTTTGAAAAAGACGAGAAAAAATGGAATGGACTACTTTTGTGTTTGGATTGATTAGCAAGCACAGAAAGTTGTCCATACTTTGCCAACATTTTCCATTTCTCGGTATGCCCCCTCGAAAAATTTTAGGGAACCCGCCGCCCTTAAATTCATTACCCAAGACTAACTCGCGCAGGAGCGCACAACAATAAAATCTATTAGGAAAAACAAACTATGCGAAAGTACAAACAGGTCAAA
>CAMWMN010000158.1 GCA_947175385.1 uncultured Clostridia bacterium | reverse complement strand
TAATTTCGCGTACATTTCCCGAATCGAATCCGCCGCGCCGTCCACCAAACAGCTGTGACAACGAAGAGAAAATTCGTAATTTCTGTCGCTTTTCGGAATGTCGAAACGCTTTGCCCAATCGGTGTTTTCACGATGAAATCTGCCGTCGTTTTTTCGATCTTGAATTGTGTTCGCAATCACCCACATAGTGCGGTCATAGCCGAATTCCTTCACGCAATTTTCAACGCAGGTATTCTTTAAATACATACCGTCAAAATTCTGCTTGATCTGTTCGTCAAGATATTCACGGCAGCGGATATTTTCGCGGAAGCTATCCCGCCAAGCGTCTATATCGTCAAATCGCAGCGCATACGAATGGGAGTTCTTATACAGAGGTATCATCAAAATCCTCCTGTTCGCAAGTCGGAAAAATTCCCCTTTCGCGTAAAAATTTGTAGAGGAAAACCCGCCCCTTTTGCGTCCAGTAGGTGTGCATAACCGCCTTGTCCTCATCAATGGTGTATGTTCTGCTTTGTGTATAGCCGAGATTCGCGTATTCCGCGTATAAAACCCACGAATTGCGAATCGGATATTGTACTCCAAACTCGTGCAGCATTTTATTGAACGTAATCGCCGACATTCCGTAATCTTTCGCAATCTGCGTTACGGGAACGGAATTTTTACTATGCAAAATTCGATCGTAATAATTTGCTTTTATGGTCAAAAACGCATTTTCTTCTTCGAGTTTTTTGCGTTTTTCTTGCTCGTCAGCTAGCTCTGTGAGCAGCTTTGCGAGTTCCCGCGGATCACTCATGGTCTTATGCAAGGTTTCCGCGGTAAAGTATGCACCATGTTTTCTCAAAGAGGGGAGAACCTCGGAGGTTACCCAACGTTTGAATTTTCTTGCACTCGGCAGCTTGCTCGAAAGGATGAGGCTGTATAAGCCGCTTTCGTTGATGATTGTTGTGGTCTGCGATCCTGTAGAGCACCCGCCCCGAATTAGGGCGGGTGTTTTATCTTCCTCATCAACGTGCGTTGCAATCGCATTTCTTGCTTTTGCATATCCCAAAACTTCCGCAATATCCTTGCCCACAAACCACGGCTCGCCGTCAATATTCAACGTGCGGATTTCGCCGAATTCCTCGTGCTTAAAAAGGATAATCTCGTTTTCAGTCATCGTCAGCCTCCTGTACGATCACGCGTCCATCCTCGGCGTAAACCTCGAGAACGCTGTCCTCGGGAATACCCGCTTCTTCCAAAAATTCCGGCGGAATTCTCAGCGTATCGGGTGCGTCACAATCGATAGTTACTGTAACCCTGTCATTAGGCACGAGAGCGAGAATTTCCCGTAGTTGAGCGGAAATCTTAATGTTGCCACCTTTAGTAATTTTGCTGTTAAACGTCACCATTGTTGTCCTCCAAATCAAATAATGTGTATTGTTTGCAATTTTGCAATCGCTCGTTCAAATCGTAATTCGCGATTAACAATTCGCCGAACATACTGCCGCCGTCAAACCTCTGGCGGATATTGTTCAAACGCTCATACGAATACATTTCGTAACCGCTGTACAACTCGCGAATTTCGGGGCAGTCATTGTACGAAACTAAAAACTTCCCCGAAATATTTTTCAGCGAATCCCGCAAACGCTCATGATCAGCGGTTTTGAAGCCGACATTGCAATAATAATCCTCGGTCGAAAAATACGGCGGATCGCAATAAAAAAAGCTCACCTCGCTGTCCTGCGCTGAGATGAGTTTCTCAAAATCCTTGTTTTCAATCACGACCTTTTGCAATCGCCTTGAAGCCTGTTCGATAAGCGGAAAGTTTCCCCACATGGAATGTGGTTTGCCACCGAAGCTATCACAGGAACTTGCGTAAGAGTAGCGAATTAATTGATAAAACTCGGCGGCTCTTTCCACGTCACCAATTTCCGCTTTTTCGCTGATTATGTGTTTTATCCTGTCGAAGTCCTCACGGCAGTTCAGCACGAACCGCAGCTTTTCGATCAGCTCCGAACTCTTATCCCGAACGCAAGAATACAAATTCGAGATATTGCTGTTGAAATCATTGAACACCTCGTGATCGTTTCCGGGCGGCTTTCCGAAAAGTATCCATCCGCCTCCGCCGAAGACTTCCACATACTTCTCATAGTACAATGGAAACCTCGGAATAATTATATCGCGGCTGCTTTTTTTACCGCCAATCCAACTCATAAAACTATTGATTTGATCACCTCCTGTTTGCGTTGCTCTGCAAAACAGCTAAGTGACCGATCAACATAATTTAATTTGGAGTCGTGCTGCACCTGCTGTTTCACAGGCGAACACAATTATTTGTTACATTCTCTGCTCCATCACGGGAGCGGGATTTGCGAACTCATCGAGCGTCATGTTCTCACCGAGGTAGTTATAATCGTCCTCGTTAAGCACGATTCCCTCGTCCGCGCCCTCGATAGGCTCCCGCGTGACCACAGTTCCCCAATGGTTGACCATCACGAATTTCCGCACCTCGGAGGGCGTTCCGTTGCAGTCATCACTGTCGCGGATATCGTAGGCGTGAAGCCCCTTGGGGAGCGTCTTGCGGTCAATTCGCAAACTCGTGAAAAGAGCGTCATGACCGAGAATTTCAAAACGCTCATAGTCCGCTTCGTTTGCGTTAATTGGCTTCATTTTTCCTCACCTCCGTCAAAAATAACATCACGAATTTTCTCGCCTATCGCCTTGATAACGGGAACGGAAACCGCGTTGCCAGCCATTTTGTAAAGCTGACCATCACGCATTCCGAGCGCAGCAACCTTGTTAAATTGATCGTCCTCAAAGCCTTGCAGCCGCCAACTCTCAAGTGGCATGAGTTTGCGTAGAATGCCAATCCGCAGCACTCCGTTTTTGTCGATGAACCTGACCGCACCCGGGAAATCTCCCTCGACAAAAATTCCCGAATTAACGCCCTTGTGATTGCTCACTCCCGAATCATATCGTGCAAGGAGACAGCGAGCGTTTTCCGTAAAATCAAAATCGGGATTCATATCGAAAAAATACAATCCGGTTTTTCCACCGCTGCCGCCACCGCCCGCACACTGCGTTACCGCCGTTCCCTCGGCAGAGTAGACCCTTGAACCTTGCGGTCCGCCTATAATCTCGACAGGGCTTTCGCAATCGCCGAACTCGACAGGAAATATTTTGCCGGCGCGTTCTGGACGGCGATGTCCGACAATGTACACCCTGTTCCTCGACTGCGCAAGCCCAAAGGCTGCGCTGTTATACACCATCCATTCAATACAATACCCCAATTTCGAAAGCGTACAGAGGACGGTCTGAAACGTCCTGAAGCTGTCATGAGAAATGAGTCGGGGAACGTTTTCAAGCAGAAAAGCTGAAGGTCTTTTTTCTTCGATAATTCGGGCAAGCTCAAAGAAAAGAGCTCCTCGGGGATCGGAAAATCCTCGGGGATTATTCGAGGATATCGAGTAGGGTTGGTTATCCCGAATTCGGGATAACCAACCTTATCCTGAAAAAACGAATATCC
>CAMWMN010000157.1 GCA_947175385.1 uncultured Clostridia bacterium | reverse complement strand
ACAGGTTTTGGCGGAAACATCTTCAACACCGCTGCCTCGACCTCGCGGCTGTCGGCATAATGCACCTTGCGCTCGGATTTTTCCTCAATGGAGTAGGCGTTTTCAAACTGTATTCCCCATTTGAAGAACAGCTTGAGCCGCGTTTTCATCGGGTGGCAGCCTGTTTTCATCACAATAAAGTGACCTTTCGGCATGGATTTCAGCTCATCAACGGTCATGAGCGGTCGCTCGATCATTTGCAAGGAACGCGAACATCCATCTTTTCCACTCGACCTTGACACCGTTCCGCTGAGAACCGTCTGCTTGCCGAGGTTTTGGGACATCGCCTCGGCGGTCTTGGAGTTGGGCGCGAACGCTCCGAACAGAGTGCATTGGCAGTTGTCTACAATGATCTCCGCACCCTCCTTGCCGTAGGTTTTCTCGAACTGCGCCAACGATTGGATAATTGCGACAATCGAAACCTTTCGGGAACGCGATGCGGAGAATATCATTTCTAACCCGTCGACTTTGGGCAGCGTGCCTATCTCGTCCATATAGAACATTACGCGCTTGTCGAGCGTTCCGCCTTTCTCGTCGGCAACAGTCAGTATTTCTCGATAGAGCTGCTGAAAAATCAGCGAAATTAAAAAATGTTTCGTGGAATCCTCCTCCGGCAAAACAAGATATATCGCGGATTTGCGGTTGCAGAATTCCTCCACGTCAATTGAGGTATCAAAGCATAAAATCTGCTCCAACTCGGAATCGATGAACGAGTTCAGTCGTGACAGCGCAGTCGACATAACGCTCGCCATTGCTTGATCCGACGAGTTAAGTGCCGCCCCCGCAAACCATCTCGCTTTATGCTCGCCTGGCAGTTTGTCTATCAGCATTTGAAAGCGAGATACGCCCTTTGTTCCGGACGGCGCGAGCAGATCCTGTATCAGCTTGAAAACACTGATGATGTGCCGCTTTTCGGGAGGACAAAATTCCGCGATCAGCAGTATGACCGCTGTCAACAAGCCCTCCGCAGCCTCATAGAAAAACGCATTTTGTCCCATATTGGACACATTGCCATCCGCGCTGATAATTGTTTTTGAAGTTATCTTCGCGAACTTTTCGGACTTTGCCTTGAACTCCAATTTTCCCTCGGATTTGTACAAATTCATGTATTTATTCACGAGGTAGAGCATATTGTAACCACTGCTGCGAGTCGGGTTACGGAGATCAATCACGGAAATTTTGTACCCGTAATATTTTTCGGCGATGGTCGCGGTGTTGCGGTAGAGGTCGCCCTTTGAATCCGTTGTGACAAATGACATTCCCGCCGCACAGCAGTATTCGATGTTCGGATATAAAAAATTCGCGGTCTTGCCGACACCTGACGCACCGATCATCAGCGTGTGGATATCCGCGTCGTCAACAAGCGCGGTCATCGTTCCGGCGCGATCCACGCAGCCAACGATCAGACCGTCCACGTTCGGAAGCTGCTCTCCGTTTCGCCATAATTTTGGCATGTATGGAATCTGTTTATAAGTCTTGGAAATCTCGGTTTTGGTTGCGAATCGCGCCGTACCATGTTGTCCGTTGCCCACGGGCTTATTCGGGATTCCCTTGAGGGAATAGTGGTCGCCAATTGCGGCGATTATTGCGATTACAAGAAAAACTGCTCCGCAAACGCAGAGCAGCAAGATTTGTGTTTGATTCATTTTTCCTCCAAAATTAAAAACTCATTGCTTGAGAGAATTGCGTTTCATCCGTGGGAATTTCCTCGGACGTTTCTGTTTGCTTGGCGCGTTGAACAAGTGTTTCCTCCGTTGCTAATTTCAGCGCACAGTTTGCGATTTCATACAATTTCCGCGCCGTTATTTTCAACTCCGCAGCGGGTTGCGATGGCTTGCGAAACTGCTCCAGACCTGACGTTACAACAGTTTGAAGTTTGCCGAGTTTCACGGAAATGCTGCCCTTATCTTGGTAACATTTGTACTCGTTCGCAAGCCTGTTTTTCATCTTGTCCAACGAAAATTTCTCTCCCGCAATTTTCAAAAAATGCTCGCTCGCCGCAAGAGAAAACTCGGCTAACCTTACTCGGTCGGCGGAGTTGTAAATTGAAATTAAATCCTCGGAAATTCGATTCGGATTAATTTTAATTACACTTAATTCCGAAACAAAATCTAAATATTTTTCCTTGCGTACGTGCGGGACAGAAGGCAGAAATTCCGCGCCATTATGCGCTTTCAAGTCCTCATTCCAATCTTTATTTTGCGGCGAAATTCGGAAAATATTTGCGTAATTTTTCTCGCGCAAAATATCGCGCAAACGTTCTGCCGCGTCAATTCCGCCCTCGTCATTATCGGTGCAAAAATAAATATTTTGTAATTCCGAATGACTCTCCAAAGCCTTTAGCAGCGCGGATTCATACACTCCGTTCATCGCGATGTAGCTATGATTTTTCCAATCCTTTTGGTAGAGTGTAATGAACGACAGCATATCTATCGGAGCCTCAAAAACGAACAGCTTCTCGTCATTTCCGAAATGAGAGAAGCTGTATTTTGTATCCGAATTTGCAACCGTTATGCGGAATGTCTTTCCGAAACTTAGCGTGGAGCGCACCGAAGCTTGCTTGGGAGTGCCGTTTTCATCCATTCCAACGAACACGGCATTGTGGTATTTTTTGTCCTCATAGATTTTATTTTCGTGTGCGAAATGCGAAATTATTTGCGGAGCAATGAATCTTTGTTTCGTTAAATACGCGAAAACTCGCCGCATATCCGAGTTGGGTTCGGGTAGCTCAAACGGCTTGACAACAGGCTTTGGAGCGGGTCTGACAACCTCCGCGTTGCAATGCCCATCAAGCAATTCCAAAACGGATTCTTGAAAAGAAAAACCCAGAAATTCCTGCAGAAACTTGACCGCATAACCGCCGCGCTGATTCCTGTGATCATACCATTTTCCGCCCGAAATTGTAATGCTGTCATGCGTTCCGCCAGCGTCGGTATAAACGTATTTGCGCGTTGAGCCGACCTTCTGAACGCGCTCCCCGTGCTGCTCCAGATAGGATACCAAATCCGCGGTATTCGCGCGATATAGATCGTCCTCCGAAAAATTGATGTAGGGCATAAAAAATTCCTTTCTCCAAAATAAAAAATTTTATATTGGTTACTTAATTTGTAGGTTCATGATGAACCTATCCATAGACCACCGACAAGGCAGAATTTACCCTTGTGAGTGAGTATAATTTTCAAAAATTTAGGGCGGTCGCTCAACGAAGTAGAGATTCGATGAGTTGCCACCCGATTGTCTGTATCTGCGCTCGTGCCGAATGTAATGCGCTTTTTCGAGGTCGCCGAGCGCGCGTTTCACGGTACTTTTGGACATCTTCAAATCCGCCGCAATTGTGGAAATCGCGGGAAAACACGCGCCGTTTTTATCCGCGCGGTCGCGCAGATACATATACACCGCAATGGCGCGGTGTGGTAGGTTTGTAGAATAAATTTCGCGGTTATTAAGCAATCGATCACTCCCTGAACTGTGGATTTTCCAACGGATTTTCTTTCAGACCAAGAGCCTGTTTCTTTCGGCGGAT
>CAMWMN010000156.1 GCA_947175385.1 uncultured Clostridia bacterium | reverse complement strand
ACGGTTTCACCGAGGGGTACGCGAAAGCCGAGGAGCTTCGCGCGGAATATGACGTGTCGATTTTCCACAAACCGAAAAAACTTGGCGCGTTCCTCAATCGCTTACAAGCAAGCGGTTTTTCGGGATTTGCGCACGCAGACGGAAATATAAAGATGTTTGAGTAATTGCGGGAGGTGGACGCTATGGCAAATTTGGGCAAGGTTCTGACCTTTGGAAGTCCGAATGTGGCAACCGGTTTACGTGCATTGGGTGTGAACGCGGAGGAAGCCTCAGAGATTCCGCGTTTGACAACAGAAGTTTCGGCGGTGTTTTTTACGGGTGATTACGCGGTGTCCGATTTGGGCGAACGCGAGGACATCTTCGGGAAGATACGTGTACAGTGTTCACGGCTCGAAATTCCCATGATTTTTGATCCGAATCTCAACGCAGTTGAGCCTGAAAAGTATAATATAATTGAAGGTTTGTCGTTCTCATCGGATATTTTCATTCCGTCAATCGAGGAGGCAGCGACATTGTGTCGACTGAACAATCCCGAGGAAATTGCCCGTCATTATCTGGATTGGGGCACGGGAAAAATCGTTGTGAAACTGGACAAAAACGGCGCGTACTTCCAAAGCGGCAAGGAGAGCGGATACGCGCCGACATTCCGTGCGGACAAGGTTGTGGACACGCACGGCGCGGGAAACGCGTTCGCAGCGGGACTGATAAGCGGCATTATCGAGGATATTCCGTTAAGCGAGGCGGTGATTCGCGCCAACGCCTGCGGAAGTATCGCCATACAGAGCGAAGGAGACTGCTTTCCGACAACAGAGCAGCTTCGCGAATATATGTTGGGGCATAGATTCGTTGTGGAGGGCTGCAAGGAGTATTGAAAGGAGTGTAGATATGACGCTTTATTTGACCGATTTGGACGGCACGCTATTGCGCTCGGATAAATCGCTGTCCGAATACACCGTAAACACGCTTAACAGACTAATCAGCGAGGGCGCTCGGTTCAGCTACGCTACCGCGCGCTCTTATGCCAGCGCCGCACCGCTTGTAGAGCGGCTTAATCTCAACTGCCCCGCCGTTCTCTTTAACGGCGTTTTTGTTGTGGATTCGCGAACCGGAAAGCATCTGGCGGAAAATGTGTACTCGGCGGAATGTATGGAGCTTGCGCGGGAATTTTTCACGCGCGAGGAAATCGCGCCGCTTACATATTCGTTTATTGACGGCAAGGAACGCGTGTCGTATCTTAAAAGCCAATTCGCGGCAGTGGAATCCTATGTAAATTCGCGTCGCGGTGACAAACGGCTGCGCGAGGCGGAGAGCTTTGAGGAACTGTTCGCGGGAGAGATTTTCTACTTCACCGCGCTGAATCCGTCAAAAATGGAGCTGATGGACAGTGTTTTTACTACTGAAAACGGATTCGCGAAAAATATCCAACGCGACACCTACGACAATTACATATGGTACGAAATTTACGACAAATCTGCGTCCAAAGCGAATGCTGCAAAGCAGGTGCGGGAAATTGTCGGAGCGGACAGCTTAATATGCTTCGGCGACAATATCAACGACATTTCGATGATTAAATCCGCAGATACGGGTGTGGCAGTGGAGAACGCTTGTGATGAACTGAAAAACTGCGCGGATTTGATTATAGAATCCAATGATAACGATGGGGTGGCGAGTTTTATTGAACGAAACAAGCGCAAATGAACGCTTTATGAAAGCCGTAGAGCGTGCGCATTTCCGCGAACGCGGAATGCACGGCTCCGTTGGTACTCAGAACGAAAAACTGATTCACGCGGCACTGAAAAACTATTACGCGCCCTATGCGGACGAACAGGAAATCAAAATCGGCAGCTTTTTCGCGGACGCGGTAAGCGAGGACGGGATTTTTGAAATCCAGACGAAAGCACTTTACAGGCTGATTCCAAAGCTGCGGACATTTCTGGAGTTTACTCGGGTAAACGTTGTACACCCCGTAATTTCCGAATCGCGGACATTGTTCATCAACTCGGACAGCGGCGAGGTCGTTTCACTATCCAATCCGCGCAAAACGCGCTCTTGGCTTGATGTATTTGAGGAACTGTACTCGCTCAGGGAGCTGCTCCAAAATGAAAACCTCACAATTATTATCGCAAAATTAAAGGTCGAAAAGCGCGTATATTTCAAAGGTGAAAAAATCCCCGATTTGCGGAGTAAATCCGCGCGAAAAAAGTGCGTAATCGAAAAGTATCCGTCAGAGCTAGTTGATGAAATCCGACTGGAAAATCCTCGGGATTATCAGCGTTTTCTACCGGACAATCTCCCCGAATGCTTTACCAAGGCGGAGCTTTCCAAGGCGGCAAAGGAAGCCAAAAGCTCGCTGCGGACGGAAGTCTTGCGGAGCGTGGGAATAATCGAGAAGGTCGGAAAAAAGAGCAACAGCTTCGTTTACAAAAGGAGTCAAAATGGTTAAATTCATCGCTGAAAGGGCGAACCGCGATATTGGCGCGGGTGTGCGCAAAGAGCTGATTTCACTGTTGGAGGGCGGCAAAGCTCACCGCAGCATTGTCTACATCGTGCCCGAACAGTTTGAGTACGAAACAGAACACGCGGTATATCGGATTCTTGAGAGCAAGGGCTTACTCGCGCGATTGGAGGATATTAAAATTACAACGTTTTCGGGGCTTTCGGACGAAATTCTGAGGCTCAGCGGCGAAGCTCGCCCTCTCGCGGACGACATTGTGAAGAACGTGATCATGCACAAGACCCTTTCGGAATGGAGCGGAGAACTTTCCGCGCTGGCGGGGATTTCCGCGCGGCAGGGGTTCAGCGAGAAGATGGTGCAGACCATCTCCACACTGAAAACAGCCGGGATTTCCGCGCGGGATCTGGAGCTTTCTCTCGCCGAATCCGACAATGAGAAAATCCCGGAAAATTCGCCCCTCGCAATGAAGCTCGAAGATACGTGTATGTTATACACGGAATACGAAGTAAAACTCGCCGATTATATTGACAAGCCTGATGTGATTACGCTGGCGGCGGATTATATCGCTCAGCACTCCGACAATCCCCTTTCCGGCGCGGATATTTTTGTGGACTGCTTCAACGATTTTACGAGCGGACAGATGCGTTTTCTGTGTGAGCTTATCGAAAAATCGGCGAATATAACGTTCGGCTTTGTCGCAGATTGTGACAGAAAACGCGAGGTGTTCGCAACAGCAAATCTCAACATAAATCTGCTGAAAGAAAAGGCACGTGACGAGGGAATCCCCGTGAAGTTTTCGCATTCTGCGCCCGAAAAAACCGCAGACGATTCGCCGCTGTGTGAACTGGCAAAAAATCTGTTTCAGGGCGGAAAATCCGACATTCCGGTTACGGATTCCGTTGAGGTCGTCAATGCTGCGAATGTGTATTCAGAGTTGGATTTCGTCTGCGCGAAAATCAAGCAGCTCACCGCCCAAAAAGGGTTGCGCTACCGCGAAATCGCTGTGCTTTGTCCGAATATCGGCACATACGCGAAATATGTCGAAGCAGCGTTCCTGAAATACGAAATTCCGATGTTATTCGATATGGGCGAATCCATTTTATATCAGCCGTTGGGGAATGCCGTAATCTCG
>CAMWMN010000155.1 GCA_947175385.1 uncultured Clostridia bacterium | reverse complement strand
TATATAAACTCATCAAAAATATTTCCAATAATTGCGTAGCTGTCTGTTTCAAATAACACTTCTTCACCGTTGAACATTGTTCTTATTGTTTTTGAAACATTTTTAAATTGTCCGACTGCTGTTTTAACTTCGCGACTGTTGAATGCTTTCAAGTCACCGTAAAGTTTAAGAATTTCTTCTATTTCATCCATAAGCATTTTAATTGAATTTATTTGGAAAGTTATAGAATCAAGTTCAACAAAATCTCCGTCTTCGGCTTTCTCCAAAGAACAAAGATATTTTTTCTCTCTCATCTCGTCCAATACAATTCTTAAAGTCGATGTTATAGTTTGAATTTTCTTTTCAGTCGATTGATTGTTTTCTGTATTGGTTTTAGTTTTTTCATCAGATGCAGTTCCACCAAAATTAAACAGCTTAAAACTTGCTCCAATCGACACTTCACCTTTATCAACTTTTTGCTTTTCGAAAGCAATAGATGAGGTAATTTCTTCGTATTCCGAATAGCCTTGATTTAAAATAGCATAAATGTCCAAAAGCCTTCCTTTGTTTACATAGTACGGAAAAAACAAATCTTTCATTATAATAAACCTCCATTAAATGCCTTTTTCAATATGCTTTGCCGCATAGCCTCCGCTTGGGAAAGCGCGGCATCAACCGTTTTTTCTATGCGGTCGCAAACGGACAGTCTGCTTTCAATTTGTGTAACAATTTCTTGCTGTTGCTTTTTGTTTGCCGTATATGGAATTTGTATTTGCCTAAGCATGTTTAGACCAACGGTTTTCTGTGCCGTTCCCGTTGCCATTTTTTTCGCTTGAGAATAAACATCCGGTATTTGCATTACATAATAAAGATATTTTTGTAATATCTTTTCGCTTGGACGAAGCAATGCAATATGTCGCTGAAAACAAAATTTTTTGTCAAAATCCACAAGCACGGGAATACCAAAAGAGCCTGTTACAGTATAAAGCACATCACCGCGTTTGGGTGTCCTTTTCTCTCCAATTTTGTTATAATATTCAATCCCAACATAGTTTGTGCTATCCCAGTTAATCTTGTTGTCTTCAATATTGGAAATCATAATAAACGGGATTCCATGTAAAGATTTTGGAGGAGGCATATGGTCTCCATCTGTGATATGAATACATACGGATTCAACAGCTATTGTTTTATCAACTTTGATAAACGCCTCTTTTAACACTGCCTGCCTATAAACCGCCAACTGTTTTTTAGTTGTTTGCAGTGTTTCAACAGCTTTGTCAAGCTCGGAGAAAAGCTCTTCAATGTGCGATACTATGCGAGCTTGCTCTGAAATTGATGGATATCTGATTGGCATATTTCTGCTTGCCTCGAGAGGCAGAGTAAGCCGTCCTGTACCTTTTGCGTTATTAACTGAAAACTTATATACCTCGTGTGTGTTCATAAAATATTCAAGGTATTTAGGTAAAATAATACTTTTATTAGGTCGCGCCAAGCCCAACCCTACAAAAATAGATATATCTTCATAAATATCTATTCTTTTTGCATAGCCGAGAGTGCCAATTCTTGAAAACAATATATCATCATATTGTGGTTTAACACGCTTAACAAGAAGATCGTGTTCTTCTTCTGAAATATACCGCTCATAGCTGCTAAAATTAAACGGTTTATATGGTCGAATATTTGCAATAGAAATAAACCGTATTCCTTTGGAAACATATTTGGGAGTTTTATGCGTCCCATCAATTATTTCTGTGCATACATCTTTCAATAATGCGTATGTCCATTTTCTTGCTTTTTTGCTCATATTACGCCACCAACACAATATTCATTTCCCGAAGCAGTTCCTCGTACCGCTCTCCGAAAACTTCATAAAATCTTCCCAGACCGCCCCTGCGATCAAATGGGTTCAAATCCAAATCCTCCGTCTCAATGCTGAGCGAGGTTATAATATGCTCCTTAATCAGGCGCAGCCACTCCATTTGCTCATCGGAGAAGTGTTCTGCACCCGCGTTTTTCTCAAGCGTCCACTTCATAAAGTTGTAATTGACCTTATCCGCAAACGGCGACAAATTATCCTCGTAACCCATTTCAAATCGAATAATGGAAATCAGATCGGTAAGCTGCGCCATTGTACCGCGCTTGACTTTCGTAGGCTGTTTCAGTGCATAGCACTCCCACAACCGTTCAACAGTAATTCCCTTGGCACGGAGTTTTTCGTACAGCGACTTCAACTGCTCAATAGCCATAGGACGGTCGGAGTATTTTTGATCGTAAATGATCCGAAGTGCAATGATCTCGTTCTTGTTTTCCTCAATAAACCCGCGGAACGAGGTTATTATTTTGTCGGCGGTTTCCTCGCGCTTTGTATCGAAATCCGCAAAAAGCACCGTGTCAAGATTCACATTGTCGATGATCTGGTCGTGACAGCGCCGCATATTCTCGATAAAATCACGTGTTTCGGGCTTGTAGAACGGCGCAACAGCTTCCTTAATAAGTGCCGTCTTCGCTTGTTCAAGTTGTTCCTCAGTCGGTTCGTTTTCTCCGGTATCGGACTTTGTTTTTTCAAGAATTACATCTTCGTCAAATGCATTCAGCAGACTTTCGGCAACTTTTCCCGCGCTCATGCCGACATTTTTCTCAAATTGCTTTTTCTCGGCGACGGTCATTCTGCTGTTGAGGCTGATTATGCGGTTAGCAAGAGAAGTCAGCGTGTCCTCGTCTTTTGCGCCGAGTGCAACGTTCATCATCAGTTCTTTCATTGACACAAGTGGTTTGCGTTCAAGCGTGCGAGTATCGGTCTTTTTGGACTTGGTAACTCCCACCGCGTCCACAATAACGAAATGATCCTTGCTGTCCACTGCAGAGGGGGAGACCTTGCGCAAGTCCTCCTTGTCAAGCGTCCTCGTGCCTCTGCCCTTCATTTGCTCGAAATAATTCTTGCTGCGTACATCACGCATAAATATTAGGCACTCAATCGGCTTTACGTCAACTCCCGTGGCTATCATGTCAACGGTAACGGCAATTCGCGGGTAATAATCATTACGGAACGAACTCAGCACACCATCGGGATTTTTCGCGGAATATGTAATCTTCTGACAAAACTCGTTTCCATCGCCAAATTCCTCACGGACAATCTGAATGATGTCGTCCGCGTGACTGTCGGTTTTGGCAAAAATCAGCGTTTTAGGTACTTCCTTTCTGCCGGGAAACAAGTCGGTATATAGCTTGTCCTTAAATGTGCGTATTATCGTTCTTATCTGACTCGGATTAACTATATCGCGGTCGAGCTGTGTTGGGACATAATTTATGTCCTCGTCAAGTTGTTCCCAACGCTTTGAGCGTGAAAGCCTGTCGCGACGTTCTATCATCTGCCGCATAATATGTGCGCCGTTTTTGGTGACATCGGTTTCAATAATGTAAATATCCTCGCCGACGTTTACTCCATCAATTATTGCCTGTTCTCTTGGATATTCGCTTACAATATTCTCGTTGAAATAGGCGAATGTGCGTTTGTCGGGAGTTGCAGTAAGCCCCACAATGAAAGCATCAAAATATGACAACACCTGACTCCACACATTATAAATAGAGCGGTGACATTCGTCAACTATAATACAATCGAAAAATTCAGGCGGGTATTCTTCATTGTAAACCGCCTCTTTAGTTTGCTTATCATCAAAAGACAATGGTGCTTCTTCTTCGGTCTCGTTCAGTTCCTCGCCCTTGAGAATGGAATA
>CAMWMN010000154.1 GCA_947175385.1 uncultured Clostridia bacterium | reverse complement strand
AAGTAAAGTTACTCGAAACGTTTCTCCGAGCCGTTTTGAGCACCACCGAATTTGACCGAAAATCGCAGTATTTTTCCGTGTGTTTTTCAATAGCTGCCAAATCGGCTCACAGAGCGGTTTTGCGTGATTTTAGGCGTTGAAAAACACGTCGGATTGTTTGATAGAAACACTTTGCAGGTGATTGATTATGAATAAATTTTATAAGAAATTGGAATTGGACAAAATTCTGGAGCTGCTTGCGGAACAGACCGTCAGCGATTCCTGCCGTGAAAAGGCTTTGAACATCAAGCCCGTAACGGACTATGAAACCATAACCGAGGAACTGAAAAAAACGGACGATGCATTTATGCTGTCCGCGAAATTCGGAACTCCCGCGTTTCGGAAAATCAAGGATATTTCGGGTTCGCTGAAACGCGCGGAAACAGGCTCTATGTTGTCATTTCGGGAGCTGCTGGACGCGGCGGCGGTATTGCGTGAAACAGCCGCGTTGTGCGATTGGTACTCACAGTGTGAGAACATCGAGAACACACTCGCGGAGTATTTCCGTGGGCTTGTGCCGCTTAAACCCTTGGAGCGGCGAATTTCCGAAGCGATAATCTCCGAGGAGGAGATGTCGGACGCGGCAAGCGCGGAACTGGCGCAAATCCGCCGCAGAATTGCGCGGCAGGGGCAGAATATCCGCGACAAGCTGGACAGTATGATCAAGAATAAAAACACACGTTCCTATCTTCAGGACGCGGTGGTGACAATGCGTGACGGGCGGTATGTAGTGCCCGTCCGCAGTGAGCATAAGGGCGATGTGCCAGGATTGGTACACGATACCTCGGCAACGGGGCAGACGTTCTTTATCGAGCCGATGGATGTGGTGGAGGCGAACAACGAGATCCGCGTCCTTAAGTCGCGTGAGCAGGCTGAAATCGAGCGAATCACGCGGGAGTTGTCCGCAGAAATCGGCGGAAATTGCGAAACTATCGCGGAGAATTTCCGTCTTTCGGGGATTTTGGAGCTGTATTTCTCGAAAGCGAATCTCGGTGCGAAAATGCGCGCGGTTACGCCTAAAATCGTGAACACTCCCAAGGTGGTGCTCAACAACGCGCGTCACCCCTTGCTCGACCGCGACCTTGCTGTGCCGATAACCGTGGAAATCGGCGGAGATTATGACTGCCTGATTATCACGGGACCAAACACGGGCGGTAAAACCGTGGCAATCAAGACGGTGGGACTGCTTACGCTGATGGCTCAGTGCGGATTGATGATTCCGGCGGGTGACGGCAGCGTTATCGGCTGCTTCGAGCGGATTTTCGTGGACATCGGCGACGAGCAGAGCATCGAGCAGAGCCTTTCCACGTTCTCGTCGCATATGACCAACGTGATTAAAATCCTCGACAGCGCGGACGAGAACTCGCTGGTGCTGATTGACGAGCTGGGCAGCGGAACAGACCCCGTGGAGGGCGCGGCTCTTGCCGTGTCGATTCTCGAACAGTTGAAGGGCTATCGTGCAAAGGTGTTGGCGACCACGCACTATCAAGAGGTTAAAATGTTTGCGTTGGAAACGGACGGTGTGGAGAACGCGTCCTGTGAGTTTAACGTGGAAACGCTCAAGCCCACATATCGACTGATTGTGGGCGTTCCGGGCAAGTCCAACGCGTTCGCGATCACCAAAAAGCTCGGAATGAGCGATTATGTAATTTCCCGTGCCGAGAGCCTTGTAAGCTCCGAGAACCGCCGATTCGAGCAAGTTATCGAGCGGCTGGAGCAATCGCGCAAGGAGCTTGAGGAGCTGCGCGAGAGCGTTGCAAAATCCGAAAGAAACGCGAAACTTACCGAAAGTGAGCTGAAACAAAAGCTCTCCGAATTGGAGCAGCAAAAGGAAAAGGAGCTTGAAAACGCAAGACAGCGCGCATTATCCATCATTGAGCAGACACGCGCGGAATCTAACAGGTTGATTGACGAGTTGACAGAGCTGAAAAAGACCAAAGACAAGGAGGAGCTGCGAAAAGGACTCTCCGAGGCGAAATCCAAGACCACAAGCCGCCTAAATCGTATGCAGGACGATGCGAATCCCGTAGTGGAGCGCAGAGTGGAAAATTATGTTCCGCCGCGTCCGTTCAAACAGGGGGATTCCGTGCGGCTTGCCGATACCAACCGCGAGGGAACGCTGCTGACCGTGCCGAATATGTCGGGGCAATGTTATGTTCAGACAGGCTCAATGAAAGTTAAAACAAATGCCAAAAATCTGCGTTTAATTGAAAAACAAAAATCCCCGCAACAAAAGCAAACGGGGAAAGTAAAGAAATCGGTAACCTCCAACCTCAACCGTCGTGGCGGAATGGAACTGGATATTCGCGGATATATGGGCGATGACGGCGTGATGGAAATGGAGCGTTTTCTTGACAGTGCGATAATGTCGGGACTGTCACAGGTGGTGATAATCCACGGTAAGGGCACGGGCGCGCTCCGCGAGGCAATCCACAGAGCTTTAAGGAGAAATCCCGCAGTGAAGAGCTTTCGGCTTGGCGCATACGGAGAGGGTGAGACGGGCGTTACCGTTGTAGACCTGAAATAGTCACGGTTTTATTTCGTTGACAAGCTCTTTTCCATTGAGAAAATCATCGAAGTTTTTAAGGGTGACTTCGGCGATGTTGCGGAGAGCCTCCTCGGTGAGGAACGCTTGGTGCGAGGTGATAATGACGTTCGGACGGGAAACGAGGAGGGAAATCACTTCATCAGTGACGATTTTGTCCGAATTGTCCTCAAAGAACAAGCCGCTCTCCTCCTCGTAAACGTCCAGTGCCGCGCCGCCGATTCGCTTGTCGTTCAGCGCGGAGAGCAGCGCCTCGCTGTCGATAAGCTGCCCGCGCGAGGTGTTGACGATAAGCGCGCTTTTTTTCATCAGCGCGATTGCCTGTTCATCAATGATGTAGCGCGTTTCGCGGGTGAGCGGGCAGTGCAGCGAAATAATGTCCGAGCGCTTGAACAGTTCCTCTTGCGAAACATACTGAATACCGCTGTTCTCGGCGGGGAATGGGTCATACGCGATAACTTCCATACCGAATCCACGGCAGATGTCGATGAATACGCGACCGATTTTACCCGTACCGATGATTCCGGCGGTCTTGCCGTGCAAGTCGAATCCGGTAAGCCCGTTCAGACTGAAATTGAAGTCGCGTGTACGGATATATGCGCGCGGAATCTTGCGGTTCAGCGCGAGAATCAGCCCCATTGCGTGTTCGGCAACGGCATACGGCGAGTACGCGGGAACGCGCAGAATTTTCAGCTTGTCCTTAGCGGCGGACAGCGCGATGTTGTTGAACCCCGCGCACCGCATCAGAATCACCTTGACGCCCAACTCTGCAAGCGTGTCGATGGTCTTGGCGTTGATCACATCGTTGACGAACGCGCAGACCGCCGTGCAGCTCTCGGCAAGCCGCGCGCTTTCGGGTCGCAGACGGCTCTCGTAGTAGTGGATTTCGTACTTGTTATTATTTATTTTGTCGAACCACTCCCTGTCGTAGGGCTTGGCGTCAAAGAAAGCTATTTTTTCCATAAAAATACCTCCGCAAATTGATTTTTGATTATATTGTGGAGGAAAAGCGCGGAAATATACAACAACATTTTGTGGTGAAGTGCAAATCACGAAAGCAATTTTCGTCCGTGCGGTTTGGGATTTGCTATTAGAATAAGGAGTGAGGTGCAAATCCAAAACGCAAGCGGCGCACTGCACAACCAAGGGTGCGGGGGGCGCGATGGGGGAGAAAAACA
>CAMWMN010000153.1 GCA_947175385.1 uncultured Clostridia bacterium | reverse complement strand
AAATCTGGGGAAAGGTGAAATATATCCTGACGATAGGCGGCGAGTCGTTTCCGTATTATACCGGAAAAATATCGGAATATGCGAACGGAATACCTGTTCACCATTACGCGTATGCGGCTTCGGAGGGCGTTTTCGGAATAGCCGAGAAAATGAACGTTTCCGACAGATATATCCTTTTTCCCGAGGCGGTGTTTTTTGAGTTTATCCCAATCGAAAACTCCGAAAAAACGCTCACGATGTCGGAAATAAATATCGGTGAAAAATATGAGATAATTTTCACGAATCAATCGGGGCTGTACCGCTATCGGCTCGGAGATGTAATTGAGGTGGTCGGGCGGTACGGAAAAGCTCCCGTTGTGAAATATTGCTATCGACAAAATCAAGTGATAAATATAGCCGGAGAAAAAACCAACTGCGAACAGCTTGCGGCGGCGGTAAAGCGTTTTTCTGAGATTACCGGCACCGAGATCATCGGGTATTGCGTTACGGAGGATGTTTCGGATATCACACCGCGCTATCTTTTTTATATTGAGTGTGCCGAGGGTATAATTGAAAATTCCGATGAGATTCTTGAGGAATGTATGCGAAATGCCAATTTTGATTATCGCTCCTGTTCTGCGATGCACGAAATTGCGCCGCTGCGGGTTGCTTTTCTGGAAATCGGCAGCTTTCGGGAATACGAGTATAGGCTTGCCGAATCCAGAAAGCTAATGGGTCAAAACAAAATTCTTCACTTTCTCGATACGGAGGAAAAGAAGAATTTTTTTGCGGAGCATACAATAAAAGGAGATAAACTATGAAAAAGCTGACTGGCATTGCCGGAAAACTCACGTTGGGCGTAATTGTTTTCGGGATATTATTGGGAGCGATGTGCAGCGTGGTGGGATACAGAGAATTTACCGCCGTTCTGGAGCAGCAGTACAACGATTCCGCATATGAGATAGCGGAGGCTGCCGCGGCATTTCTGAATCCCGATAAATTTGACGAATATCTTTCCGCGGGGGAAACCGATGCGGAATTTGACGAGATACAAAACAGGCTGGACATTCTCGTAAACGCAACGAACACTGCTTTTATATATGTTGCCAAGGTCGATGAATCGGATTACAGAACTCTTACATACATTTATGATTCGGTAAACGAAAGCACGGGATTCAGCCGATACCCGTTCGGATATACGGCGATAGGTGTTGACGAAAAATATGTGAATAACGTCCGCAATATGATTACAAAGGGCAAACGCGCCACGGAATATCTGTACTCCTATTCCGAGGAGTCGGGCGCGCACACCACGGCGGGGCTTCCCGTATACGATTCGAGCGGAAAAATCGTTGCGGTGGTCGGGGTCGAAAAAGCAATGACGCGGCTTGAAAACGCGCGGAATGCCTACGTTCTGCACGTTATTTTATGGACGCTTGGAGCTATCGTTCTGTTTATTATCGCGTATTCGGTGATTCTGCGGCGCGGAGTTATCAAGCCGATTCTCACCGTGGCGGAAGAGGCAAAGCGTTTCGCCGAAACCAACGAATCGTCGGATAATCTGCTCGGCATAAAGCAAAAGGACGAGATAGGCGTTCTTGCCGTGGCGGTCGGAAAAATGGAAAAGGACATCGTGGAATATACCCGAAACCTCACCGCGATAACCGCCGAAAAGGAGCGCGTAAACACCGAGCTTTCCGTTGCCACAAGGATTCAGGCGAATATGCTGCCGAGCATTTTCCCCGCGTTTCCCGACCGCCGCGAGTTCGACATTTACGCGACAATGAACCCCGCCAAGGAAGTCGGCGGCGACTTCTATGACTTCTTTATGGTGGACGAACGTCATCTCGCGATAGTTATGGCGGACGTTTCGGGCAAGGGGATTCCCGCCGCGTTGTTTATGGTCATCGGAAAAACGTTAATTAAAGACCACACAACTCCCGAAAAGGATTTGGGCGAGGTGTTTACCGAGGTGAACGAGCTGTTGTGCGAATCCAACAGCGAGGGCTTGTTCATCACCGCGTTTGAGGGAGTTCTGGATTTGGTAAGCGGCGAGTTCCGATTTGTAAACGCTGGGCACGAGATTCCGTACATCTGCAAAAAGGGCGGCAAATTCGAGCCGTATAAAATACGGGCGGGATTCGTCCTCGCGGGTATGGAGGGTATGCAGTATAAATGCGGCGAAATGCAGCTTGACGTTGGCGATAAGATATTCCAATATACTGATGGCGTTACCGAGGCGACAAACGCCGCAAACGAACTGTACGGAATGGAACGATTAACAGCGATTCTCGGGGAGCATTCCGCGCTGCCGCCCGCGGAGCTGTTGCCTGAAATCAAAGAGGACATCGACCGTTTTGCGGGCGACGCTCCGCAGTTTGACGACATCACAATGCTTTGTCTGGAATACAAGGCGAGAATGGAGGGTTAATATGAAAGAGCTTACCATTGACGCGACTATTGAAAATGTAATCGCCGTAACCGCCTTTGTGGACGAGCAGTTGGAGCAGCTCGACTGCCCGATGAAAACTCAGATGCAGGTTGATATCGCGATAGACGAGCTGTTCGGAAATATTGCGCATTATGCCTATAATCCCGAAATCGGCGCGGCAACCGTGCGTGTTGAAGTTACGGAAAACCCGCTCGCGGTGGTGATAACATTTATCGACAACGGCATTCCGTACGACCCGCTTGCAAAAGCCGACCCCGATATTACGCTTTCCGCCGAGGAGCGCGAGATCGGCGGGTTGGGAATTTATATGGTGAAAAAAACAATGGACAACATTTCGTATGAATACAAAGACGGGCAGAATATTCTGCGTATAAAAAAGAACATATAGGAGGAGCTGTTATGAGAAAAACGATATTCGCTGTGGTGATAGCGGCTGCTGCAGTTTGTTTTTCGGGCTGCGCAAAGAAAAACGAGGTATCCAAAACTCCCGAGGAGCTTTACCGTGACGCGGTAACGGACGCGGCTTTTGCCGATGAGGACGAAATACTGCCGTTGGTATCGCTCGTGGAGAGCGACCAAATGACTACATGGAAAGACGGAAAGGTGTTGCTACTCACCTGGCACAACTATCCCGACAGCTATCCGGCGGGCGAAACCGTTACAATTCAGTGGGGACCCGTGTGGACTTTTACCGATAAAGAAATTGCCTCCCATAGTGAGGAACTGCGGAAAACAAGCGACCCCGAAACACGGTTAAAGCAGCTTATCTCGTTTGCTCCCGATTCCGAGCATTCCACGGTAACGGGCTTTTGGGTCGACCCCAGAAACGTAAAGCGTCCCGCTTATCAGAGCGACCCGACAAACGGGAATATGATAACGAATTTCGGAGAGAGCGTTGACGAGGAGTACAAGAAATGGTTTGACGATAACATTCTTTGGTCGTATTATTATGGTGAATATCCGTGGACAAGACTTGGATATACCTACGACTGGGCGGACAACGGAACGGAATACGGAATGACGGAATTTATCGTGGAGAGCGGCGCGGAAGTAAAGGTAGAGTTTACTGAAACCACGGACGAGTTCCTTAATAGGATTACAAAGAGTTGAGAGGAATAGAAAATGATAACTTTTATATGTGCGCTTGTAATTCTCGTCTTGGGGTATTTCCTTTACGGAAAGCTCGCGGAGCGGGTATTCAAGCCCGACGACCGCCCAACTCCCGCATCGGAGCACCCGGACGGAGTGGATTACGTTCCGATGAAAACATGGCGCGTATTTCTGGTACAACTGTTGAATATGGTTGGTTATCCCGAATTCGGGATAACCAACCTTATCCTGAAAAAACGAATATCC
>CAMWMN010000152.1 GCA_947175385.1 uncultured Clostridia bacterium | reverse complement strand
TGAGAAAACACAAGAATTTAATTTTGTTTTTACTCATTTCATTTTTACTTCCTTTGGTCGCTTTTGTTTCTCAAACAATAATACCCAATGATTCTGTTTGCTTTGTTCTTTATGGAATACAAGCTGCTGCTCCGACAATTTCCGCGATTGTTGTTCTTTGTCTGAACAAAAAAGTAAAGACGCATTTTACGCAAATATTTCGGAAAGAACATTTACGAATAGCTATCATTCTTCCGATTATTATTGCGTGTACAACAATGGTTTTGGCAAAACTGATTTATTGTGTCTTATTTGGACTGGATTTTATGTTGGGGAATATCTCGACAGCTCAATTTATTATCATACTATGGGCATTTGTGGCAGAAGAAATAGGTTGGCGAGGATATTTAGAACCCTTGCTCAAGACGTATAGTATCCCTAAACAGACCGTTCCCTTTATCGTAGGTATGATATGGTGCTTGTGGCATTATCATTTCTTTTTACAAAACGGCATAGAGATTCCGATTCTGTTGTTTTTTATCAGTTGTATCGTCGAAAGTTACATTTACAGTTTTCTGATGAGTGTTACCGGTGATAATATAGTATCGGCAATGACATATCATTTGATGTGGAATTTATTAATACATTTAGCGGAAATAAACCCTGCCGATAACAATGGAAGCATATTTCCGTATATTGTTCTGGTCGTATTGGAAACAATGCTGCTTCCCGTGTTTTTAGCGTTAAAGAGGTATAAGAAGTCCTCGAAAAATACTTGAAGCAACACCGCACAAAGACCGCGCTTTGTGCGGTGTTGTCGGAAATTGTGCAGTTTTCATTCATTGCGTTGCTGCTCAAAAAAAATACAAAAATAAGTGAGACTTTTATCAAGCTTATCCGACTAATAAGTAAAGGGAATAAAAATTCCTTTCGGAAAGGAGCAGGTCAATGGACAACGGTGCAAGTAGCTATCGCCGTTACCTTGACGGCGATGATAACGGTCTTTCGGAGATAGTGGGAGATTATAAGGACGGACTGATACTTTATCTGAACCAATTTGTAAACAACTTCTGCGTTGCCGAGGAATTAACCGAGGACACATTCTTTCGGCTGATTACAAAAAAACCGAAATTTTCCGGGAAAAGCAGCTTTAAGTCATGGCTGTACGCGATAGGACGGAATGCGGCGGTTGATTACATCAGGCATAACTCTAAGCTAATGAATACGCCCATTGAGGAAATGGACAACTGCATAAGCGACGGGAAAATCCTTGAACAAGCCTATATAACCGAGGAAAGCAAGAGGGCACTGCATAGTGCGCTTGAAAGGCTCACACCCGATTACAGGCAGGTGTTGTGGCTGGTGTATTTTGAGGACTTTTCAAACAGCGAGACCGCAGTTATCATGAAAAAGAACAGCCGTCAGATAAAAAATCTGCTTTACCGCGCAAAAAAGTCTCTGAAAGCTGAGCTTGATAAGGAGGGCTTTATTTATGAAAACTTGTGATGAAATGGTAAACAGCTTGCTCAAACGCAGAGAGCAATATCTTCTGGAGCAAAAGAAAAAAAGAAGAACCGCCGCGAAAATAACCGCTGCTGGAGGCTGCTGCGTGATGGCGACAGTTATTGGAGCGGGGATTTGGAACAGCGGAATGCTGCGTGAAAAAGGGACTATGATTTCCGATAATTCTTCCGCAATATCCAACAATTCTTTCCCGGTAAACAGTGAACCCGCAAAAGAAATCCCCACCCCGCAAGCTCCCGATGATTCTTCGGTGATATGGGCAGAGGTCAGCTCCTACGGCAATGTGTTCGATGAAAATGTGTTCGATGAAGCGGAAATTGATTGGGTTTTGTTGAATGGCAAACGAATTTTCCCCTCGTTATTGGAGGCTTTTGAAAAAAACGGTGATGACAGTGTTTTTGCTATTGCCGTGCATCCTTGTTGCAACTATAATGATAATAATTTTGTTTACAACGGTAAAACTTTAGCTCAGTATCAAGCCACAGCAGATGAAGCGTGGGAGATAATCGAACGTCACATTCAGCTGTTGAAGCAGGGTGATTATCTGAAATACGGAGAAGAACTTTATCTGACAGGCACCCCGGACGGAGAAAGATGGGCAAAAGAATACTATGATAGGACTGTTTCGGAAATCGGAGAAGAGCTTATTTCAAAATATATTGTTGACGGAGAATTTCTGGAAGATGAGCTTACAGAGGTTATCGACAACTTGGAAAATGAACGTATAGAGCTAGTGGAAACTTGGGGACAAGCCTATACTGCTTACAACACATATATATTTGAAACAGCCGCCGAGCAGATAAACGCGCAGGGAGTCTGCTGTGAAACGAAATACAACTTGGACAGCCGTCCGTATTTGCTGGTAATATTTGCGACAAAAGATGAATTTGAGGCACTCGACTTTGACAATATGCACAAATGTAGTTTCGCCTTGGCGCAGAAAAACGAAGACGATTATTTTTTGAGTGACTTTATTAATGAATGTGTTGACTGCGGATAATCCGACAAGAGGGACACTCCGGAATCCGACAAGGCAAATGAGCTCTGTGCGGAACTGAATGTTGCCGAGTTGAAACAATATATGCTTGGGTTTGGGAAAAGTCCCCCGGAAAATCATTGACTGCCTGACGTTGCAACAAGTCAAGAATAATGTACTTGACAAAACAGAATAAGTGTGGTATAATTTGGTTATAGATAAAGTTCATTATATTATAATAATACGAATACACGGAGGTAGGAAATGACAAAAGAGGATCTGTACGCGCCGTTTCACGTGAAATATGACGCGCTGAAAGACGAATTGACGGGGAACGACATCGCGGCGATTCGGGAGCTGACCTTGGAGGTTCACGCGATGGTTCACCCCGCGGAAATTTCGGGGCGCAAGGAAAAGACCGTTGCCGATTTGGTTCTGGATTATGTGCTGGACGGACATCAGAATGTTCCAACCTCTCGTATGAACAGCGGTGTTGACCTCACTTATGCGGGTACGGACGTTGTTCCCATGGCGTGGCATTTGTGGCATATTTACCGCATCGAGGACTTGGTGAGCAATCTGCTGATTGCCGAAAAAGAGCAGGTTTTCAACGCGGATTGGCAGTCGCGTATCGGCGCGTCGATTACCGACACGGGGAACGCTTTGGAATCCGCTGAGGCGAAGAAGTTCTGCGCGGGGCTGAATGTTGTCGAGTTGAAACAATATATGTTTAAGGTCGGGAAAAATACCCGGAAAATCATCGCCAATCTGACGCTCCCACAAGTGAAAAATATGGCTCACGAGGAGAACGTGATGGAGATTCTGCGTGTCGGCGGCGTCACAACGGACTTCCGCTCGGTGTGGCTGCTTATCTACTGGGGGCGGCTTACCGTTGGCGGAATGATTCTTACCCCGCTTACCGACCACCATATGTACCATCTTCCGCCCTGTTTGGACGTAATAATGTCGGATTGAACACTTTTTGAAAATTTTATCAAAAAATTTTCAAAATCCCCTTGACAAATCGGAAAATGTGTGGTATAATTAATATCGGTGAGTGATTGCGCTTACCGAATATTCGCGAGTGTGCTGGAATAGGCAGACAGGCTAGCTTGAGGTGCTAGTGGCAATATTGCCGTGTGGGTTCAAGTCCCGTCACTCGCACCAACTTATCGTGACCAAAAAGATATTGTGCCCACAAACGGCTCTGTTAAGCCAATTGTGGGCATAATATTTTGCAAAATCAAGATTCACGCTCCACGAATATTTTCGACAGAAAAGTGGACTCGAACCCTCCCCTACAAAATTTTTACGGTTGAATTTGGGCAAAATGCCGAATCCGA
>CAMWMN010000151.1 GCA_947175385.1 uncultured Clostridia bacterium | reverse complement strand
GTGGATTTTCCAACGGATTTTCTTTCAGACCAAGAGCCTGTTTCTTTCGGCGGATTGCGTCGCGTAATTTGCGCTCCGTGCGTAATTTTTGACCGCGCAAATTACGGTTGTAATCGTCGGAAATAAGCTCCCCGAACAACCTCAGAATGTTAAAAATCGCGCTCTGTGTTTGAGTGGAAACATTGGCGCGTTCGGTTTGAAATTCGTTTCCAAAATCCATCTCCAGCACCGCACGAATAACAGTATTTTTGATCGGCTTAAAGACTTTGTTTTCCTCCAACGGCGGAAACCTCTGCACCGCGCTTGTGTAGGTTTCGTATTTCTGCTGTTCCAGAGCGCACCACTCGTCATACATCTTTTTCAGCACCGGGTTTTTAGCAAGCTCCGCTACGATTTGATCAACGGTTTTCTTGACATTTGGCTGCAAGTAGCCGTATACCTTTTTGCCTTTGGAATTTTTTAATTGCCGCCGTAAGTTCAAAATTAATTCGTCCAAAATCGGATTGAAGTTCTCTGATTTTTTCAATTCGGACAGCAACTTCCGCATTTCAAATTCCGCTTGAGAACGCAGTTTGTCGCGCGTTTGCGTCTGCTGCTGATACAAATTTTGAAGTTCGTCCTTGTAGATGTCGTTCGCGAATGCGCTGCGGATTTTTTCAATTCCGTTTTTCGTCAGATACCCCTCGTGCGGATTCTCCGAATACACCACGATATGGACATGCGGATTGCTTTCCTTGTTGTGAAACGCGGCGTACCAGCGGAAATTTTCCGGCGCGATTTTATTTGCGGACGCCATATCCGAGATATGCCGCCGAACGAGATTACGCCAATGCTCAAGATCTGTGTAGCCCATTCGTTCTGCGTCCTCGCGGCGCAGCGAGATGATGTGCGTCCAGATTGCGCCGGGGTGATTCGCAATTTCTTTCGCGACTTTGTCAAGAATTATTTTGTCATCTGTTTCGGAAAACAATCCGTGCGAGTTCGGACGCGAACCCAGATAATTCATAAAAATTTCGCGGTCTAACTCGCAATTCGTTTCCTGCTTGGGAGTAGGCTTTTCCACTCCCTCGCGGGTAGCGATGTACTTGATATAGTTCCCGAACTTCTTGTGGGCGTTCGGCTTGATGTAGCGGCTGGTGACAATTATTTTGGTCATGATTACTACCTTCTTGCATCATTATGCTTGACATTCTAATTCTTTTGTCATATAATGTAATTAAGAATGTGAAACAAAGTTTGTTCGCTGTAACATGGTGAGGGGTAATTATGGCTAATTTTATATGGATGAGATCAAATATGGATTTATACCACATAGGCGAAAACGATAAGTGTATAATTACTGTTGTCAATAGCGGCAATTTGAGTTCCGACTTTTATGAGTACGCGGGTGATTTCTATGAAGCAGCTGAAGAAGTTATTCTATATTTATTAAACGAGTCGACTAATGAAAAAAATATATCTAGACTTGATTCGTGGTATTTCCCCATAGTTTATTTGTATCGTCATAGTTTGGAACTGCTGTTGAAAGCGAGCGTATTTCAAACTTTAACAGTTCCTTCCGAGGAAAAGGAGTTTATAGGGGAAGTCCGTCATGACCTTAAACAATCATTTGATAAATTACTTGAAACCCAATGGCTAACAATAGATGGTAACCAAAACGCAGAATGGTTGTCGAAATATTTAAGCGATATTTCCCGTCTCGATAAAGACTCAGATATGTTCCGATATCCATTTGGGAACGATCTTAGAGAGTTATTTGTAAATCAGACTCATATATCACTTCTGGCAACATATGACAATATGAAAAGAGCTTATGAGATTATTAAAGGGATTTATGAGAGTGGGTTGTTCTTAGATAGGGATTTTAAAAGCTTATCTCCGAAATTAATAATTGAAGGCGGCTATTATTATCAGCAAAGTGTGGTGGGATATAAACGCTCTAAATATTCATTTTATCCGTATTTTTCATCGTATATAGAAGTAGGAGACTTTTTAAAGGATACAATTCTTACTCAAGAAAAATCGAACTTTTTTATGCCTATGTGTTATTTGTATAGAAATGCGATCGAGCTTGGACTCAAAAGATTAATTATTGAAGACAGTCATTTTGAAATTTCAGAGGCGTTAAATAAAGTGCGAAAGAAAAAACATAGTATTTTAGGTCTATGGAACTGTATAGAGTCTGAGTTAAAGAAATATGATAATACTCCGGACGATGATACAACTTTAGCAGATGCCAAAATTTACATTCAAGCATTTCGTAACTTTGATAGTAGCTCTAATTTGTTTCGTTATCCTTGCGATAAAGATTTAGTATCTTATTTTCTAAAACCTCAAAAATTTGATATTGAAAATATCGCTTTGTGCTTTAAAGAACTTTGCAATTTTTTAGATAGTGCTGATACGATGTTGAGTAATATCAAGGATTATGAATATGAAATGGCTGCAGAAATGGCAAGCTATTTTGATTATTATGATTTTTAAATGTATACACACAAGCCGATTACCAATAGCTTGCGCGAATATTATTTTACTCGTTCTGAAATTTTACCGCGCTCTCGAAATTAATAACGCCGTTGATGTGCCGCACCTCATCAACGCACATCGCGTGCAATTCGCGGAGAGTATCCTCGTCCACATCATTCGTTGCTGCGAGAGTGTGAGAAATTTTACCGAGCTCAACTGCGATTTTGAAAAGATTTCGGTTAATTCGCTGCTCCGCTCCATGCACCACAGCGTCAACCGAGGAAGTGATTCGCGGCGACAGATAATTCACGTTCTTCTCCTGCTTGAGGAATCCAATATAGAAATTTATTGCTTTCTCAATGAACTCACTCCGAGAACCACAGTTATCCTCGGTGAAACGGTAATTCACTTCCTCCATCGTCTTGGGATAAAGCCACAATGGGAACTTAATTTTATTCGAGAACCCCTCCGAATTTCCTTTAACGGTGGGATTTTTCGGACTTTGCAACTCCGAATTTTTGGATTTTTCCATTTCACAACCCCTTTCTCTTTCTTTCAAATTTCGCTTTGCGGCGGGCTTTGCACGACGCTGTAATCGGGGCGGAACACCGCCCCTTTAACTTGCATCACAATCATATCCCCCGAACCACCCTCGTGCCAGGCGCAGAGCCGTTTCGTGAACTCCGCGAAAACTGCCCCAAATCGGCTCGTCAGACTGTCGAGGGTATGTTTACTCCAACCGTGTTCTAAAATCGCACACGGCTCGACACAGCCGCCTCAAAATCGGTCACGGCAGATTGTTTGGCTTGGCATGAGCAGTTTTCGGCTTGGCTGTGCTTTGCTGCTTAGCCGTCATATCGATAAAATCCCGAACATTTTGCGGAACAATTTTCCCGTAAAGCTGTTCCGCGTACTTGGAGATTTCCTCGTCAAGTGAGGAATTTTTCTCCGACAGATACATCTTCAGAGCCTGGACTTTTTTATCGTCAAGCGTAATTGTAACCGTATTTTTCATGGCACACTCCTTTCAAAGTCCGAAGATCATTATCTTCATATCCTGCTCCACCTCGTCCTGCGTGATCGTGTGCGGCTGCGAAAACATCTGCACATATTTCTCGCATTGTTCGTCCGACAGAGAGCAGAAATCCTCGCCGTCATCTCCGCAAATGAAGAACGGCCCGGCGACAATTCCGTCGTCGAACCGCCTGTTTCCCTCCATACCGAGGATCTTGGCTTCCTCGTTTCCGACCATGACGGCTTTGGGGTCATGAAGGAAGCCTATCGGCTCAATCAGACCACCGCCAACCGCCTCCTGCAAGGACTTATAGTCGCGCCCGATCTCCGTCACATAGGCGGGCTTGTTCGGCTCGACCATCACGATTTTTATCGTTTGATTTGTCATAAATTTCACCTCATTCTTGTCGTAAACAAAGCAGTATTTAACG
>CAMWMN010000150.1 GCA_947175385.1 uncultured Clostridia bacterium | reverse complement strand
ACACTACATTTAATTATAACATATTCTTTTTGAAAATGCAACTGTTTTTTGAAATTATTTTCGACTGTTTTCAAATTTCGCCTTTATTCGGAATCTTCTGGGATTTCAGGCTCAGATTCTTCGGGGTTTTTGGAAGATTCAGGCGGGGCGCTTGTAGATGAAGCTGTGGAATGAACAGGCATTTCGGATTGATTATTCCGCAGAGCAACTTTATCCGGATTGCTCAGCAGCATTGTAACATTGTCATTTTCGCCGATGTCGCTGTCGATTATGGATTTCGCGATAATCAGCTTGGATTCCGCTTCGGACGAAGATCCAAGCTCAAGCGTGATTCTGCCGTCAATCACCATTTTTATCGAAAACTTGTCCGTGATGTCAATGGTGGTGATGTCCCTTAAGCCCGCCTTTTCGGCAGCGTTCAGTAGCAGCGAGGGGATTCCTGTTTTGCCGTCAGTTTTGGATTTCAGCCACGCGCCTGTCTGAAGGCTCTCCGCTTCCAATCCGTGAACCACGGGGAAATCCTCGGGAGCGCAATGCTCTACGATCTTTCCGCCGCGCGAAATCGCCGCCGTGATACCGTTCTGCTCCACGCAATACCACTTTTCAGCCTCGGTAACGGTGATTTCCACGCGTGTCGGGAAATGCTTTTTCACACTCGCGCTGTCAATATATACCAACGCATCGGCAATTTTTTTCTCCGCGTTGGCAGTATTTACTCTCAACAGGTTATCACCCTCGGCGATCCCGCACACGGAGAGGATTTCTTCGGGCTTGTAGCGCACGTTTCCCGCTACGTCAATCCGAGAGCACTTAAACAACACGGTATTCGACAGGATTATCAGTACGATAATCACCACCACCGCCGCCAACAGGTAGTAAAGAATGTAATTTCCGCCGCGAAAGCGCCTTGTTTGCGCTTTTGGATTGCGGCGGCGCATTGCTGCCGCCTGCCGCTTTAGATCGTCGGCATCGTGCCGACGACTATGTTGCGGCTGCGGCAAGTTCCGTCTTGCCGTAATCGCCTTATCCACCTTGGGATTCGCGGGACGTCTCGGCGATGGATTCTGTGCCCGCTGAGGTGCTTTCTGCTGCGGATTCTGCGGTCTTTGCGGGGTTTTCTTTTGTTGATTCTGCGGCTTTTTGGACAAGCCTTGCTGCGGATTCCGCGAGTTTTGCGGAGCTTTCTGCTGCGGTTTTACGGGTTTATTTTGTGATTTTGCGGGTTTTTTGTTCATCCTTTTCCACGCTCCTGATTTTTTAACTTCTGCGTATGTCCGCTCCGACCGACCTCAATGAGGTTTCAATATTCTCATAGCCACGGTCGATATACTGCAGCCCGGTGATTTCGCTTGTGCCCTCTGCGGCGAGAGCCGCCGTTACCAATGCCGCGCCGCCGCGAAGCTCCGCGGCGCAGACCTTTGCGCCCGAAAGCCGCTTTACTCCCTCGACAACGCACACTCTTCCCTCGGTCTTGACGGACGCTCCAAGGCGAACCAACTCGGGAATATGGCGGAATCGATTCTCGAAGATGGTTTCCACGAAAACGGACGTTCCCTCGGCAGTGGCACACATGGCAGTGAACGGCGCTTGAATATCCGTTGGGAATCCGGGATACGGCATTGTGCGGATTGTCGGCGGAGCGATAAGGCGCTTTTTGCAGGTGATATACAACTTTTCACCGCCATAGTTGTAAATCCGCGCGCCCATTGACTCCAGTACGGTGAGGAATCCGTTCATATGCTGCGGCTCACAATTTGTAAGAATCAGCTCGCCGCGCGTGATTGCTGCCGCGCACAGATATGTCCCCGCGACAATTCTGTCAGGAATAACGCTATGCTCTGCGGGTTCTAACCGCTCCACGCCGCGTATCGTAATTACGCCCTCGCCCGCTCCAGATATTCGCGCTCCCATCTTGTTCAGGAACTCCGCGAGGTCGGAAATCTCGGGTTCCCGCGCGGCATTGTGAATCTCGGTGTAACCCTTAGCGGTAACCGCCGCCAACAGGATATTCTCGGTTGCTCCCACCGATGGGAAGGACAGCGTGATTTTCGCGCCGTGGAGCGTTCCCGCGCAGTTCAGGTAACCGTGCTCCTCGGTGATTTCAGCGCCCATTTGCTCCAATGCCGATAAGTGCAAGTCAATCGGGCGCGCGCCCAACTCGCACCCTCCGGGGAACGACAAACGACATCTGCCGCTTCGCCCCATTACCGCGCCGAGAAACACAATGGACGAGCGCATTTCGCGCATCAGCGTTTCGGGGATCTCATAGCCCGATACATTTGTTGCGTCCACAGTCACGGTATCTCCGTCACGGCGCACGCGGCAGCCCAATTGCGTGAGGATTCGGCAAGCGGCATCCACATCGGTAAGGCGCGGAGTATTATGCAAAACGCACTCCCCGTGCGCAAGAACGGTCGCCGACAGCAGCGGCAGGGCGCTGTTCTTTGCGCCGTGTACGCGCAATTCGCCCTCTATTCGCCGCTGAGATCCGCCGTTCACAATCAATTTCTGGCGATTATCCATAACATCACCCTTTCAAATATTCAGCGCAAAGTTGAACCGTTTCGCTCAAAATCGAAACAGGTATACACCATAATATGTTGAAAGGAAAATTTTGTGATTGAGCGTGTTCACATTAACCGAAATGCTCGGATTTGAAGCGGATTTTTCGCAGAATGAGGCGAAAATTCGCAGATGTACTGTATGTACTTCAAGAATTTTCAACGAAGTTATGCGGAAAATCCGCCGAAAGACGGGCGTTGAGCGTTAATGCGAACACGCTCTAGGACTTTCTCAAAGCCTCCTCGCCGACTAAATCCACGATTTCGCCGAGGATTTTATCCGCTGCGTTGGATTTCGCGCTCTTTTTCGCGTTTTCCTCCATCAGGGAGAGTCGCGCTCTGTCGGAATACAGCCGCGATACCTCGTCCACCAAACGTGCGCGGGTCAAATCTTTATCCTCGATAAGAATTGCCGCGTTCGCGTTTACTAATGACAGCGCGTTGTAATACTGGTGATTCTCTGTTGCGTTGGGATACGGCACAAGAATAGACGGCCGCCCGATTTCGGTAAGCTCGGTAATCGTCATCGCCCCCGCGCGGGAGATAATCAAATCGGCGGCGCACATACAGGTATACATATTGTCGATGTACTCCTTGAACATCAGCCGCTTTTTATCTTCTTTGACATTTGCGGATTTCAGCGCGTCCATAAATATATCGCGGTTGCCGCCGCCATAGGAGTGGATATGATTGATTCCTCCCGTTTTCTGCTCCCACGCGATAAGCTCCGCTACCGATTCCGTGATTTTATTCGCGCCAAGACTTCCGCCAAATGACAGCACCGTGAACCCATCGGGAAGTCCAAGACGCTCACGCGCGTTTCTGCGCTCCTCAATGGGAATATTTGTCCGCAAAGGATTTCCCGTGACTATGCACCGCGAGGAATCCTTGAGGTGCTTTTTCGCGTCCTCGGTTGCCAATAGAACCTTGTCCGCCTTTGTGGAGAGCATTTTTGTAGCCATTCCCGGATAGGAGTTGCTCTCGTGAGTGATGATCTTGATCCCCATCGCCGCCGCCTGACCCAGAACCGTACCCGTTACGTAACCGCCCGTTCCGATAGCGAGGTCGGGCTTAAACTCCCGAATTATTTTCCGCACTGCGCTCTTCGCGGATATAAGGTAACAATACGCCGCGCGGACGTTCCTCACCATTGCGCTCGGTGAAATATCCCGCCGAAAACCCGACATCTCCACACCGCGGAAGTCATAGCCCGCTTTGGTGACCAATCGACTCTCCATTCCGTCGGGCGTTCCGATAAACAGAATCCGCGTTTCGGGGAACACATCGCGAATTTTATCCGCGATTGCCAGTGCGGGATTAATATGCCCCGCCGTTCCTCCCGCAGCGAACAGTATTCTCATTAAAATCACCCCTTATTTTAATAGCAAATTCAAAACCACACAAACGAGCTGACGCTCGTTTGTGTTCGCTTCACGTCGCACTGCACACTGCGTGTGGAGTGGGCCGGGTGGGTTTTGTATTTGGCCTAGTCACCGGTTGGGTGTTTTGGGTGGGTGTGTT
>CAMWMN010000149.1 GCA_947175385.1 uncultured Clostridia bacterium | reverse complement strand
TAGCTAACCATATTGTCGCTCCACCTCGCGTGCCTTTCGGGGCGAACGTCGGCGGCGGGAATTTCTTCTACTGCCGCGAACGCCTTGTCTAACGCACCTTCTGCCACGCTAAACACTTCTTCTTTGTCACGAAGCCCGTTAATTGCTTCTAACACCTTTTCGCGCTCTATGTATTCAGCCACATTAACACCTACTTTCAATAAAAATTTCCGTTTCCCCGCGTCCATCGTAAACCGCCTTTAACTGCAAATCAATGCAGTAAAAACTGTCATCGGCGATTATTCCCGCGGCGGTTAAGCCGTCCAGAATCATCTTCCCCGAGTAGTTATCTGGGTCGCGCCGCCGCTTGTCCTTGAAGTGGTATTCAAGCGTTACTATCGCCCTGTCAAGCGGTTTAGGGGGCTTCGGACGGCAGCAAGCCGCAATAAGCTGCGCCCACTGCTTTTTACTTTTCTGATACCCCCACTGATTTTTCCGCCCGATGAATTTGTTGTTGCTAGGCGGAATATCGGGGATTGTGTAATGGTACGTCATTGTGCAAACGGGTAATCGTCTGCGCTCGGGATTTCAGCAGATTCAGCAGTGGAATCCGGTACGGGATTCTCCACAGATTCAGATGCTTGCCCGTCAACCTCAATTTCGGTATTTTCACCCAAAATGGCGGCAGGATTTTCCGCGCTTGTTTGCTCCTCGGCTTGGAATGCATTTGACATTTCAGTGGTCATAACACCATATTTTGACAGCAGATTCCGCAGAACGGTTTTTACTGCCATTTCATCAAAATTTGATACCCACGGTCCGACTAGATTCCCTTGCTTGTCTTTGCTTTTGCTGTACCGATTCGCGTGATCCATAACCTTTTGTCTATCCCAATAAACAGCCTTTTTGAATCCGTTCAGCGTTTCAATATACGCGAAATATCCGATTACGGTATCGGACGTTCTCTCGCCGTTCAAGTCAACGTATCCCGTCAGCTTGTCTGCGCTCTGATATTCGCCCTCATAGACCACATCGGCATTAATATACTTGTACTCACCCGTCCGCATACATAACTGTATCATTCCTCTATACCCAATCTGAAATTGAGGTGCAAATTCCTTTATCTTGTTATCCCAATAAGGCACAACATACGCAAAACCGAGAGATTTTTCGATTGGCAGCCCAAGTACAGCAGCTTTCATAGCCTCAATAACAACCGCCTTAGGGCTGCAGGTCTGGAGCTTGGTATCGCTGTTAAACAAGTTGAGCAATGAAGTAGAAAACGCGCCTGCGTTGCCCTTTGTAGCCTCGCTTAACTGAGCTTGAATATTTGTATTGTTCAAAAGCCTATTAAGAACCTGCGCCGGAGTAGCTTCCGTATTCTGGGGAACCGTTTTCTGCTCTGCTGTCGCCGCAATTGCTCCCTTTGTGTTAGTGGTACTAGCCATTATGTATCCTTCCTTTCCTTGATACTGAAAACATTGTAGCTTGATTCGGTCTTGATTGCTTCGTATACATCTGGGTATTCCGCTTTCAGACGTTTACTGTCAATGCCCGTCCGCGTTCGTGACGTATATGACAGCTCGTAGTTAAGCGTAACACCGCGTGTGTTGCTTTCCAATGCGTTGATTATCTGCTGCTGCAGCTGCTTTTCCTCGCTATCAAGTGTTTTTTTCTGCTCCTTGATTTCGGCTAGCTTAGCCGCAATTTCTTCTTGCTCAAAAATCGTTATCATATTTTCCACGCGGTCGTTGAAAATCGTTTCGAGCATATTTTTTGCGCTCTCGCTGCCATCAGGCTCGGGGCGAACGTCCGGGACAATGTAGGCGTTCCAAAACTCAACTTCGCGCTTTAACAGGCTTTCTGCCTCATCTTTATCGTAAGGAATTTCAAACCAATAGAACGCTTTTCCCATCACCAAAACCGCAAGATACATCTTTTCGTATCCCATCACGTTCATATAGTGCATACACTGGCAGTAATACTGCAACGGGATTTCGCCGTTTTCAAAATCAGATTTTGCATATACCGATGTTGTTTTGCACTCAAGTCCCGCGTTCTCGCCTATAATTTCACGGTCGATATTCGCCGTGATGAAATCGTAATCATTGTGACGAAAGATTGAGTTCCGCCGCCGTACCTTTTTCCCCGTGGATTCGCAAAAACGTTTTGCAACATATTCTTCAAGGTCGTGTCCAATTCTCATTGCCTCGGATTCGTCCTTTGGGGGCAGCCGCCCTGTCTTATCTGCCCACAATTCTATTTGGCTTACATATGGATTCAATCCGCACACTACAGCCGCGTCGCTTCCGCCGATTCCCGTGCGGCGATATGTGAGCCATTCATCGTGCGGCATATTCTTTGTGTTAGCTAAGATTCTTGGCATTCTCGTTCACTCCTCCCCATATGCGCGCCGAATCAGCTTGTCCGCCAATTCCGACTTGCGCCGCTCTTGCGCGTTCCAGTATTCGGATTCATCGCGTTTCGCGCGATATTCCGCCTCGAGTTCCGATTCATCGCAGTAATCCTCGCGCGGCTCATCGTCACGCTCTGCGCGCTCCTCGTTGTCATCGCACACATCGCCTGTGACATCATCGAAGTATACATCGCCAAAATTCAGTAGCATAAATTTTCCTTTCCCTATTGACAAACCATACATTTTGTGGTATAATATCAATAGTCATACAATACCAATTCTTTTGCCGCGTTGGTTCAGCGTTCAGCTGTCCGCGCGGTTTTCTTTTGCGTTTCCCGCCCATTGCTCCGCCATTGCAGCAGCTATACCCGGAAAAGTTTTCGAGCGTGCTTTTGCCCGACTTGCTTGACCACCGGGAACACTTAGGGATTCAACCCAACCAATTCTTTTACCTTTTCCTAAACCTTTTTGACGTATGTAAACTGGTTCGGGTTTTGGCAAATCAGATGTAGCCAAAAGTGGTTCAAGCCCTTTAAGCCATAATAATGCGTATTCATATAACCAACGGGGTTCTCAACCGCTATTTTATCACAATCCGCATTAACGAATGCCATAAAGAACTTGACGGCTTCTTCTCGTAACATCTCCCGCTCCTTAATTTTTTTCAGGCGAATTGCATTTCGGTGAAAAATGCCGCGTTCCCGCTGATGTTAAGTATGTACACGGCGGGTTTGCTATCAGCATATCCCACTTGCCGTCAATCTTGTGAATAACACCGTCCATCGTCTGAAATTCGCATTTACCGTTTATCAGTGGCAGCACATCGCCGAGTATGTGCCGTTCAAGATGTCCGCCGGACGGCTCTTGTATATCCGCACTGTATGATTCGTGTCCTAGCTTGCGCATTTCAATACACACCCGTTGACTTTCTTCACAAGCTATCAGTATTTTCAAGGCTCTCCCTCCTCAAACTCCAAATCACGCCCAACAAACATTCCCGCCGCCATCATCGCGATTCCAACCGCGCCCTTGCCGAGTGCCGCCCAGATTTCGCCGATTACGAGGACAACTCCGCTTGCGTCCAGATAATCTAGACTGCCCACCGCGCCCGCGCACATCAAGAATCCCAACCCGAACAGTGCGGCGGCGATTAATACACGCTTACTCATTGCTTGTCCTCCTGAAATAATACGGTTTAAGCATTTGAATTATATTTCCACCGTATGCGTTTTCGGTGAGCGCAATAAACTCTTCAACTATCATTTCCCCTTCGAGGTCAATACAGTGATCCTTTGCAAATTGATTACGTCCCATCTCGCAAGAGCCTGTGAGTTTGTTGTGCCACTCCCAAAACAGACGTATTGGGTATTTTGTTTCGGGCAGAAACTCTTTTCGAAACAATTCTACCCGTTCTTCCACAGGCATTAGCTCAAGAAGCTTATTATTTAATGCTTCTCGTGCTTTTCGCAATGTTTCTCCATGTGCAAATATGCCATCCTGCTTTGCTATGTAGCAAGGGGTCAATTGCATATCTGTGCCGACAATCGCGCCTTTGGCATAATCCTTTACAATACAATATATGATGGTCGGTATATCATCAATAAGATATACCATATTACCGTTATATGTATAGCCGTTGCAGAAGTCGTCGCCGAAGCCGTCGCCGTTGCCGAAGCCGTCGCCGCAGCCGTCGCCGTCGCCGAAGCCGTTGCCGACGCCGTCGCCGGTGCCGCGGTCTCTTAGACGCCGGGCGGCGCCGACGCGCGGGGCGGGGGG
>CAMWMN010000148.1 GCA_947175385.1 uncultured Clostridia bacterium | reverse complement strand
ATATAAATGCTTGTGCCAAATTAAAAAGATTTATCCAGAGGGAACATCTTTGATGCGGAATACTATTTTCTCGAAAATAAAAGATAAGAGCTATAAAGACAATGTTATAAAAGCTGTTCAAAAAGTGTGCAGCGAAAACGGATATGAGTTCAATTCCATCGCAGTTGCAGCCATTGAAAATAAAAAGGTTTATGAAATTGAAATTATAGCCTTGTATAAGTAAGGAGAACGACAAATGTCCGAACAATCAACAACAATAATCTCCAAAGTTTGGGGTATGTGCAACCCGCTGCGCGATGACGGCGTATCTTACGGTGACTATCTGGAGCAGCTTACATATCTGATCTTTCTGAAAATGTCCGACGAGTATTCACGACCGCCGCATAAACGGGAAATAGGAATTCCCAAGGGCTATACATGGTCTGATATGAACACGCTCAAGGGCGCGGAGCTGGAGGATAAATACAAACAAATTCTTGAAAAGCTCGGTGAGCAAAACGGTATTCTCGGCAAAATTTTCAAAGGTGCAGTCAATAAAATCAACAGCGCCGCTATCCTTTATCGTGTGGTGCAGATGATCGACAAGGAAAAATGGACGTCCATGTCTGCCGACGTGAAAGGGGAAATCTACGAGGGACTGCTCCAGAAGAACGCCGAGGATATTAAAAGCGGCGCGGGACAATATTTTACTCCGCGTCCGCTGATTAAAGCTATGGTTGCCTGTGTTCGCCCCGAACCTATGAAAACCATTGCCGATCCTTGCTGCGGCAGCGGCGGATTTTTCCTCGCGGCGCAGGAATTTCTCTCCGACCCGAACAATTACAATCTTGAACGCAAACAAAACGAATTTTTGAAAAATAAAACCTTTTACGGAAACGAGATCGTTCCCGACACGTTCAAAACGGCGCTGATGAATTTGTATCTGCATAATATAGGCGATATTTACGGAAATGTTCCCGTTACCCTCGGCGACGCGCTTTTGATAGACCCGGGCTATCGTGTGGATTATGTTATGACAAATCCGCCGTTCGGGAAGAAGTCCTCGATTACCTTCACCAACAAGGACGATGAGCAGGAGGAAGAAGACCTTGTCTACAACCGACAGGATTTCTGGACAAAAAGTTCAAACAAGCAGCTCAATTTTGTGCAGCATATCAATACTATATTGAAAGCCACAGGCAAGGCGGCTGTTGTCATTCCCGATAATGTTCTGTTTGAGGGCGGCGCGGGCGAAACTGTACGCAAAAAGCTTCTGCAAACAACGGATTTGCACACAATATTAAGATTGCCGACAGGAATTTTTTACAAGCCTGGAGTTAAAGCAAATGTTATTTTCTTTGATAAGCGTCCCGCAAGCGCAGAAACGCAGACAAAGGAAGTGTGGATTTATGATTTCCGCACTAACATTCATTTTACATTAAAGCAGCACCCGATGACCTATAGTGATTTAGAGGATTTCATAAAGTGTTTTAATCCGCAAAATCGACATCAGCGCAAAGAAACGTGGTCGGAGGAAAATTCCGATGGACGCTGGCGCAAATTCGGCATTGATGAAATTCTCGCACGCGACAAAACGAGCCTTGATATCTTCTGGATCAAGGACAAATCTCTTGCCGATTTGGACAACCTACCTTCGCCTGATGAGCTTGCAGAGGATATTATTGAGAATTTGCAAGATGCGCTTGACAGCTTTAAAGGTTTACAGAACGCCTTAAAAAACAAGTAATAACCGCATAATGTCGAAAAGAAAGGACAAAAATGAAAGATTTATTAAACAGCGAGGAGCCCTTGACCTTAGATCGTCTCCGTGAATTCTTTCACGAGAACGATTTTTCGACAATGCCAGTGAAAGATCCATCGGAATATACCGAAGATGAACTGGAACTGTATAACGTGGTTCTGAAACACATAAATGCTGAATGGAAGGAAATCTCAAAGTCGCTTGGGTTGAAGCACCCGCAGGACTGCTATTCGAAGGATTTTCCTCCCGAACTGATCAGAGACAGAATGCAGCGTATTATTGCAGATCATGTTATCAAAATCTGTAATGATGAAAAAGTTCTTGAAAACATTATGGAAGATTTCATTTTCCCGCAAATTGTTGTTGGTATCGAAGATGATGATATACTATTCAGTGAGGATTTAGCGGATGAAGCATTGCACAACACAGTTAATGCACTCATGCAGACGCTGGATATCGGTGGTATTGCCGAAACAGCTAAAAAAATGTCTTGTGACGAGGACTTCAATCCGAATAAAGCGTTGAACTATCCAAGAATGGATCACTATAAAAAATATAATCATACCCGATCCTCGATTAAGGTCGATTCACTTGACGAATATGTTGATGAAGGGAACGACGCTGCGGGAGATATTGATGTTGAATCGACGGCTGATGTTCATATTCTGATTGAAAAACTTCGTGAAAGCGTTTCGGAACAGGAAAAAGAGATCATCGATCTGTTGTCTACCGGATACAGTCAACGTGAAATTGCACAAAAACTTGGCGTTTCTCAAAGCACAATTTCGCGAAAAGTAACAAAATTTAAAAATTTCTTATCATCGAGTGAATAAAAAGTATTTCTCGTGTCGGTAAGGTTATAGAGGGCAATCCCGTCGTTCTTCGGCAGGATTTTTGTTTTCGGAAAATTTATTTGACAGGAGGAATTTAATGACAGAGAGGAAGAAAATAAAATTTATCAGCAGCGTGGAAATTATGAACACACCGATGAAAAAGCAGCGGTTCATAGTTGACGGGATGATCTATCCCGGAATCCACATTTTGTCCGGTGACCCTAAAATCGGCAAGTCGTGGATGATGATGGATATGTGTCTTGCGGTCGCAAAAGGCGAAGATTTTCTCGGCAGGAAAACAGAGCGAGGACAAGTCGTGTACATGGCTCTGGAGGATACGTTTGTCAGCTTGTAGTCGCGAATGTATGAGCTGACCGATGAGCCGAGCGAGAACCTGACCTTTACGCTGCTTGCAAATTCAATTGGCGGGGGATTGGAGGAAGACCTGCGGGAGTGCAAAAAAATGTTTCCCGATTTGAAGATGGTGGTTATTGATACGCTTCAAAAAATCAGAAACAACATCGACACAAAGTACGGTGCGGATTATCAGGAGCTTTCGGTTCTGAAAAATATCGCCGACCAGCTTGGGATCGCCATCGTTCTTGTTCACCACAATCGCAAAGCACATGACTCGAATCCCAACAATCTGATTTCGGGAACGAACGGAATCGCAGGCTGCGCGGACGGACTGCTTGTGTTCACTCGCAATGGTGAGAACGCGAAACTCCATATCAGCGGCAGAGGTGCTCCGTCGCTTGAGTTGAATCTGAAAAGAGAAAATGCAAAATGGATTTTGCTCGATGATCCGCCCGAGAGCAAACTGGATATTTTCTCTTTCATGATTCACGATTTTATGTTCGAAAAAGATTCGGTGAGTGGAACCGCCTCGGAAATTTGTTCTATACTGAAAGAAAAATATCCCAAGCAGGAGTTTAACTGCAACTGGCTCTATCGTGATCTGCTCCAACACGATGATGAGATACGTTCGCTTGGGATAGATTATGGCAAAACCAAAAGCAACGGAATCCGCAGCATTTTTATTCACTACAACACAGACAGGGACTGTAGTGGCGGTAAAATTTTGTGTACGGAAAATGCTGTCCCTGTCGACCCTGAAAATATCGCGAACGCCGATGACAGTTTAATTGAGGTTGACCGCGTTGAATTGCCAATCGAAGAAAATGCCGTCCCTGCTGTCCCTGTTGAGCAGATACAAGGCGAGGCGCTTATTGCTATGGCGGCGGAAATGATGAGAAGGAGACTTGCCAAGGACGGAATCATCGTCCCTGCGTTCGATTCCGACTTATAAGCCGATTTGTGCAATGTTTGACCGCCGAGTAAGGTAACTGCTCGATTGAAGCGAAATTTGAGCCGTTTCTGCACAAGTTTGAATGCGGCGTTCCTCGGAGCAGATTTCGCGTTTTTTCCACTAATTGGAGCAAGCCAGAGGTTATGATTTTGATGCAAGTTAAAGGGACGTGGCTGTCCCGATTACAGAGGACGGGCAAAGCCCGCCGCAAAGCCAAACTATGAAGAATGAGAAAGGGGGTGTAAAATGAACAATTCAGAAAAACAGGGGTTGCAAAATAACACAAATACGACAACAAAGCCAAATGATAATATAAGGCGAAGTGGTTGTAACAACAAACCACACATATGGAGGACAACATTTGAGAAAATTAACGGAACCTAAAATCAGTTTCATTATGGTGA
>CAMWMN010000147.1 GCA_947175385.1 uncultured Clostridia bacterium | reverse complement strand
TTTCCCAAGTTAATATCGCACCTAAAAAGTGACATTTTCAAAAGTTATTGACATGTAATTGCCTTAAAATCAATGACAAACCTGTAACCACTATTATTGTGAAGCGCCGTTCAATTTACCGTTGACAAGCTGGTATTCACCATGTGAAATGGTACCGAGATTGAGACAAAAATTTAAAATTCAGCAAAATAGGAAAGGTATTTTTTGATTTATATGCTATTCTATATACGTAGCTGCAAAACAATAAAAAAGGGGGGAAGTTAATGGATTACCGAAAAAGCATACAGGACAGCCTCGATTATATAGAGGACAATTTGAAGACTCCTATCACTGCCACGGAGCTTTCTGAGCAGGCAGGTTATTCTCTGTTCCATTATTACAGGCTGTTCCAATCAGCCGTCGGAATGTCGGTGATGCAATATGTTCTTCGGCGCAGGCTTATTCATGCGATTTATGAAATCTATTGCGGGTGCAAAAGGATTGATGTGATCCTGGAATATGGTTTTGATACCTATGCTGGATTTTACAAAGCTTTTCGGCGCGAATTTGACTGCACTCCCTCCACCTTTATAAAAAAAGGGCGAGCTAAACGGCCTTACAAACTGAACTTGTTTAAGGAGGACTATATGGTATCTCATAAGAAAGTTTTAGATGTTCTCAAGCAATGGAAATTAGAAAATGAATCAATCTCTGATGTATACCACGAGAGCAATGGAGAAAAAAGTAATAGAGCCTTTTATGTCGGTAAAGATTATGTTCTGAAGTTCTCTAAAAATTTTGATGAAGTCAAAAACGCGATTGCGCTTTGCAATGCAATAAAAGGCACTGGCTTATGTATATCTTCCCCAATCAAAACAACGGATGGGCGAGCATACGTACAAGACGGCGAACTGTTTTTCTATTTAACCCGGCGAATCTCTGGCACACAAATGATTGCCCATGATTTTTATGAAGGAGATTATGTCGCAAAGGCAAGATTTGTTGGTGAAATCATCGGGCAACTGCATCTCATTCTGTGTCAGGCTAAAACGCCGGTGAATGAGGTTAATCTGTATGAATCCGTAAAGAATTGGGCACTGCCGAAATCAAAAGATATTTTGTCGCTTTCGGAGTCATTTTGCCGAGGTTATTTGAATGAATTTGGAAAACTGTATGACAAGCTGCCCAAACAAATCATCCATCGGGATCCGAACCCGTCAAACATTATCGTTTCGCCAGACGAATGGGGCTTTACTGACTTTGAACTGTCGGAGAAAAACCTGCGTATTTATGATCCTTGCTATGCGGCTATGGCAATTTTGAGTGAGAGTTTTGATGAAAAAGATCAAGCCAAGTTGTCAAAGTGGCTGGAAATCTACCGAAATATTCTTTGGGGATATGACAGTGTAGTAAAACTTACCAATGAGGAATATGCTGCACTTCCTTATGTGGTCATGGCAAATCAGCTAGTCAGTACAGCGTGGTTTTCAGAACAGGACAAATATACGGAACTTTTTGAGACAAATAAGCGCATGACCCAATGGCTTATCACTATTTTTGATGAATTAAAGCTTAATTAGATTCTAAAACCGTTCTGCCTGTTAATTCTTTTCTACATATGATACTCGAAATGACAATAACAGCAATCGAATATATAAGCATAAACCATATATCAAAATTTGCCGTAGCATTGAATAGCTGTAATTCATATGCATACAATGTGCCATTTAATGTTGCATGCAGTAGTACACTCAACCCCAAAAATAATGCTTTTTTCTTTTGATAAGAAAGATAGTCTATCTTTGTTAATTTCATCATTGCCACAAAACTAAACATTCGTGAAACAATAGAAAAAATAAATACCCTTATATTTGTAAATGTAACGATAATTGTTCCTATATCAAATAAAGTGTGTAACGAACTTCTGCCTAATCCAAACCAAAAAGGTAAACTTTTTAACTGCTCATTTTTTGAAATTTGTTTTAGGACAAAATAATATCCACACTCTTCTGATATTCCTTGTATTATCCCAACAATTATACACAAACTCAGTGTATGTATCACAAAAAAATTTTTTATAGGTGTGTCTATAATCACCAATAATGCCTGTATTGGTTGTGGCAATAAAAGACCAAACACAACTAAACTAAGTGCCCCTATAAACAACAGCTTAATTTTTTTCATCTAACATCTCCGTCAAAATCCAATTTGTATCGCTAATAGTGTATCACAACCACACTCATATTTCTATCACATTTTCATTGAATTTCTTTCTCCGTTTAGTCCTGCTCTGCTGTTTGTTGTCCTGTCTTTTTCTATACGCTGTCACGCTATATTATTATTCTGTAATGATTGTGGTAAGGGTATTTAGACAAATGCAATTTTTATACTTTTGTAAACGTGAGATTCCATACCTTCTGTGTGATATAGATATATTTTCCGTCTTGTGTTTCATATACCCGATATCCGGATATAATATTGTTATCATACTCGCTCATAATAGAATCATATGCGTAAGGAGTATCTTTCAATCTTGGAAATGTTATTTCTGTCTGAAATGCATTTGACAACGAAAATCCCACATTTTCCCCCAAGTGCTCAAATTCATCTTTTGTATAATACTTTATATGCCCGTCTGGCTTCATTCTCATATAGGCATCTACAAATCGAGGCGCGTCATCTTCATTCGGCGTAGGGTCTGCAATTACAAGTTTTCCACCCGCTTTTATCACTCGTGCCAATTCCTTAAAAGTATATTCTATTTTAGGAAAATGGTGTAGTGCATATCTTGTTACGATTAAATCAAAGAAATTATCTTCAAAGGGAAGGTCTGTTCCATTATAAGACACAAATTTGATATTATTTAGGTTTTGCTTTTCTGCCTTATTTCGATTAGATTGTAAAGCTTTTTCAACAATATCCAATCCGATAACATTTGCATTTTTATATCTTTTTGCAATTTCAAAAGAAACATAACCTGTTCCCGTTCCTAAATCCAGTATTGTATCATTTGTTTGGATATGCAACACTTCGATAATACGTTCAAGATGTTCTGTATCCTGCGTCTGTCTGTCATACAACTTTCCCTCTTTAAAACTTGCTTCAAAACATTTTTTAGTTGCCGCTATATTCTCTGCCTCGTTCATTTCCAATCTCTTTGCTTCATTCTTGCTTACCATCATTTCTGATACCGCATTCTTTCTGTTCTATGTTTTTGATTTTTTGCAACTATATATAAATCTTTGTCCATTTCCTTTGTTTTTTAATTTTACTCCCTTTTCGGAATTGTGTATACAATGAAAATCGGTTATAATTGCACTGACAAATTCAATTGGGATTTTCGGAGGAAGAACTAATGTCAGACGTTTAAATATACGTTCGCTGATTTTGCCATTTATCATTGGCATTATTTTAGGAATAATTGCAAAATTTACAGATGGTCGGGACTTTCTGTACTATTTTCCTATATTTGCTGATATGATGGGGCGATTTGGAATATGGGTCTGGGCGGCTGCGCTGATCGCTATTCGCTCAAAAAAACCTTTACTCGCGGCAATCCGCTCCTTCGTTTTTTTTATTGGAATGTTACTTGCATATTATGGTTATACTGTTCTGTTTTTGAATTTTTTCCCAAAATCACAAATAATTTTATGGGGCGTCATTGCTATGGTTACTCCGTTTTGTGGTTTTCTGATATGGCATATACACAAAGAAAGTCATTATGCAAATTTCATTTCTTCCTTACCTTTTACAATTTTCTTTACAGAATGGTATTTAACAGCTTTTACTGTTCGGGATTGGGCTTTCAGTACCGTCAGAGATGAACTGCTGTTAGGCATTGCCTATTTATGCTTTACTTTCTCATTGCTAACAGTTATTCCAACAAACAAAAAGCGATTATTCAGTCTGCTTTATGGAGTATTGTTATCAAGTATACTGATACTACTAATACGGGCAGAAATCATAGGCAATCCATACGAAAAATTGCTAAATATATAAATTATAAATTTTACGAGGTGAATTTGGTCGATGTGGTTTTGGTGGTTTATGTTAATCTGTGATTTGTTGATCCCAATTTTAATGATTTTTGCCGGCAGGATGATGTGGAAACATATGCCGAAAAATATCAATGGCGTCATTGGTTATAGAACCAGCCGTTCCATGAAAAACATGGACACTTGGGAGTTTGCCAATAGTTATTGCGGAAAACTTTGGTGCAAAATCGGAAAAATCATGTTCTTTCCAAGCATTATTTTGCATATTCCGTTTTATGGATGCTCAACAGAAGCCATTGGAACCTTTGGCTCAATATTGTGTACAAT
>CAMWMN010000146.1 GCA_947175385.1 uncultured Clostridia bacterium | reverse complement strand
TTTTTATATTGATGCCATAGAAGAAATTCTATTCAGAGGACTGATACAAAATTATTTATTTGGTTTTAAGCTTAATAAGTATGTGATTTTTATAATCGGAGCATTGTTATTCTCGTTTATGCACATTCCGTTTCAGATGTTTGCTCACAATAATGTGTCTTTGAATTATTTAGTAAAAGCATTACCTAATCTGATTGAAACATTTATAGCACATTTTACATTCTGTTTTATTGCTTATAAACGTAAGGATATTACAATATCAATTGCATTACACTATGCCTATGATTTTCTGGGAGTAATTATATAATGATGATCTTCGGTCGATAAAACCATACCAACAAATTCTGTTTTACAAACAAGTTAAGGTAACAAAAATCCCCGCGCGGAGAAAATTTCGTGCGGGTTTTTATCTTCTTATTGCGCCGTATCCCCTGATTTTTTATTCCCGGTTTTTGAGAACCTCCGCAGGGGTTATCTTGTTTATTTTTCGCACAAGCATCGCGTTCACGATAAAGTAAACGAGCATTACTCCCGCGAAAATCAACGGGTAAACATACCACTCGAACCGCAGATTCATTCCACAACCGACGTTGGCGATTGCCCACGGATAGATCGCGTCCATTGCAGCTTTGGAAAGCGGGATTCCGATGACCGCGCCAATAGCCGTTATTATCGTGTTTCCGTTGAGGTAGAGCTTCCGTGCCTCGCTCGAGCGAAATCCAAACACTTTCATAAGCGATATTCCGAAGCTCGAGCGGTCAATCATCACGCCCATCATCAGGTACATCACCGCAAAGAAAATTATTACGGAAACGCTTATAATCATTATAACCATCGGAATCATCAGCTTTGTGAACACCTCGGAGGAACGCTCAACATCCGAGCGAGTGGTCACGGAATAAATTCTTCCCTCGTCAATGTTCAGCGCATTATCGGACAACAGCATATTGTAGTAATTATCATCTTGACCGAAAAGCTCACGCATACCGTCAATGTCCATAAACGCGGTCAATCCCGCGGCGTAAGAACACACGTCCTCGACCGTAAAAGCGTAGTCCATTTCATTCGCACTGTCAGTTAAAATCAACTTATCGCCCTTGTGCAGTCTGTATTTTTCGGCAGTGGCTTTTCCGAGAACAATGCTGTTTTTTCCGCCTTTCGGTTTTGCGTCAAAATATTTGTTATCGTTGTCAATTCCGATTACGGAAATGTCCAAAGTATAGCCCATTTCGGTCTTTGAAAGCGATTCGGTGTAACATGGTTCGCTGTCCTCGGGAGCAGTCTTTTCAGGGTATTTCAGCGTATACATATACTCGAATTTCGTGCTGCTTACACTGTCGGTTTTTACGCTCTCGCAGAGTATAAAACAATTCAGCCCAAGCATAAAGATCAGCAGCGAGATAAACATTCCGATAACCACGGTAACGCTTGTGCGGATTTCTCGGAGCATTTGACGTATTCGGAAATTTCGCACAAAATTGTTGCCTTTGAGATTCACGCTGAGAAGCCTTGAGGACTTCTGTTCATTACGGATAAGCGACAGCGCGGTCTGCGAAAGGCGCTTGTTGATAACAAGCGAGTTCACGATGATCGAGATCAGCGGCGGCATTATCACCGAATAAATGATAAGATACGCGGGATAGATCGTATCAAGCGTGGGTACGGAAAAATACGAGTATGTGTCGCCCATTTGCCACTTAATGCCCGCGTCCGAAAAGCCGAGTGCCGCACCGACCAGTCCGCCGAGAAATGTTACCATAGTCGGCAGCGTTATGTAATGCAAAAGCAGGTCGCGCTTTTTCGCGCCAAGAGCATACAGCGCTCCGATAACGCTCGATTCGCGGTTAACCTGATGAATTACGAACACGGAAATAACATAGGCAAACAGCGCGATAACGACCACTCCCGCAAGCAATCCCATTTCCTTATTCATCTGCATATCGCCCGCCGCTGCGAGAATCCGTGGGTTGTCGGCGGCTGATACAAAGGACGTGAGATTTTCGATCTTAAAGGCAAATATCTCATCGATCAATTCGTCCGTCTTTTCTTTTAGTTCGCCTGTACCCTCCGCAAGTTTTTCAGAACCCTCGTGTGCGGCGCTTAATTCAGCGATATATTCGGGAGCAATTTCAGAGAGTATAACGCCGCTTTCCGCGAGCTTTTTGAGCGCGTCACGGAGAGATTTTGCGCCGTCGTTCAGTTCGTTTACACCGTCGCGCAGATCATCTCTTTTTTCGAGTGCTTCCGCTATGGTTTCACGGAAAAACTCGTCATCCACTTGCTCATAATCAAAGTCAAATTCTTTTATCGCCGTCTTTAATTCCTTGTCGGTAACGCCGTTTCCAAGACGGTACGCGTAGGTGTAATCCTCGACCTTCTGCGCGCCGTTTTTTAGAATTTCCGCATACTGCTCCGAGGTCACGAACGCCGTTCCGAAAAGCTCGCTTTCCACCGCCATATCGGAGAAATTTGCAATAGGCATATCGTAGTCGGGAGTTGTTCCGATCCCGACGATCTCAAAATCGGTATCGACAATTTTTATCTTATCACCGATGGAATAATCGTGCTCTTCGCAGTAACGCTTTTCGAGAGCTATCTCGCCGTTTTTCTCCGCAAGTCTGCCGCTGCCGAGAGCGACACGATTTATATCGGCGCGGTTTTTCATCACCCGCAGAACGGAATTATCGTCAAGTGAAATATCGGCGGAGAACTTGCATTCTAAGGTTATCCCCATATCGCGCAGAGATTTTTCTTGCTCGTTCGTCAGCGGAATGAATACCGAAAATTCGCCGTCCTCAACTTGATTCTTTTCGGCAAAATCCGTGCTTTCCGTGATGATATTTTCTGCCGCGCCGACAACCGCGACAACGATATACATTCCCAGAACGATCATCAGAAACAGCGCCAACCATCTCCAAAAATTCTCCTTAACATCGCGGAAAATACGCTTACTTAATACTCTGTTCATCACAAATCCTCCAGCTCTGCGGCGGGTACGCGCGTTTCGTTTATGTAGTCCTTTTTGATAAGCCCGTCCTTGACGATAATTACCTTGTGAACCATATTTTTTATGGAGTTGTTGTGCGTTACAATAAGCATTGTGGTGCCGTATTTCTCGTTGATTTTTTCAAGCAGGATAAGAATATCCCGCGAGGTTTTTGAATCGAGTGCGCCGGTCGGCTCATCGCATAACAGCAACTTGGGATTCTTGATAAGTGCTCTTGCTATTGCGCACCTCTGCTGCTGACCTCCCGATAATTGCGAGGGAAATTTGTTGCGGTGTTCGGTAAGCCCAAGCGTGTCCAACAGCTCGTTGATGTCGAGCGGGCTTTCGGCAAGATACTCGCACACCTGAATATTCTCGCGCACCGTAAGATTCGGCACGAGATTATAAAACTGAAAGATAAACCCCAGATTATCGCGACGGTAATCCGAGAGCGCGTTGGGGTTCAGCCCGAATATCTCCTTGCCGTCTACCTTGACAGAACCCGAATCCATTGTGTCCAGACCGCCGATACAGTTGAGCAGCGTGGACTTTCCGCTGCCGCTCGTGCCTTGTATAACGCACATCTGTCCGCGCTCCACGCCCGTGGAAATGCCTTTCAGCACCTGAATGTAGCTTGTGTCCTTTCCGTAGCTTTTCTTCATATCCTTTACTTCAAGATACATAATTAACCTCCCATAAGTTAGTTCAAAATATATACATAACAGCAACATAACAGTGTTATGCGATTACCGTAATATATGCCGTACAAATTGTACGGCAAAATGCTAAATGCACGATAATTTGAAATTTACATCTCTTCGGTAGTACAAACAACGTTCTTAATTTCATCAAATCTATACGGTATTCCTTGTGCATTGTAATAATTTGTGCAAAGTTTGTATCCTGTATCCAAATGGAAATGTTGTTCAACACGGTCGATTTTATGTTCTGTAATATAACCACTGCCATCAATTTGCAGTAAATTCATATCATAATATTCGCTTATGTTGAATTGTTGACAACTGATTTGAATATTGCCCGAAAATGACTTAACAATTACCTTATCCTTCATATATCTCTCCATTTGCAAATTCCTATTTGTCGAACCAAATCATTATTTTTCCTTGTTAGTTATGTTGCTCCCGTAAAATTTGCCGCACATCTTTACGGCAAATTAAAGTTAAAAAGCCTAAATTGAATCGGAATCCATTTTTGAAATATATATTGCACATTCAAGTGCCGTTCTGTATAAGGTGGATGCAGGTATTTCCTCTAAAGCTATTATCATAATATTTTGAAGTACAATTGCAAACAATACTGGCCACTCCTGCGGACTTTGACAATATACAGCAGTCATATTATCATAAATTCCGTCCCAACAATCCTTTATTGCACAATATACATCTTTGGGCTGATATATATTCCATATTCTGTAATGCTCATCATACAT
>CAMWMN010000145.1 GCA_947175385.1 uncultured Clostridia bacterium | reverse complement strand
ACGCTGAACCCAGAAAAGTGCCGCGTCCTCCAGCTCTCCCATCTCGGTAAATCCAAGCTCCTCCGCCAATTTCTCCCCTGGGATTTTTTCGCCGCCGTGCCGCAGAAGATACAACAGCAGCTTAAGCGAGTTCCCGCTTGCCAGTTTGATATAATTGTCCACCACCGAGGACGGTACTGCGAATACGCTGTTCCAATCCCCGACGTTTAATGAATAAAACATTTTTTAGCTTCCAATCATCTTTTGTTTTTATTATATCACAAATTCGAAGAATTTGTGATATAATTGTCCATAACCGCACGGAGTGAGCCGAAGGCGAATGTATGTGCGTGGACACGAACATATAATAAAAGCGTTTATGCTTTTATTATATCACATTTTGTTCCATTTTGCAAGAGAAAATCGTTTATTTTTGAAAATCATTTCCAACACCCACTGAATAAGCCACATCGTTGCAGTCAGAATTCCCAATATAAGCCATTGCGTGGGCTTTAACGGGGTAATGTAGAAAAGCTTTCCGAATAATACGCCGATTCCGCAGAATACGGCGATAAGTCCGCCGAACATAATCCCGCGCCAAACATTGAACGGTCTACAGATGTTCCACAGCACGCGGAAACACATCGCTCCCGTCATCAGCACGGCAATGACGGAAACCTGCTCGGGCGGGATTCCGTAAATCACCTCTGCGCCCGAAAGCAGGCAAATTCCCACGGTCACAGATATTCCGCCCGGTGCTGACTTCTTAAGAACATCGAAGAGAAACGCTCCCGAAACTCGGTTGTAATTTGGCTCCAGTGTCAGCAGAAATGATGGAATACCAATGGTTATCGCGCTGATAAGCGTCATCTGAATCGGCTTGAACGGGTAGGAGAACGGTAAAAACAGAAACACAGCCGCCAGAATGAATGAATAAATCGTCTTGTTGAGAAACAGCGTAGCTGAGCGTTCAATGTTGTTGATACAGCGGCGACCCTCTTCAACCACCTTAGGCATTGCCGCAAAATCCGATGTCATCAGCACTAGCTGCGAAGCCGCGCGCGCCGCATCGCTGCCCGACTGAACCGCAACAGAGCAATCCGCCTCGCGCAGTGACGGAACATCATTTATACCATCGCCAATCATTGCGACCTTGTGTCCCACTAATTTTAACGCTTTAATCAGCAATAGTTTCTGTTCGGGATTTGACCGCCCGAAAATCGCATATTTCTCGCAGATTTCGGGAATTTTCTCCTCGGATACCTCTCTCATATCGATTGACTTGAGGTTCTCCAGACCCGCCCGCAAAGCCACATTGGCTACTGTCGCGGGGTCGTCCCCGGAGATAACCTTTACGGTTACGTCCTGTTGCCTGAAGAATTTCAGCGTTTCCCTTGCGGAGTCCCGAACCTTGTCCGAAAGAAGAATCAGCGCGGCAGCGGAAATATCCTCAGGGAGCTTGTCCTTCGGAAGTTTTTTCTCCGAACGTGCCAGAACCAGAACGCGCAGTCCTTTCCGCGCGTATTGTTCGCATTGCTCGGCGATTTGCGCGTATTTTTCTCCGAGAACAAAGCTCGGCGCGCCCAGAATCAGTGTTCCGAGTTCGGAAAACTCCGCCGCGCTCCATTTCCGCGTGGAATTGAACGGAATGGTGTTCAAAAGCGTTGATACCGTTGATTCTGTGAACTGTTCTCTTAGTGCCTTGACAGTGGGATTCCCTTCGGGAAATGCCGCCGCGAATGCCTCCAATGCGCATTTCACATCAAATTGTTTATCAAGCTGAACAATTTCTGAAATATCCATGCGCCCCTCGGTAAGAGTTCCCGTTTTATCAAGACAGAGAACATCTACACGCGCCAACTCCTCGGCGCAATAGAGATCCTGGCACAGCGTATTGCGCCGCGCCAATTTAATTGCGCTTATTGCCAGTGCGACTGATGTAAGCAGAACCAGACCTTCGGGAATCATTCCCAACAGTGCCGCACAGGAGCTTGTTACGGCGATTTCACGTGATTCTCCCGATACGAAAAATGCCTTATAGAAAAGCACCAGTCCAAACGGAACAATGCAAATCGACACTGCCTTGATTATTTTATTGATGGACTTCATCATTTCGGAATTGTGTTTTTTCACATATTTTGCGTTCTTGGTGATTTTTCCTGACTGGGATTGCTCTCCGACACGCACCGCAACAGCTTTGATGCTGCCCTCGGTGACAAAGCTGCCCGACAGCAGCTCATCGCCGCACCGTTTGGGGATTCCATCACTCTCGCCCGTAATAAGGCTCTCGTCAACCTCGCATTCTCCTTCGGCAACCTCGCAGTCCGCCGGAACCTGCATTCCGTTTGACAGAATTACCACGTCGCCGATTACAACATCGCTTATGGGAATCGTTTTCTCCATACCCGAACGCAGAACCTTCGCTTTTGGGGCAGAGAGTATGGAAAGCCTGTCTATCACGCGCTTGGAGCGAATTTCCTGAAAGATCCCGATACCGATGTTGCATAGAACCACGCCCATAAACAGCGTATTTCGCCAGCTCCCCACAAAAGCTATCAGTACAAAGAGTGTAATATTTATAAGATTAAAAAGCGTGCAGATGTTATCTCGGAAAATCATTGCAACGCTTTTCGTTTTGACATTAAGGCTGCCGTTGCTTTGACCGTTTTGGGCGCGGCGAGATGCCTCCTCATCGGTAAGACCGATATTAAGATTGGTTTGATTCATAATTCCTCCGGTATTGCGTTATTGAATATAGTATATAACTTTTTTTACGCAAAGTCAAGGGAAGTGTGTTGGTTTTATGAATTTTTTTAATAAAGACTTGATTTTTCTTCACAAGTGTGTTATAATTTAATTATTAAGTAAAATAAGAAAGTATACCCTGTCGCTGTATATGAATATTGTGGGGGAACAACAGGAGGTAAACAAATGGGAAATGTAATAAGAGAGTATGCCGAAAAGAAACAGAACATCTGCCGCAAAAATGACGCTATTTCGGACGAGCTTTACAGTCGCTACGGTGTAAACCGCGGACTGCGCGATGTAAACGGAAAGGGTGTTCTGACGGGGCTTACCGCTATCTCGAAGATGGTGTCGTTCAAAGATGTTGACGGCATTGAAACCCCATGTGACGGCGAATTGTGGTATAGAGGCTACAATATCAAGGAACTTGTCGCTATGTGCGGCGAGAATGATTTTGGATTCGAGCGCACCGCATACCTGCTGATATTCGGCGAAATGCCTACTCCCGAGGAGTCCGAGGAATTTAAGCGTATTCTGGGTGCTTGCCGCAATCTTCCGACAAATTTCACGCGCGATGTAATTATGAAAGCTCCCGGCAAGGATATTATGAACTCCATGACTCGAAGTATTCTGACGCTCGCCTCGTATGATAGCACCACGCTTTCCGGAACGCTTACCGACAGCCTGTATCAGTGCATTCTGCTTATCGCGCGGTTCCCGATGTTGGCGGCATACGCTTATCACGCGTATAATCACTACGAGAATGACGAGAGTATGTATATTCACCGTCCCGACCCCGAGCTTTCCACTGCGGAAAACCTTTTGCTTATGCTCCGCCCCGACAAGGGCTACACCGCGTTGGAAGCGAAAGTTCTTGATGTGGCACTAATGCTGCATATGGAGCATGGCGGCGGAAACAACTCAACATTTACCACTCGTGTGGTAACGTCCTCGGGTTCGGATACATATTCCACGATTGCGGCGGCAATGAGTTCGCTTAAAGGACCGAAACACGGCGGCGCGAACATCAAGGTTATGGAAATGATGCAGAATATCCGTGAGAATGTTCACGATTTGAAGGATTACTATGAAGTAAGTGACTACCTCGCGAAGATTCTCGCGGGCGAGGCATTTGACCGCAAGGGACTAATATACGGAATGGGTCATGCGGTATATTCTCTGTCCGACCCGCGTGAGCGCATTTTCAAGTCATATGTCGAGAAGCTGGCGGCGGCAAAGCACCGCGAGGACGACCTGCTGCTTTATAAGTATGTTGAAGAAGCCGCGCCAAAGCTCATCGCGCAAAAGCGCAAGATTATGAAGGGTGTATCGCCGAATGTGGACTTTTACAGTGGATTTGTGTATGAAATGCTCGGGATTCCGGAGGAGCTGTATACGGCAATTTTCGCGATTGCGCGTATTGTCGGCTGGAGCGCTCACCGTATCGAGGAGCTTACCACCGCAAGCAAGATAATCCGTCCGGCATATCTCAGCGTAATGAAGAAGCACGAAGAATCCGATGATTGACGGAAGATAACAAATGATCCCTCGCCGATGGCGGGGGATTACTCATGGATAGGATTTGGAATCGATTAGTTCCTTTTGCGGCAAAAAATTCACAAAACCCCTTGAAATACACGAAATGTTGTGGTATAATGAAAATAAGTATTTATTTGGAAAGGATGCGCTCTGATGCTTAACGAGAAAATTACTGTCACGATCTGTGGGAGAAACTACCGACTTAAGACCGATAATGCCGACAGGCTTAAAGCGGCGGCTAAAGACACTGAGAAACGGATTGCCGAGTAT
>CAMWMN010000144.1 GCA_947175385.1 uncultured Clostridia bacterium | reverse complement strand
TTTTTTAAAATTTACTTTTTTTATTTCTTTAACATTATTTTATTATTTTTTTAACATAAGCACTTTATAATAAGATCAAAAGTTTTAGATTTGGAGATGAAAATATGAATAAACAAAAACGCATTTTACAATGGATACCGCTATTCGTTTCACTCATTCTAGCTTTGGCAACGCTTATTTTGTACAGTGTAACGACCAAAGAAATATCGGTGATCATGTATCCGCAGATAATCGCCACGGCATTTGTTCCCGCGATTTTTCCGTTGATCGGTAACATCACCAAAAGAGATTACCCGATCTTTATTAACGTTCTTATTCTGATACATATCGTATTGGCAAACGATCTCGGGAGCGCTTTGGGTTTTTACGGACGTATCGGCTGCTGGGACCTTATTATGCACGGATATTTCGGGTTTGTTTTCTCGGTGATAATGTATATGCTGTTGCTGCAATGGAACGGCGCTAAACTTAACAAATTCGGATTTATGGCATTGATATTCCTTTCAACAAGCGGCGCGGCGGCTTTGTGGGAGGTGTGGGAATATCTTTGCGATGTGGTTTTCGGCGGCGACGCTCAGCGTGTAAAGGAGGCATTGGCAAACGGAGTTTCTCCCGTATCGGACACAATGACAGATATTATTATTGCTTTTGCGGGAGTAGCTGTCTTTTATATTGCGCTTTATATCGACGGTCTGTTTGATCATAAATTCAAAAAAGCGATCTCCGCAAAAGTCGCGGGCAAAAAAATAAATTTTCAATAATTTTTTAATTTTAATATTTCTTTAACATTTCTTTATCATTTTAGAAACATATTGCTGTTATAATATAAAAAACGCAGAGAAACACTGCGAAATTCATTAAAAAGGAGTACAACAATGAACGCTATTGAAATAAGAGATCTTTCAAAAAGCTTTCGCGGAATGTACGCGGTCGATCATATGAATATGACCGTTCCGGTAGGCGCTATCTACGGCTTTATCGGCGAAAACGGCAGCGGAAAATCCACGACCGAAAAGCTGATATGCGGACATCTCGTTCCCGATTCGGGAAATATCAAGCTGTTCGGCAAGGATTATACCGACGCAGGTGTGAGAGTGAGAGTAGGAGCGCTGATCGAAAACGCCGGCTGTTTCCCGAATTCGAGCGTATGGGATAACCTGATGATGCAGGCGATAAATCTCGGGCTCAACAACCGCGGCGATGAGATCGACAGAGTTTTAAAGATCGTCCGTATGGAGGATTCCGCACGGATAAAATTCAAAAGCTGTTCGCTTGGAATGAAGCAGCGTATCGGAATAGCTATGGCGCTGCTCGGCGACCCGGCTTTGCTTATTCTCGACGAACCGATCAACGGTCTCGACACGGACGGAATGAAAATAATGCGCGAAATTCTTGTTGATATTACAAAGAATTACGGCTGCACAGTCTTGATCTCGTCACATCTTCTCGGTGAGCTTGAAAAAATAGCCACGCATTACGGAATTATCCGCCAAGGTAAAATGATACAAGAATTATCTGCGCAGGATATGGATAACAGAGCGAGAGTTTTCACATCGCTTAAAACAAAAGATATGCATGGCGCGAAAAAGATTCTTCAAAAGCAGTTTGAAAAGGTTGATTTTGAAGATGATCTTCTTAAAATTTATGATGTTGATGAAACCGAAAAAATCGTTGAATATCTCATCAAAAACGGACACGTCATCAGCGAGATAAAAAAGAACAAGGTCGGACTTGAGGAATATTATATCAACCTGATGTCGAAAAAGGAGGCACAATAATATGATTGACGCGCGCGAAATAAAATTTGAAAATCCGAGCTTTTTCAAGCGGCTTAAGGGTATGCTCGGTGTGGATTTCTATCGCCTGTTTCACACTCCGATGTTTTACATATTTCTCGTGATCGCGGCTGTCATCCCGGCAATGATATTGAGCATGACGGGTATGCCGGGTGAGGACGGCACTTCCAACCCGATGTATACCAACACTTGGCAGATAGTTGCCGCCAATACTCCGCTGTATGTAATTTCGGATATTGCGGATTACGCAAATATGAATATGGTTTTCATTTTCGGTGGAATAATGGTCTCGATATTCATCGGACACGATTACAAAAGCGGCTATGTAAAGCAATTATTCACCACTCACGCTAAAAAACAGGATTATATGCTTTCAAAATCGGTGGTCGGCGCGTTTTCAATGGCTTGTATGTGCGTTACCTATCTGATGATCGGCGGCGTTCTTGCGGGAATACTCTCAGGGACTTCATTTGAGGTGAATGTCGGTTCGCTTATCTGCGCGGTTCTTGGTAAAATGATAATGAGCTTCGGGTGGGCTAGCTTATACACTTTTTTGAATATTATTTTCAGAAGATATTTCGGGGTTTCGATTATTTCATCGTTCTTTTTTGGAACTGGAATTCTTATTATCGGTGCTGCGGCGATCTTCGGAAACAATTCTATACTTAATATTTTCCTGTACGGTTCGTCTGTTTACGCGTGCCTTTCGAGCAGCTTTTTGACGATCATCGTATGCTCTCTTTGCTCGGTAGCTTGGACGGTAATTTACAACATTTTCGGCACACTTATTCTCTCGAAATGCGACGTTTATTAAAAGGAGGGCTTGAAAAATGAACGCAATAGAAATAAAGAGTTTAACAAAAAATTTCGGCGCAAAACAAGCTCTTAAAGGCTTGAATATGACCGTTCCCGAGGGCGCGATCTACGGCTTTATCGGTGAGAACGGCAGCGGAAAATCCACGACTGAAAAAATAATCTGCGGACTTATCCACCCGAGCGGCGGTTCGGTAAAGCTGTTCGGAAAGGACTACACAAACGTTGATATTCGCGCAAAGATCGGTGTGCTTATTGAGGCTCCCGGCTGCTTTCAGAATTACAGCGTGTGGAATAATATGATGCTGCAAGCGGCGAATTTAGGCATTAAAAATCCCGAACAAGAGGTCGTGAAAGCACTCAAAACCGTGAGAATGGAGGGCGCAGCTTCCAACAAATACAAGAACTGTTCGCTCGGTATGAAACAGCGCGTTGGAATAGCTATGGCGCTGCTCGGAAACCCTGCTCTGCTGGTTCTGGACGAGCCTATAAACGGTCTTGACGCGGACGGAATGAGAATAATGCGCGATGTGCTTCTTGATGTTACAAAAAATCATGGCTGCACGGTCGTTGTTTCATCACATATTCTCGGAGAGCTTGAAAAAATAGCAACACATTATGGAATAGTTCGCGGCGGCAAGATGATCAGGGAAATGACCGCCGCGGAGCTTGACGCGGATTGCCGAACTTACGCTGCGCTTCAAACAAAGGAAATGAGCAAGGCAAAAGCGCTGCTGTCCTGCAAATATTCCCGGGTTGATGAGGAAAACGAATACATCAGAGTTTTCGACGCGGAAAAGCCCGAGGATATCGTTACTCATCTGTACGAAAACGGCATTTTGGTAAGCGAAATAAAGACCGCAAAGATCGGTCTTGAAGAATATTACATTGACCTGATGAACGGAAAGGAGCGCGGATAAAATGGACGCAAGATTTGAACGCAACACATTCGGGAAAAGACTTAAAAGTATGCTGAAGGTCGATTTCCGCAGAATGTTTACAATGCGGTTGTTTTACATTATCGCGGGAAGCTGCCTTGTCGCTCCGATTTTGATTCTCGTTATGACAACGATGTTCGGCGGAGCAGACCCCGAAACCGGCGAGACAGTGGAGCCGATGTTCACCAACGTTTGGCAGATAATTTCATCAATAAGCGGCGGTGAAGTTGCCGCCGATACCTCTGCCGAAGCGGCTTCGGATATGGCGGCAATGTCAATGGACATTACGATGATGTGCAATATGAATATGCTGTATTTTGCGATTGCCGTGCTTGTCTGCCTGTTCGTATCGGAGGATTTCAAGAGCGGTTACTCGAAAAATATTTTTACGGTTCGCGCAAAGAAAAGCGATTACGTGATCTCCAAAACCGCCGTTTGCTTTGTCGGAAGCGCAATAATGATCTTGGTATTTTTTATCGGGTCAATGCTCGGCGGCGCGATCGCGGGGCTGCCTTTTGATACCGGTATCGCGGGAATCGGTGGAGTAGTTATGTGTATGATCTCAAAGATACTTCTGACTGCGGTATTCGTTCCGATATACCTTGTATTGAGCGTTGCAGCGAAACAGAGAACGTGGCTTTCAATGATGATCTCGTTCGGAGCGGGTATGCTGCTGTTTATGATGATCCCGATGATGACACCGCTTAATTCCGGTATTATGAACGTGGTTTTGTGCCTTGCGGGAGGTGCGGTTTTCAACTTTGGTCTTGGTGCGGTCAGCAATTTGATCTTGAAAAAGACGAGCTTGGTATAAAGGCAATTATTCATAACAAGTAAAAAAAAGCTATCGGGCAGTGCCGGATAGCTTCTTTTGTTGCTTATGATTAGCTCATTGAAATTTCTGTTTTATTTCATTATATCCAATTACACATATTATAATATATTACAGCACCTGCTTTTTTATTTTTATTTGTTAAACCCAATCCCTCAATTACATAAAAACGCCCATAGCCTTTAAGCTATGGGCAGATTCTCTTAAAGATAAACCACCAACCCGAACACAGGCTTAC
>CAMWMN010000143.1 GCA_947175385.1 uncultured Clostridia bacterium | reverse complement strand
TTCGCCTGTTTCGCTTTTTCGATAAGCTCCTGTGTTAATTTGTTTTCCATAATGCGCTTCTCCTCTCATTTTGCGGACACATCACAATAACCGTCTCCGCGTTTAAACGCAAGGTGTATACAAGAGCCGCAGCGACAATTGCTGATAGACGGCTCAAGAGACCAAAGCACTCTGAGGTTATGATTGTCGTCGCGTATGAATTTGTCGTTGATCATGTAGTTGTGCTCGTATTGCCCTGTAAAGCAGTTGCATCCGCAAGTTACGATCGTATATTCTTTTCCGCCCACCGTAGTATGACAGCCGCCGCCGCTTACATTGTCAAGTTCCTCGTCGGAAATTTCTCCCGACTTGCTAAGCCGCTCGAAATACTCCTTCGCCTCGTCCTCAGTGAGTTCAAACTCGTGCTCCTTCGCGAGAGCGAGAAGCTCCTCGGGAGACTTCGCCTGTTTCGCTTTTTCGATAAGCTCCGGTGTTAATTTGTTTTCCATAAGTGTACCTCTCAAAAAATGTCTTAAGGGTATCTCTAAAAACCTTAGTTTTTAATTTTTGATGCGCCTCTCCGCTCTGCGGGGCAGAGAGACGCGAAAAAAATTTTTTAGAGGTTGTCTTACCTCTTCCACCTTGCCGGATTGTTGCACAGCAACAGAGCGTGCTCATATACCATATAGTAACAGTTGCTGCAGCCGTAGCCTTTCATATTATGTCCTTCTGGGTAGGCAGGGCAAGTATGCGGCCAATGAAAAGCCTCACCGCAATACTTACACGCCCAATTGTCACACGAATTGCCGTGAGTAACCACAAGAGGCCCGTCCTTATAGTGGCAGCCTCCTCCGCTTACGTTGTCCAATTCCTCGTCGGAGATTTCTCCCGACTTGTTCAGCTGCTCGAAATACGCCTTCGCCTCGTTCTCGGAAAGCTCGATTTCGTTCTCCTTTGCGAGAGCGAGAAGCTCCTCAACGGATTTTGCCTGTCTTGCCTTTGCCATAAGCTCCGGTGTAATTTTGTTTTCCATAAGCGCCTCCGTTATCTCTTGTAGTTCAAGGGGTGATTGCACAGCATACGAACGCCGCTTTTCGTACAGTATTTGCATTTTGAGCACTGGGCGGCAGTATAGACTGATGTTTTAGAAGACCATTTGCAAAGATGGTTTCCCGTATTGCCGCACACCTTACATTCATACCGTTTGCAGGAATAACAGGGTGTTACCACAAGCCGCCCGTCATCAGTATAGCACCCGCCGCCCGCTACGTTGTCAAGCTCGTCATCGGATAACTCGCCCGACTTGTTCAGCTGCTCGAAATACGCCTTTGCCTCGTCCTCGGTGAGTTCGATTTCATTCTCTTTCGCAAGAACGAGAAGTTCCTCGGGAGACTTCGCCTGTCTTGCCTTTTCGATAAGCCCCGGTGTAAGTTTGTTTTCCATAAGCGCCTCCGTTATCTCTTACAGTTGTCCTTGTGCATGCAGATCGTCCGTAAACCGCTTGTACCGCAGTACCTACAGAAAAAGCATTGATGGGGCATGTCGATGTTTTCACTGCTTTTAAACCGCTTGCAGCTATAGATGGGTGTTACCACAAGCTGCCCGTCATCCGTGTAGCAGCCGCCGCCCGCAACGTTGTCAAGCTCGTCGTCCGACAATTCGCCCGACTTGTTCAGCTGCTCGAAATATGCCTTTGCGTCGTCCTCGGAAAGCTCGATTTCGTTCTCCTTTGCGAGGGAAAGCAGTTCCTCGACCGATTTGGTCTGTCTTGTCTTTTCAATGAGTTCCGGTGTTAATTTGTTTTCCATAAGTGTACCTCCGTTATCTTTTATAGTTGTCAGGGTGGTTGCATACAAGCGTGAAGAGGACGCCGTTGAGATCGGAGTATTTGCAGTCCACACACCTCTTAAATATCTTGAAGCCGTCTGCGCCTGCGCATTTGTGATGTCCCTTAGTGATTTCCTGCCCGCAGTAGGCGCATCTAAACCGCTTGCAGGAATATTGTTCGGTGACTACAAGCCTCCCATCGTCTCTGTAGCAGCCGCCGCCCGCAACGTTGCCAAGCTCATCGTCCGACAGCTCGCCCGACTTGTTGAGCTGTTCAAAGTACGCTTTCGCTTCCAACTCAGTGAGCTCGATTTCATTTTCTTTTGCGAGAGCAAGAAGTTCCTCAGCGGACTTCGCCTGTCTTGCCTTTTCGATAAGCTCCGGTGTGAATTTGTTTTCCATAAGAACCTCAATCATTTCTTCTTTTTTAACGGATTAGTGCAGATAAGCAGACCGCTCTTTTCCCCATAGAATGTGCAGTCCTTGCAATGCGAGGAATGAGAGGCGCATGCCACCCAATGTGTTCCGTCGTAGCACGTATAAGGCAACTCGTCCTTCGGAGCCTTGCATTTCCAGCATCTCCATTCTTTGCAGCCGTATGTCGGTGTAACAACAAGATAGTCGTCCTTATAGCACCCGCCGCCCGCTACGTTACTCAATTCCTCATCGGACAGCTCCCCGGATTTGTTCAACTGTTCAAAATACGCTTTTGCCTCGTCCTCGGAAAGCTCGATTTCATTTTCTTTCGCGAGAGCGATAAGCTCTTCAACAGACTTCGCCTGTCGTGCCTTTTCGATAAGCTCCGGTGTTAATTTGTTTTCCATAGTATTGCCTCCGTTTTACTTCATTTTGTTCGGATTATTACAGAGCCACAGACCGCCTTCATAAGTGCAATGCTTGCATCTATCGCATATAAGCTTAATACCCCCCGTTTCTTTTCCGTCGCTGCAAGTATGTCCGTATGACATATACGGATACATTGATGTAACAACGCATCCTTGACCGCATTTTTTACAAGCCCATTCATCGCAGAAATGAAGTGCGCTGACCACCAATCTTTTGCCCTTGTAGCACCCGCCGCCCGCTACGTTGTCCAACTCATCATCGGATAACTCGCCAGACTTGTTCATCTGCTCAAAGTACGCTTTTGCTTCCAACTCGGAAAGCTCGATTTCATTTTCCTTTGCGAGGGAAAGCAGTTCCTCGACCGATTTGGTCTGTCTTGCCTTTTCAATAAGCTCGGGTGTTAACTTGTTTTCCATTAGAACCTCCGTTATTTCGTGTTCACGGGCAAACCGCCCAGATTCATTCCCTGCCGCAATTCCTCCGCTATTCTCGTCGCCTCGGAATCGAGCGGACTCACTGTTCCGGGCGTTCCCTCGGGTTTCAATAAAACTCTTTGGGTTTCGGTAACCGGCGTTGAGATAGTAAGAGGTTCGCCCGATCGAATAAGCTCTTTTATTTGATCCAATCCGTCAAGAGGGAGCAAATTCACTCCTCCCGAAACTCCGTCCAGAGCATCGTCATCAATGGGAACGCCCATATTTTTTTCGCTGTTTGCCATAATCAATTCCTCCTTGTTAATCGTTTATTGCCTTCACTTCTTTATACGAACAAAAACCGTCAAGGGCTAATAAAATTTCAAAAAAATTTTTAAGCCCTTGTTTTAGCCGTATCGTCAAGCCGCTGTCTTGCGACCAACTCCGCGAAAAAACCGTCCTTTTCTATCAGCTCGTCATACTTTCCGTCCTCGATGATCCTGCCCTTGTCGAGCACAATAATTCTGTCGCACTGCTTTATCGTGGAAAGCCTGTGCGCAATGACTATTCGTGTGCATTTCAGACTGTCAAGGGATTCCGAAACGGTTTTTTGCGTGAGATTGTCCAGCGCGGACGTAGCCTCATCGAACATCAGTATTCTCGGCTTGGGAGCGATAGCGCGGGCTATCATAAGCCTCTGCCGCTGACCTCCCGAAACGCCGCCCGAACCCTCGGAGATTATCGTGTGCATTCCCATAGGCATTCGCCGAATATCATCGGCAATGCCCGAAAGCTCCGCCGCGTGCCACGCATCGTCCATTGTAAGCCACGGCGCGGAGATGGTGATATTCGAGAAAATATCCCCCGAAAACAGCTTGCCGTTCTGCATTACCGTGCCGATATTCCGCCGCAGGGACTTCAAATCCACCGAGGAAATATCCTTTCCGTCAAAGTAGACCGCGCCTTTCTGCGGCGTTTCAAACCCGAGCATAAGCCGCATAAGTGTGGACTTTCCGCAACCCGTTGCTCCCACTATCGCCACATACTGCCCAGGGCGGATCTTCAGCGAAAGATTATCCACCACAAGCGGCATATTCTCGTTGTATCGGAACGAAACGTTGTTCAGCTCAATGCCGCCCGACAGCCGCGTTATCATCTGCTTACCCTCGGATATTTCGGGAACGGCGTCCAGAATCGGCTTTACCATATCCATAATTGGCTTTATCTGTGCCACAGTAAGCGCTATCCCCGCAAGCGACATAAACGCTCCGGAAACCATTCCGTATGCGGTGTTGAACGCATAGTAGTCCGCCACCGAAACTCCCGACGATACCGCGAAATAATACATCACAAGCGCTCCGACAAGCGAGATAGCCGTGGAAATCACGCCGTTTATTTTGATAAAAGTGGGCGGATTGTAGCTGAGCCGCGCCTGCTGCGCGTACAAATTTCCCCACCGCGCAAACGCGCGCTTTTCCGCGCCGGAGAGCTTTATCTTCTGAACTCCCGAAATCAGTGCGTAGGACATTCCGCTTTCCTTTGAGGACAATTCCATTTCCCGCTTGCTGATTTTCATCTGCACAAACGCCGAGATCACGGAGAACGCAACCGTTACAAGCGTGATGATAAGCGACGGCACCACCAGTGCGGGCGCGTACACGAAAATCTGCGATATGTAAACCAACGAAAAGACCGAAGTCAATCCCGTAGACAAAATCGCGGACACCAGCAT
>CAMWMN010000142.1 GCA_947175385.1 uncultured Clostridia bacterium | reverse complement strand
GACTATTGCAATTATCAATATGTTGTGTTATAATATTAAAAGGAACAAAAATACATAGAAAATTTGCGGACAGAACTTTCGGTTCTGCCGTTCCGAAACATAATCAGGAGGATTTTTATTATGACTAACGTTGAATTACAGCAGAAGGTTTGGAACAACCTCAAAGGTTCGCTTGACAAGGCGGCAAAGTTTGAGGATCTCGTTGCCGTATCGTTCTCCCTCATCTCCGAGAATAACGAGGATATCTACGTTGTAGTAAAAGATGGTGAGCTTTTGGTTGAACCCTATTTCTACAACGACTGCAACTGCGTAATCGAGGCTTCTGCTGAAATCGTTGACAAGCTGTTCTCCGGCGCGTTGACATTTGATAAGGCATTGTCCGATGGAACCGCAAAAGTTCAGCGCGGCGATGTTGCCAAGTTCAAGGCGCTTGAATGCTTAGTTCCCGAAAAGAAAACCAAGGCAGCTTCTAAGACCGCGACAAAGACCGCTGCCAAAACTTCCGCAAAGAAAGAAACTAAGCCCGCTGTTAAGGAAGAGGCAAAGACCTCCGCAAAGGAGGAGGCTAAGCCCGCTGCCGCTGCTCCGGCAAAGACAGAGAGCAAGCCTGCGGCTGCTCCCGCAAAGACCGCCGCAGCTAAGTCCAACAAGAAAAAGAAGAAATAATCAGACATAATTCCCTGCGCTCACTGTTGCACGTAAGTCATTTCGGTGAGCGCGTTTTCAAATCTTAAACAGATACTATACTTGCGGCGGATTTGTTATACTATTTCTTTATCGAACTGTAGACAAAGTCTACAATTCGATTCCGCCGTGCTATGCACGGCGGTGGTGGCGAAGCCGCCAAGAAAGATGGTTCAATACTAAGTGTCAAAATCTTTGATTTTGACTGCCGCCGTTATGCGGCATCAATCAATAGATTTTTGTCCATTGATTGATTGACAATTAGTATTACAAATCCGTTGCTGTTACCACAACTTAACTCAGGTGATTTTTTTGAAAAAGAAGTATATTTTAAGCGCAGCAGCTTTGCTTGCTGTTGTTTCTTTGCTGTGCTCTTGCATTTATACGGGACGATCGGGGATTTACGATCCCAACCCGGCAACTCCGCCGCTTGTTTATAATTTCGGGACAAGCTCTCCGAAACCAAGCACCAATAGTTTCGCGACATCGTCAAATTCTCCGACCTCTTCGAGTTCCACACCCCCTGTCACAACTTCAATCCCCGATATTCCGGAGCCATCGGACAAGCCCTTGGAATTTGACGATCCTGATACTTACATAACCTATGATCCTTCGGGCCAATATATTTTGCCGCCGGAGCTGAAAAAACTCGCCGCGGAGTCGATGTTCGCCGGCGACAGCGTGTGCAGAGGATATATGGCATATGGTTTCGTCAATGCGAAGCAGTCTTTCGCATCGGGAGATATTGGCGCGCGCAATCTGTTGGAAACCACCGTCTATTACGGAGGCAAGAACCGCAAGTTCGTCAGCGTGCTTAAAGAAGTCAATCCGAAACGTCTGTTCCTGTCGATGGGTATGAACGATGTGAATATGGTCACCGCCGAAGAGCACTACACAAATCTCAAAAACGTGGCTGATACGGCGCTGAAAAATTCCTCCGCCGAAGTGTATTTGTGTGCCATAACTCCCATTAGCGCCAAATTCACCGAGGAGGGCAGAATTGACGAGTTCAACGAGCAAGTCCGCAAGTTGGCAGCCGATTATGCGAAAAACGGTGAGAAGCGTGTGCATTTCATCGATTTCACCCCTCCGCTAAAGGACGAGGACGGCAAGCTGCTTAAAAAGTACGATTCCGGCGATGGGATCCATCTCGGTCCGGACGCATATTTCATTGCACTCCACGAGATTTACAAGCAGATTAACAGATAAAAAATCCGCGCTTTTCAAGCGCGGATTTTTTGTGTTTACCCCTTGACAAATTCAAAAGATTATGGTATAATATAAATAACGTTATAACCGTACAGTGAAAACGTCCAACTGAAATAAACATTTCATTAGGAACTGAAAATATGGTATAATAACAATATGCGGATATAGTTTATCGGTAAAACATTAGCTTCCCAAGCTGAGGTGGTGGGTTCGACTCCCATTATCCGCTCCAGTCGAGGAAAATCCCCTTGCTTGCGCAAGGGGATTTTTGCTCGATGCAAAGGCATTCGCGGCTCGCCGTTGGCGAACCGCGAACGCTCTTTGCCAGCGCACTTTTTCCTTTGCGGACTCCGTCCGCAATTTCGCTTCGCGAAAACGGAAAAACTGCGCGAGGTTGCTCCACTCCAATGAGTGGCTTTTCTTAAAATCTATGCTCTTACGAAATCAATTTGCAAGATAACTCTTGACCAACACCTGAAGCAACTCATCGCGGTCAATATGGCGGATAAGCCCCCGAGCGTTGTTATACGTGGTGATGTATGTAGGGTCCTCGGACAGAATATACCCTACCAACTGATTTATCGGGTTGTAGCCCTTTTGTTTCAGCGCGTCATACACGGTCGTGAGTATCTCTTTCATCTCATTTTCCCTGTCCTCATGCACCGAGAACGTCATTGTTTTGTCCATCATAGTTAATCATTTCCTTTCCGGAGTTCAGAAAATCTCCTTGCGGCAAGCCGCAGTTTGTGATCTCCTATTCCACTTCCCTACTTTAATTATACACAATATTTATCCAAAAAACAACCACATTTACCTAATTAACCGAATCCAAGCAAGAAAATCTATGAAAATCACAAATTTTTCATATTTTCTTTGGGCATTTTTCACAAAAAATCGCCCCCAAAATATACATATTTATAAAATTTGCTAAACCCCTTGAATATTCGGAAGATATGTGCTATAATTAAAATATAACCTGTGGGCTGTAAGACCTATGGGATTTTGTGAATTTAACTCGAGAGGAGAATGTTTTATGGCAGCACCGGCAGGAGATGGCTCTTTCCGTACAGTACCTATGGGATTTGATAAGAACGAGGTCAACGCTTACATAGACAAATACAGACAGCGCATTCAAGAAGCGGAAATGTTCAAAAAAACCTGTGAGGATCGCATTTCAACAGCAGAGAAAGCGGCGGAAGCGGCCAAAAAGGAAGTTGAGGAAGTAAAAAAGCAGCTTATGGCGTCCTCTACGGAATTTGAAGTCCGCTTAAAAACCGAACGCAGAAACAGCGATTTGCTCACCAATCAGATCGATGAGCTGAAACGCAAGCTCAAGAACGCGGGTTCGGCGCGCGGAGCAAGCACGGCAGAAGCGGAAAAGAAGTCTGCGGAGATCATTAACGCGGCTAATGCCCAGGCTCGTGACATAGTTGAACGCGCAAAGAAAAGCGCGCAGGACATCATTTCATCCGCGAAAGGCTCTGTCGGCGGTTCGGGAGGCGCGGTTTCCGAGGAGTTTATCGCAGAGGCGCGCAAATTTGTTGAAATCGTAAACAGTGGATTCAAAGCGGTTGCCGCACAGGCAGTGGCTCTGGGTACAGACGCTCCCGCAACGAGCGTGGAAATGCCCGATTTCTCCAAAATTCAAGCGCCACAGGCGAGTGTTCCTACACCCACCACCACTCCTGCTCCGGTTTCCACCCCCGCTCCGGCGGTTAATCCGCAGGAAGTTTTCGCCGGAATTTCCACAGAAACCGACAACGGAGATATGTTCTCATTCGGCGACATTCCCGATAATTCGGCAAGTGAACCGATAACCGAGGTTCAGCCGCTAAACCCGATGGCTGAAGATATGTTCAATATGGACTCCATGGGCGGAGTAGGCGCGGTTGAGGAGATTTCTCCCATTAGCGAAAACGAAACAGTGGGCTTTGATGAGAACTTCACTGCGGCGCTGCTTGCGCAAAGCTCGGCGGTTACCGAGCCTGAGCCGGTCGGTGGCAGTTTCGGAGCAGAACCGCCTGCCGCGGATAATCCGTGGGCATCGCTTCAAGCGGAGTTCAACTCGCTTGGCAATGACAGTTCTGCGGGAATTGGCGGTTTCGATAGCGGCGAAGTTGCTCCGGCGGATAATCCGTGGGCATCGCTTCAAGCGGAATTTAGCTCGATGGGCGGCGGAATGGATATGGGCGGATTTGATGGCTCGGACAGCACCGATTTGAGCGAATCCTACAACGATGATCCGCAAGTTCCCAACACGGACGACAGCTCTTTGTGGGATTTCGGCGGCTCGAACACCGGCGACGACGATATGAGCAGCGATTTGTTTGGAGGATTCTGATTAATTAACAGTGAACAGTTGACGGTTGTTATGACGGTCAACTGTTCATTGTTGTGTTTTGGAGTAAGATATGATAGAAATTAACACAACTGAACTCAAGGAGAAGGCGAAAACTCTCCATGCGGGCGATAAAGTGCTGCTGTCGGGAGTGGTATATACCTCGCGTGACGCGGCTCACAAGCGAATCAAGTCGCTTTTGGATAGTGGCGAAAAGCTCCCCTATGAGCTGAACGGAGCAGCGATTTACTACGCCGGACCCACCGCCGCGCGCGAAGGAATGGTTATCGGCTCGTGCGGTCCGACCACCTCAAGCCGTATGGACGTGTACTCCCCGGAATTTCTCGACTGCGGACTCACCGCGATGATTGGTAAGGGCGAACGCTCGGAGGCTGTCTGCAAAGCAATAAAACGCAATGGCGCAGTGTATTTCTGCGCGATCGGCGGCGCGGGCGCACTCGCCGCAAAATGCATAACAGAGTGCGATGTAATAGCGTTTGAGGACCTCGGCTGTGAGAGCGTCAAGCGGCTGATGTTCGAGAAATTCCCGCTGACAGTCGCGATTGACTGCCACGGTGGAAACATTTTCCAAAACGGTCGCGCAGAATATGCACAGTTGTGAATTATGCGTGTAAA
>CAMWMN010000141.1 GCA_947175385.1 uncultured Clostridia bacterium | reverse complement strand
CAATTATTCTTCATTGACAAAAGAGAATTTATCTGATATAATAAAATTGACGCCGTTTTTCGGTGAGTTATATTTAGAGAAAGGGGGTTTAATTATGGAAGTTGAAAACGAGAAAATAACCGAATCCGCTGTGGATGACTCCGGCGGCGCCGTAACCGCCGATAATCCGGCTGATATTCCGCAGGTTACGGACGAGGCGCGGGCTTTCGCAGAAAAATCCGCAGAGATGGAAAAGCAGCAGGCGGAGCTTCGGGAACAGGACCAAAAGCTCCTGGAAGCGTTGGACAATGTGCTGGAGCGCCGCGATAATCAAAACCGCAACGCAGTCAACCAAACGCGAGAGGCAACAAAAATAAGGTCTTTCTCGGGGACGGCTGTAAACCGCGGCGTGGGATTTCTGTCGCTTGGGCTGATTCTTGTCTTTATGGGGATCGTCACGCTGATTTGCCTGTTCTCACAGACGCCGAACTATCTGCTGCCGTTGAAGCTCTCGCCGGTTTGCGCGATTCTGGTGGGAGCAGAGTTGCTTGTTCACCTAGCGATAACGCATGGGAAAATCCGCGTGAATGTTCCGTGCCTGATTATCTCCGCGCTGATTGCTGCAGGCAGCTGCACGATGAGCGTCTTGCTGAACAAAAACTATACCAAACAGGAGGTACTGTACGACAACCGCTCAATAGCGTCTGAGCTTTACGAGCTTAGCTACATCAATCTGAAAGACATCGCGGATATCGAAACGCTGAAAATTGACGTTGATCTAAATCTCGATGGCATGGGAAAATACAACGGAACACTTTCTGCGGACGATTATGTAACTGTCAGTGTCTCACTTGCGGGAGTGTATGATTCCCCGAAATTATTCGCCGCCGAATGTAAAAAGATAATAGACGGCTACAAAAAAATGGGAATTAATGTTAGCTATTACAACTTCTCCAATGATAGTATGTTTAATTCTTTCAGACTAAATATTGAGGGAAAATATGCTCAGAATTTCTCGATCGATCGCCTGGAGGAACGGGTAAATTACATCTACATCGAATCTAACGAATTTGCCCTTACTGATTTGACAGATCCCGATGACGAGAAATCGGATTAAAGAAAGGAAAAAAATGATTACAACAGAAAAGAAATCAGCATTATATAGCTGTATTGTCAGACAGTTCCCCGATGTGGGGCTTTATCGTATGTCAAGAGTAAATGAGTGGCTTTATACCAACGGTTATTCCGTGGAGGAAATGGGATATGGTTCATTCCGCGAGTTCGCGGCGGATTTTCCCGAGGTGTTCAGATTTCAGGACGACAACAACGATGAATTTATCGAAATAAAAAGATGGAATAACGGCACGGAGAAACGTGATTCGGAAATCCACCCCGCAGATAATTTCTTCGGCTCCATGGATATTATTCTGAATGATGACATTATTGAAATGTCTCAGCGGTCGCTGTATGCGCTTACAAAAATCCTTGGAAACGGACTTACCATACAGGAAATGAAGCAAGAGATTTATGACCAATTTGAGGATGCCAAACGCCGAAACGAGTTGACTTTCTCTGCGGAACGCTACACTTTCCCGATTGGATATTGCCGCGATGGAGCGCAAGTAAGCGGTCTTGTTACCAAGAACATAAATCCTTACGGAAAAAGCCTGTATTTTGCGTTTGAAAAGGCATCTGTTTACAATTCGACCGTTGAAACGGCTGAGAAAAAATCACCCCAAGGCTCAATCCCCGAGACGGAAAAGGAAAGAATTTACAGAATGCTCACCACCAGCTTTCCTTGTGAACAGGAGCTGCATTTGTCGCCCGTAAGCAAGTTTCTCATCGATCACGGAATCATCGCCTCACGTTACAACTACAACAAGATGAAAGACTTCATTAAGGATTTGGGATATGTTACACTTACCGAAGTGATAATGCGCGATTGTCCGCAATTTATGATAACGATTCACGCAAAGAATTTCGCTGCTCCACCGATGACATCAACCGATCCGCGCCCGTATTTTGACAAACCAAACACAAACGTTTACTCCAACAGCGCACACCCAACGAATACCTATTCCAACAATTTCCAACCCGTAACCCATTACAGCGAGCCTTCCAAGTCGGCAGATCACAGCTCTGTTTCACATGGAGAGCAGCTTTCGGAAATATGCAATCTTCCAAACAAGCCGATAAGCATTCTGGAAAATTATCTGATGAAAAAGGGCTTAAACGCGGATTATTTTGAGGTTATCCGCGAATTGAACGAGGATTTTGACAAAGCCCGCTCTGAGGGAAAGATTAAAATGTTTGAGGGGAAAATGGTTTTCCCAATTCGTTACTTAAAAGAGGACAATACCAATATTGAGCTTACGCTGAAACCCAGCGCTTACGAGGGCAAAAAGTGGTTTTTGTATTTCGTGGATCTGATTCCGCATGACAAATCACGAAAGCCCATAAATCCCGGCAAGCAGCTTGAAAGCTTCGCGTTTCTGGGGAGCTGGTCGAGCTTCCTCAGTGAGCTTGCAGCAAAGGCGGTTGACGAGGAGTGGGATTTCCCAAATTCCACCCGCAGAAGCTATCAGATTCTGATTCAGTACATCAAATACACGTTCAGCAGACTCTCCCGCGAGAAGAAGATCTGCATCTCCTCGGACAGAGAGTTCGCGGCGTTCAACACGGGGCTTGCGGACAATCATTACGATGACATTTACGCGTGCTTCGTACCCAACGCTCCGGGCAGCGACACCGAGTGGAAGTTTTCCGGATTTTGCACCGCAGCGTCCGGGGGGCTTGGCAAGCAGCTTGTAAACTACTTCAATCCCCTGCCCGAACCTCCGTCCTATTTCAATCGCAACGAGGATTTGTTTTACGACCATACTAAACAGCTCCACACGGACTTTGAGCATATCATCATCGACAACATCAAGCGTCTGCCGCTGCAATTTCTGTATGACCAATTCTTCGACACCCCCGATGCACGCGAACTTGTAGACAAAATTCGCACCGAGAGCGACAGATACATTTGCGATACAGTGTACGAGCAGCTTAAGGAAATTATTACGAGCAACAGCCGCTTGTTTGTTCGGATTCAGAACCGCATTAAAGATTCTATTGATCTGGCGCAGAAACGCGTTCGGTGGAATTATAAGACCGCCGTGCCGTCATATTTTCCGAAACGCGACTCAATGTCGCTTATGCTTCCGTTGGCATTGGTTGATGAATCCAAGCCCGATGTGGCGCTTGTGGTCGAGCTGACGCGCTCGGGGAGCTATCAGGGGCAGACGATACTCACACTGGCGCAGGCGTACATTGACGCGCGTCTTATGTGCCGTCTGACCGGCGATTGGCTGATTCCCGAGAACATTGTTATCGATTCCGAACAGCCCGATGAGGAACTGACGGATATTGGGTAATTCACAAATTCACATAAAAAGAGCAGGCTCGCTGGAGTCTTGCTTTTTGTGGCATTGAAAAAACCGCGGCAACACTCGTTGCCGCGGTTAGTTTCATTTATTCGGGGATTAAAGCTCCGCGAAATACTTGATGGTTCTAACCATCTGAGAGGTGTAGGAGTTCTCGTTATCGTACCAAGAAACAACCTGTACCTCAAAGAGGTCATCGGAAATCTGAGAAACCATGGTCTGGGTAGCGTCAAACAGCGAACCATATCTCATACCGATAACATCGGAGGAAACGATCTGGTCGGTGTTGTAGCCGAAGCTCTCGGAAGCGGCAGCCTTCATAGCCTCGTTAATTCCCTCCTTGGTAACGCCGGACTTCTTAACAACAGCGGTAAGAATGGTGGTCGAACCTGTGGTAACGGGAACACGCTGTGCGGAACCAATCAGCTTACCGTTCAGCTCGGGGATTACCAGACCGATAGCCTTAGCAGCACCGGTGGAGTTGGGAACGATGTTTGCAGCACCCGCTCTTGCACGTCTGAGGTCGCCCTTTCTGTGCGGACCGTCCAGAATCATCTGGTCGCCGGTGTAAGCGTGAATGGTGCTCATAATACCGCTCTGAATGGGAGCGTAGTCGTTCAGTGCCTTAGCCATGGGAGCAAGGCAATTGGTGGTGCAAGAAGCAGCGGAGATAATCGTATCGTCCTTGGTAAGGGTCTTCTCATTTACGGAGAATACGATGGTCTTAAGATCGTTGCCTGCGGGAGCGGAGATAACTACCTTCTTTGCGCCTGCATCGATGTGAGCCTGGCTCTTCTCCTTAGAGCAGTAGAAACCTGTACACTCAAGAACAACGTCAACGCCGAGTTCTCCCCAAGGACAATCCTTAGCGTCCTTCTCTGCGTAGATCTTCAGGGTCTTGCCGTCTACGGTGATGGTGTTAGCGTCATCGTCAGCGGAAACGGTGTGAAGATTCTCGCCGATTACGCCGCAGTAGCCCTTCTGCGCGGTGTCATACTTCAAAAGATTAGCCAACATAGAGGGCTTGGTAAGGTCGTTGATAGCAACTACCTCGTAGCCGTCTGCGCCGAACATCTGTCTGAAAGCCAGACGACCGATTCTTCCGAAACCATTGATTGCAACTTTAACTGCCATTGGAATATTCCTCCTGAAATTATGAAATTTACGGTTGTAAAACCGTATGATATTTCCTATCAACTACTATTATACTAAATTTTCTAATCTTTATCAAGGGATTTTACCAAATTTTTCTCCAATTCGATGTAAATTTTCGATTGTTGATTTTGTGCATTTTGTACAAAACACAGATTTTCCTACCACCTCATATATGAATTTCCGTGGAAAAAAGCACAATATTTTGTCACTCGCGGAACAGTTTCACGAACCACAGTCCCTCTTTATCGGCAATTTCAAACTCCTTGTTATTGAGATAGCCAAGAATCCCCGCATCGGTGATGAAACGGAATATCAGCTTGTAAGAACATAACGCCTGAGTCTTTGCGCCAAACCGCTTGTTGAACGCGTTATCGCCATACTTCCCATCGCCGAGCAGCGCGTGTCCGACGTGCGCGAAATGCGCGCGGATTTGATG
>CAMWMN010000140.1 GCA_947175385.1 uncultured Clostridia bacterium | reverse complement strand
GTAAATTATCTCTATAAGTGAGAGGTAATTTACAGGCGTTTTTTTGTTTTCAGAATCTTGACAAAAAAGATATCAACGGGACTCGAACCCTTTTAGCAACAAAATTTTCGCGGTTGAATTTGGGCAAAATGCCGAATCCACCTAAAAGAACGCCTGTAAATTATCTCTATAAATGAAAGGTAATTTACAAGCGTTTTTTGTTGCCAGAGTTGTGACAAAAAAGATTTCCGGTATGGCTTTACGAGCTGCTTCTATTAGAGGCGGCGGAAACGGATTCCGCGGTTGAGGAAATCGCGGCATCTTCTTTAAGAAATTATATCGAAAGGAATGAAAACATTGGCAACTAACGAAAATAAAGGCGTTACCGCAAAGATCGACGCAGAGGTCAAACAGTATATTGAAGATTACGAAATGACCGGAATCTTTTTGCAAGCAAAAAGCTACCTCGGCGGAGTTTGTGACAATGGCACTTCATAACGAGTTCCACCCCAAACTTAATATTCAGAAGGATAAGAATGTGGGCAATATGAGAACGATGGCATTCCAGGTGCCGGAGGAACTTTTCCAAAAGATCAAGGACTATCTGCAGCGCAACAACATGACGCAGAAGGAGTTTGTAATCGGACTGATTGAAACCGAGATTGATCGCGATCTGACGCAGCGGGCGACCTTAAACGACGCGCCGACCGATTCCGAGGAAGTCGAGGAACAGCTTCGAGGGACAGGACAACGCCACAGTTTCGGACGATTTTGACAGCGAGAACGCGGATTTGGATGATGAGCCGGACGAGTCCGAAGATTAGGGAATATCGATGGGAATGTGAGTTAAGCCACTATGCCGAAATTCGAATAATTGTATTCGGATATCGACAAAATTGGTAATTTTCAGCGGCTTTTTGTTTGGCGAGAATTAACAAAGTTTTTGCTTGAAATTTGGCGCAAGACACAAAAATCGTGCATTTCACGCAAGATTTTGACATCTTGCGCAAGCATTTAAGCGGCGAACAATTTCCAATTATAAAACCTGTTGAAATAACGATTTGTGTATGGTATAATTGTTATAAATACCAATGATGAATATTTGTACATTATTTATTTCATTAGATCTGTTGCAAAGTTGTGTAAAAGATTTAGTATTAAGTAATTGCAAAAAGTGTTTTAGGAGGTTCACAATATGTCTGAGAAAAAATACAGCAAGGTTCAGATGATCGGATTGGCGATTTCCACGACCCCGGGTAATATGACCTCTATTGCGGAAACAAGCGATGATGGCAGTTATCTGGGTTTTGACGATCTTCAGAAGGATATTTCAATGCGAATTGACTTTTTAAAGGAAGCCATTAAACAGGCCTACGAAATGCGCGACAAAAGCAGCGATGTTTTGAAGGTGTTTACGATTCCCGAGTTTTTCTTCAGAGGAAATAAGGGCGCATATTTAGGCGATAATCGGGAGATTTTCAATACCCATTTCGATGACCTTGTATATGGATTCCTTGCTAAGAAAGATTTTGCGGATTGGCTTTTCGTGCTCGGAACTCTTTTAACCTCCAATACGAAAGCAGACAATAATAAAGAACCCGCCAAAAGCCTGGCTAAAGTAGGAGATTCGCTGGTTTCCATCTACAATTGGCTGCATCCGACTAACAGTGAAACTATGCAGAACGATTCACTGCGAAAGAACCCTTCTTTAAGCAGTCTATTGAAAATACTTGACAAAAAAGAAAATGTTGATTCAGAAACAGCCTGCGCATCTGAATATTTGAATTCGAGCGAACCATCTAAAGACAAAGATTATTTAGATTTTTTGTCGAACACTCTTAACTACTGCGATTCAATTGCGGATATTGACGTTTACAACTGCTGTTATATCGTTGAGGGCGGAACGTCGAAGTCACAATTTTTCTCGGTTCAAAAAAAGTACAAGTCAAAAGAGGACTTTATTTTAAGAGGCCCGAACGACAACTATCTCCAAACAACAGTCCGTTATCCCGATATACCGGAGGGCTCGGAGATCAAAAAAGACCCTTCCGACCCGTACAGCATTTTTAACTTCCACGGAATCAATTTCGGCATAGAAATTTGTCTTGACCATCGCTGCAAACGGCTTGTCAATGCACATGAGCAGCAGAGGGGGCAGCTTGTCGATGTTCAGATCGTAGTCTCCTGCGGTATGGCAATCCGCGACGAATCCATTGCTGCAGTTGAAAACGGCATCGTATTCAACTGCGACGGCGAGTATGCATTGAACAAGGAAGATGAAAAAAATGGAAAGCACTACCATACCATGCTTAAAATTGTTAATAGATCCGCGCAAATACAACCCGCGGTGAAAAAGGAAGAAATTACATATAACGTCAGCCTATTATATCCGGGCGAAACTTATGAGATCCATGTTTATCCGCCGTTAGATTTACCGAACAACAGATAACAAATCGTTGTTTTTGCGGTAGAATTTATGCCCTGCCAAAGAGCCTGTAAATTGCTTCTCACATTATGTGAGAGGCAATTTACAGGCTCTTTTTTTGTTTTCCGACAAAGTTCGGAAATAAAGATTAGCCAATAAGCTCCGACCGGAGTTTAAATATATTTTTATGGAGGTATCACAATGAGCAATGAAAGCAAACAGAGCAAGCCCGACTGCCCGCTGATTGGACAGGACGGAAACATTTTCAATCTTGTCGGGATCGCGTCAAGAACATTGAAAAGGAATGAACTATCGGAGGAAGCGTCCGAAATGACATCAAAGGTCTTCAAAAGCGGAAGCTACGAGGAAGCACTGGGAATCATCGGCGAGTACGTCAATATAACCTCGGTCGATGAACCAGGCGAGAGCATTGGATTGGAAATGAGGTAACTTGTTTCCGTTTCCAAAAATATTTGTGGAGGTCAAAAATGATAAAAGCAACAATTCAGAACAGCCCGTACTGCACAGAAATCAGATTCCCGTGTTCGGAAACGGAGCTGTCGAAAAAGCTCGGCGAACTTAGCATGAATCCGGAACACCTCGCGCCTATGGCGACAGTGCTTGAAATAGAGCCTGCCGAGCTGTCCGTGCTGGAGGACTGCGAGGTCAGCCTTGATGCGCTGAACTTTCTCGGCAAGCGTATGGATGGTATGTGCAAGGCGGAGCGCAATCAGTTCCTCGCTGTGCTGTCGTGCGATGAGTTGGAGATCGGTTACGGCTTGAAAAATATAATCAACCTCACCTATAACCTTGCACGGTACACTTTGATTGAGGATACGGACGATCTGGAGCGGGTTGGACGAACGCATATGCTCAATGTTCGCGGTTTTCTTTCCAAAGCCGAATACAGTAATAGTGAGTGGCTTTCCGAAGAAGGCATGAAGCTCCTGGATTCCGGCAGCGGGATCGACACCGAGTACGGAAAAATTTTCGTGAATGAGGAAATCCCATTTGAGGAAATTTTCAACGGAACTACATTCCCCGCTTACTTGTGTGAGTCTAATTCGGTCGCGGCGATTGAAATCGGTTACATGGATTTAACCGAAATGGTCGAATTGCCGTGCGAGGAAATCGCAATTAAAAAGGCTCTCGCGCGGCTCGGAGCAGATAAAATTTCCGATTGCAAAATCGAGGTGGATTCCACACGAAATATTTCCTATGAGTGGTCGGGGAAGATTTCCGAGATTGAAAAAACAAAAGACCTGTTTGGGCTGAATAAAATGCTGAAATCCGAGGATATCCGCTTGAAACAGGAGCAGCCAATGAGCATATTTAAAAATGAAGTCATACGAAAATTGGACGGCGAAGGATACGACGTTTCTGCCGATGGAGAATGGCTTACGGTAACGCTGAACAGCAATGCAGTCGTCAAAATTAACGACAGCGACATCATATATACCGATGGAGATTTTTACGATAAGGATAAATCGGAAGCCGCGCCGTTGTCCGGAATCGTGCGCGGGATATATGAATACTGTTCTTCTTATGAGAAAGCGCCACCGTTGAAAGCAGCGGATTTATCGGGAAACTATCGCTGCCTTTCGGAATTTAACGGGACGGTGCTTGCGGCAAAATATAATGCCGACTTCGGTTTTGAATTTGTCACATGGGATAGAACCTATGACGGCAAGGCAGTTCGGCACGGAAATTATTATGGAGATTATGCGGCGGCAAAAGAGAATTTCGCAGTTCGTTCGGGACTTGTTGACGGCGATAAATTGTTTGATAATTCGGAGCTTGATCGCATTCAAAAATGCGTGAAATTCGCGATGGAGAACGACGGCAATCTCCACTTTGACGAGTACGATAATCTCCAAAGGTTGTGCGAAAAAATTTCGGAGAGCGTTAGCGTTGACCAAAGGTCAACCCGCGAACAGCAGCAGGACGAAGCTCCGAAAATGTCGATGTGAAGGGAGAAATTTTAATGAATATTTTTGAAAAAGAAATTATGCGGAGGGTTAAGAAATGCGATTGTGACGCGGTTTATCGGGAGCGCGACAACAGCGTTTCCGTGATGTATGACGGTGAAAAAATTGCAGAAATCCGCGATGGAAAATGCGAAAAAACGTCCGATTTAACCGGCGAGGAATCAGAGAAATTTCTCCAGATTCGGCGTTTGTTCGGAAATATTTCAAATTACTGCGCCGCTTACGAAAACGGCGAGCCGATAAAAAACCCGAATTTGTCGGACGGTTTTCGGCTGCTTTTTCAAATTGGAAAATCCGAAATGGCAGCAAGTTATAATAGAAAATCGGGGTTTGAATTTGTCGTTTGGAACGGCGATGAAAATCCCGATTTTTTTGTAAATTACGACGACGCTTGCGAGAAATTCGCAGTGATTTCGGGGCTTGTGGACGGCGAGAAAATCTTCGATGACGAGGAACTGCAAAGCCTTTACTACTGCGTGTTTACGACGCTTGAATTTAACGACGCGCTGAATGAAGATATGCGGAATTTGCTTGAAAATCTCAAGCGAAAATTGGACATCGCGATTGCGAAAAATTTGTCCGCCGGAGAGGAGAAAAATTATGAAAATTAAATTCAAAAACTCGCTGCACAGAAAATATTTCACGGAGTTTATTTC
>CAMWMN010000139.1 GCA_947175385.1 uncultured Clostridia bacterium | reverse complement strand
ACGCGGCACTACGCCCTTCATGCGCGTCTCGTGGGCTCGGATTGGTGTAAAAGAGACCGTTACTACGCGGTTCAAAGCGAGGTGGAAAAGCTGATGAATCCCCCAAAGAAAACGACCGGGGAGCTTGCTAAAGAGGTAATCCGCGGCGATTGGGGCAACGGCGAGGAGCGCAAAAAGCGTCTTACCGAGGCGGGTTATGATTATTCCGCAGTGCAGAGCGCAGTGGAAAAAATGCTGTAAACAGGTTAATGTCGGCTATTCGATAAACGGATAGCCGATTTTTCGCGTGATTTGCAAAACAAGCCGCGATTTCAAGGTTGACAAAAGAAAAAATCTGTGATATAATTAAGTCAGGATTTGGTTGCGAAAGAAGGGGTCTGAATGTATCATTGTAAATTGCGTATCGGCTATATCGGGAAAAATGACTTGATTTGGGAGCGTATTTCGGCAATAAACGCGCCCGAGGGCTTTTCATACGAGTTCTCGCATAATGCGGAGAATTGCGATGTTGTTTTCGCAGAATTTGGCGCGGGGGAGCTTCCCGATGCAGCGGAGATCATTCTGCTTGCGGACAAGGATGCGGATTGCACGGGACTTCTCGCGCGCGTTTCCGATTTGTGGATCACACCGATGACCGCCGCAGAGTTGGACTTCCGCCTTGAAAAGTGGCAGAGAGAATCCAAACTGCGCCGCGATTTGTGGCAGTCCGAGAATTATCTGGATTCTTTGATCGACAGCACGCCCGACCTTATCTGGTTCAAGGCTCTGGACGGCTCGCACGTAAAGGTAAACAACAGCTTCTGCGATACGGTTCACAAGTCCAAGGAGCAGATTCGAGGGCAAAAGCATACGTTCATCTGGGACGTTGAGAGCGAATCTCCGTCCTGTATTGCGTCCGACAATGAGGCGATACACGGGCGGCGCACTTCGGTTTCCGAGGAAATCGTGGATACGGGCAGCGGCGAGCGAATGCTCACCACATATAAATCCCCTTTGTATGACCTTGACGGCAGCGTAATGGGCACGGTGGGAATTGGTACGGACGTCACTAAGGAACGCGCATACGAACGCGAGATAATCAGGAAAAATCGTGTTCTCGAAAAGGTGTTCATGTCCATTGACTGCGGCGTTATGACGCACTCTCTGGACGGGAAGCAAATTATGAGCGCAAATGACGCAGCATTGAAAATCCTCGGCTATTCGACCGTTGAGGAGATGATGGCAAGCGGGTTTGATATGGTCGCGGATTCCGTGCTGGACGAGGATAAGGAAAAGCTTCGTGCGGCGATTGTTTCTCTGAAAAGCGTTGGCGATACAATAAATGTGGAATACCGCGCGCGTCACAAGGACGGCAGAGTACTGCACATTATGGGCAGCGTCGGGCTGTTGTGCGAGGACGGCGAGAGCTTCTACCGACGATTTTTGTTAGATGTGACCGACCAGAAAATCCGCGAGCAGGAAACCGAGCGGCGGCAGATGGAGTTGGTTCACGCGCTGTGTATCGACTATAATCTTGTGTGCTCTTACGATTTGGACACGGGTAAGGGGAACACTCTGCGGAATCTTGACTGCGAAAAGCATATGCTTAAGACAATGTTCACGGAAAAGACCGACTTAGAAAGCAGTATGGATCCGTATATCGGCTCTTGCGTGTATGAGGACGACAGAGAGATGTTCCGCGGGGCAATCTCGCGTGAAAGTCTGAAAGCGGCTCTCGCCGACAAGGACGTTTATCACATCAACTACCGCACGCTTTGCGGCGGGCAGATAAAGTACTTCCAGATGAAAGCGGTACGAACCGGGGACTGGGAGAACAATCATACCGCTGTGCTCGGTTTCCGCAGCGTGGACGATGAAATCCGCGCCGAGATGGAAAAGAAGAGCCTGTTGGAAAACGCGCTTATGCAAGCCAGCCGCGCGAATAAGGCGAAGAGCGTGTTTTTGTCCAATATGTCGCATGATATCCGCACGCCGATGAATGCGATTGTCGGATTTACCACCCTCGCGCTGTCGCATATCAACAACAAGAGCAGCGTGGAGGATTATCTCAAGAAGATTATGACTTCGGGCAATCACTTGCTTGGGCTGATCAACGATGTTCTTGATATGAGCCGTATCGAGAGCGGCAAAATGCGCCTTGATGAGAGCCCGTGCAGTCTGTCGGAGATCATATGCGGGCTGCGGAATATCCTCAACGGCGATATTGTCAATAAACAAATCGAGTTTAACGTTGACGCGGTGGATGTTCTGGACGAGGATATAGTCTGCGATAAGCTGCGCCTGAATCAGGTTCTGCTGAATCTGCTGAACAACGCGATTAAATACACCGAACAAGGCGGAAAAGTCACTTTCAGAATTACCGAACACCGCGGGGGTTCTCCCGACAGTGCAGACTATGAGTTCCTTATCAAAGATACGGGAATCGGTATGGACAAGGAGTTCCTGGAGCACATCTTTGAGCCGTTCGAGCGTGAGCGCAACACCACACTGAGCGGAATCCAGGGCACTGGTCTGGGAATGGCAATCACCAAAAACATCGTGGATATGATGAACGGAACTATTGATGTTCAAAGTGAACAGGGCGTGGGTACGGAATGCCGCGTTGTTCTGACATTTAAGCTGTGCAGCGTTCCGCATACGCAGCACGAAATGCCGGAGTTTAAGAACTGCCACGCGTTGGTTATTGACGATGATTTCAACACCTGCGACAGTGTGACGCTTATGCTTCAGCAGTTGGGAATGCGTGCGGAATGGACGCTTTCAGGCAAGGAGGCTCTGCTGCGTACTAAGCAAGCGTACGAGCGCTCCGATGAATACAAGGTGTACATAGTCGACTGTTTCTTGCCCGATATGAACGGGTTGGAGGTAATCCGCCGGATTCGCCGTGAAGAGGGCGAAAATGTCACGATTATTCTGCTTACCGCATATGATTGGACGGATATTGAGGACGAGGCACGCGAGGCGGGCGTTACCGCGTTTTGTAGCAAGCCGCTGTTTATGTCGGAACTTAAGAGATGCCTGGAATCGATTGTAATGCCGAAATCCGCAGATGAAAAGGAGCAAACGCCGCGCAAGATACGCTCAGGGAGGATCCTGTTGGTCGAGGACAACGAGCTGAACTGTGAAATCGCAACGGCGCTGCTCACCGAGGTGGATTTTCTCGTGGAGCACGCCGACAATGGAAAAACCGCCGTGGATATGGTGAAAAACTCCGAGCCGGGGTATTACAATGTCGTGCTGATGGACGTGCAAATGCCTGTAATGAACGGTTACGAGGCAACGCGGCAAATCCGCGCGCTGGATAACAAGCATCTAGCCCAGATCCCGATTCTGGCGATGACTGCCAACGCGTTTGAGGAGGACAAACAGGAAGCCCTCCGCAGCGGAATGAACGGACATTTAGCGAAGCCGATCAATATCGGTAATCTTCTGGAAACGCTCGATAAGATAATAGGCGGTTGACAGTTATCGGGACTATAACCAAAATCCGCTGTTTGGGGCGCGGTTTTAGCGCATTATATACCACATCAACCTATCGGGGTGAATCCGTTGCGCTGGTAAATTCAAAACGCAAGCGGGGCGCAACACCACGACACGAAGTCGTAGGGTGACTACCCAAAGCGCGGCAAGGATGCCGCGCAATGGAGGCGGTCACTCCACGAAGTGGTGTTGCGTGTCGCTTAGCGAACACAGACGAGCAAAGCTCGTCTGTGTGGTTTTGAATTTGCCACTAAAATCACGCAATTTGCTATTAAAATCAGGAGAAAAAATGCAGATACCAAAACGAATAGCTAATGGAATAATAAACGCTCTGAAGGGCGGTGTTGTGCCGCGCGTAGGGCTTGGATACATCGCGGTCGGGCGGACAAGCGAGATAAACGCGCTGCTGCACGATGTGTCGATAGCGGAGGAGGGCGGCGCGTTCTTTCGGTTCATAGTCGGACGCTACGGCAGCGGCAAGAGCTTTCTGATTCAGACAATGCGCCAACACGTTATGGACAGAGGATTCGCCGCCGCAGACGCGGATCTGTCCCCCGAGCGCCGTCTTACGGGAACAAAGGGTCAAGGTCTGGCAACGTATCGGGAGCTTATGCGTTCGCTTTCCGTAAAGGCAAAGCCCGATGGCGGCGCGCTGTCGCTGATACTTGAAAAGTGGATCGACGGTGTGCGAAATTCCGTGATAAGCGATGGAATGTCACCTCAGAATGCCTTTTTTGACGCCGAAGTGGAAAAGCGCATCTTTTCGCGGATAACCGAACTTCGGGATATGGTGAACGGATTCGATTTCGCGATGGTTATCACGGAGTATTACCGCGCCTATGCCGCCGGAATGGAGGAAACACGCTCCAACGCGCTCCGTTGGCTGCGCGGTGAGTATTCCACCAAAACAGCCGCAAAGCAGGACTTGGGTGTTAATGTCATCATCTCGGACGACAATTGGTACGATTACATCAAGCTGTGGTCGGCATTCCTCGTCAGCGCGGGTTATAAGGGGCTTGTCGTGATGATTGACGAGTTGGTGAATATTATGAAAATCCCCAATTCGGTTACACGTCAGAACAACTATGAAAAAATGCTGATGATGTATAATGACTGTATGCAGGGAAAATCCTCGCACCTGGGAATAATAATGGGCGGCACACCGCAGTGTATCGAGGACACGCGCCGCGGAGTGTTCAGCTATGAGGCTTTGCGCAGTCGTCTGGAGCGCGGGCGCTATGCCACGGACGAGGTTCATGATATGCTTGCGCCGATAATCCGTCTGAATCCGCTGACATACGAGGAACTGACGGTGCTGACGGAAAAACTCGCGGAGATTCACGCGGGACTGTATGGCTATGAGCCGAAAATCACCCTTGAAGACCGGGTTTATTTCGTCAAGGCAGAATTTGAGCGTGTCGGCGCGGATACGAATATCACTCCGCGTGAGATGATACGCGATTTTATTGAGCTGCTGAATATTGCGTATCAGAATCCCGACAAGACTCTGCCGCAGCTTATGGGCGAGGAGGATTTCAGCTTTTCCAAAGGGGAGGGCGATCTCTCCGATAATGAGGACGGATTCGGGGATTTTGAATTGTGATGATATCTACGCTACCAAAAGCGTTTGTATAAAATAAGAAAAGGAGTGATTTTTATGCCACCATTTGGAGGACCGGGCGGCGGACCACACGGGGGACACAGACCGCCACCCCCGCCGCCACCTCCACCTCACAGGGGACAC
>CAMWMN010000138.1 GCA_947175385.1 uncultured Clostridia bacterium | reverse complement strand
ACTTCGGCAGTCGCTGCCGTTTGATATTGACGGAGCGGTGATTAAGGTAAACGATCTGGGGCTTCGTAATGAAATCGGTATGACTTCTAAAGTCCCCAAGTGGGCGGTTGCGTTCAAATACCCGCCCGAGGAGAAAGAAACCACACTTAATTCCATTGAAATCAACGTTGGAAGAACAGGCGCGCTTACACCCGTGGCGAATTTCGACACGGTTCAGCTTGCGGGAACGGCGGTTTCGCGCGCGGTGCTCCACAATCAAGATTACATTACCGAAAAGGATATTCGGGTTGGCGACAGAATCATTGTTCGTAAGGCGGGAGATATAATCCCCGAGGTGGTGAAATCCGTAGCTCACGCGGCGGATTCCGAGCCGTATTACATTCCCGAGATTTGCCCCGTGTGCGGCGCAAAGGCTGTCCGCGACGAGGACGAGGCGGTTATCCGCTGTCAGAATCCCGATTGTCCCGCGCAGCTTCTGCGTTCGTTGGAGCATTTTGCTTCACGAGGCGCAATGAACATTGACGGCTTGGGTGAGGCAATTGTCGAGCAGTTGGTTCAAGCGGATTTGGTGCATACGGTTGCGGATTTGTATACTCTGAATTTACAGGAATTGACATCTTTGGAGCGTTTCGGCGAGAAGTCCGCGGTGAAACTGTTGGACAACATCGAGAATTCCAAGAAAAACGAGCTTGACAGGCTGATTTTCGCGCTTGGAATCCGCGGAATCGGTCAGAAAGCGGCACAGCTTTTGTGCGCGAAGTTTGGCGATATGGAAAGCATTATGTCCGCATCGGCGGCCGAAATCGCGTCTATTGACGGATTCGGCGAGATACTTGCGGATTCCGTGTATAACGCGATGCGCGAACCGCACAGAATCGCGCTTATTGAGCGATTGAGGGAACTGGGGCTTAATATGAGCTACTCCGACCAAAAGGTATCGGACAAGCTGAACGGGCTGACGTTCGTGCTGACGGGAACGCTCCCAACGCTTAAACGCGACCAGGCGAAAGAAATGATTGAAAAGCGCGGCGGCAAGTGCAGCGGCTCGGTTTCCAAAAAGACAAGCTACGTTGTAGCGGGTGAGGAAGCCGGGAGCAAGCTCACCAAGGCGAACGAGTTGGGAATCCCCGTTCTCACTGAGGAGCAGTTTTTGGAAATGATTGGAGAGTAAAATGGAGGTTATTATATGAGCATTGATGTTAAACATCTGGCAAAACTTGCTCGTCTTCGTATTGAGGACGACAAGCTGGCGAAATTTGAAAAGGATATGGAAAGCATAGTCGGAATGGTGGAACAGCTTCCCGATGTATCGGGGGATGCGTGGAATTTAGACCCGAATCACCCGATGAAGCTCCGTGAGGACACAGAGGGCACGGACAAGCTCCCGCGCGCGGAGCTGCTCTCCAACGCGCCGCAAATGCAGGCAGGTTGCGTGGTCGTTCCCAAAACCGTTGAATAACAGCAACATTGTAAAAATGCATGGCAAATTTCGCAAGCGAGCGCGCTTGCATGATGCGCGAAGCGCGGCGTGCAAGTGTGCTCGGCTAGTCGAGCGAAGCGAGACGGTGCGAGAATTTGCTTTCAAATAAAGCGGCTTCGCGAGGGCAAAATTTTCTATGAAAATTTTGCCCGACCGCCGAGCGTTTGAAATCAAGAAAGGACATCAATTAATGGAACTTTATGAATATTCGGCTCACGAGCTGTCGAAAATGCTTTCCGAAAAGAAGTGCAGCAGCGAGGAGCTTACAAAGTCCGTTCTGAACAGGGCGGCGGCAACCGATGAAAAGGTCGGCGCGTATTTGACAATCTGCGGCGATAACGCGTTGAAAAAGGCGCGCGAGGTAGATGAAAAACGCTCCAAGGAGAATTTGCACCCGCTTGCGGGAATACCCATCGGCATTAAGGACAACATCAGCACTAAGGGTTTGCTGACTACTTGCGCCTCAAAAATGCTGTACAACTATGTTCCACCGTTTGACGCGTTTGTAATGAACAAGGTGAACGGCGCGGATATGGTTGTTACAGGAAAGTTGAATATGGACGAGTTTGCAATGGGTTCGTCCACGGAAAATTCGTATTTTAAGAAAACCCACAATCCGCATAACCTCGACTGCGTTCCGGGAGGTTCTTCGGGCGGTTCGGCGGCGGCAGTCGCGGCGGGAAGCGCGGTAATTTCGCTCGGCTCGGATACGGGCGGCTCAATCAGAATGCCCGCGTCCTACTGCGGTGTGGTGGGACTTAAGCCCACCTACGGGAGCGTTTCTCGGTACGGATTGGTTGCGTTCGCAAGCTCACTCGACCAGATCGGACCGATGGCGCGTAATGTCACCGACACGGCGATGTTATACAGCGTTATTTGCGGTCATGATAATATGGATTCCACCTCGGCGGAACACGAATATCCCGACTTTGCGGCGAATCTGAACAGCGATGTCAATGGCTTGAAAATCGGTATTCCCGCAGAGTATTTCGGCGAGGGTGTGGATGATTCCGTAAAAGAATCGGTTATGAACACCGTTCGCGAACTAGAAAAGCAAGGCGCGGAAATCGTGGAAATATCGCTCCCAAGCACCAAATACGCGCTGAACGCGTATTATATCATCTCCTCGGCGGAGGCAAGCTCCAATCTTGCGCGGTTTGACGGAGTAAAATACGGCTACCGTACCGAGAATTACGAGAACCTCATTGATATGTACGAAAAAACGCGCAGCGAGGGCTTTGGCGATGAGGTCAAGCGGAGAATTATGCTCGGAACATTCGTGCTGTCAAGCGGATTCTTTGACGCGTACTACAAAAAAGCAAAGCTCGTAGCGTTGGAGATCGTCAAGGAGTTTAATGCGGCATTTGGAAAATGCGATGTTATCGCCACTCCCGCGACTCCCGGAACTGCGTTCAAGCTCGGCGAGAATATGGGCGACCCCACTAAGATGTACGCTGCCGATATTTGCACCGTTACCGTGAACATTGCGGGTCTGCCCGCAATCAGTGTGCCGTGCGGCAAAGTAAACAATATGCCCGTGGGATTACAGTTTATCGGGCGCAAGTTCTCGGAGCAGACGTTGCTTAACACCGCGCTTGCGGTTGAGGAACTGAACGGTGAAGCCAAGCCAGTCAATGTATAATGAGGGGGAAAATTTATGTACGAGATACGAAAAGTCAAATCCAACGAAGTTGATGAGGCTTTGGAGCTTGCAATGGAAGTTTTTATGGAGTTTGAGGCTCCCGATTATGGACCGGAGGGTGTTGAAACATTTAAGCAATTTATAGGTGACGAACGGCTTATACAAGGATTTAAGTCGGGAATTTGCCCAATGTATGCGGCTTTTGACAACGGAGAAATCATAGGAATTCTTGGTATGAGAGATAATAAGACGCATATCAATTCTCTGTATGTAAAAACGGAATATCAGCGCAAGGGTGTTGCAACCGAGATTTTCCGATTTATGCTTCACGATTTGCGCGAAGAAAATCCCTCACTTTCGGAAATTACGCTCAATTCTTCGCCCTACGGGCTGCCGTTTTATCGGCATTTGGGCTTTATCCCGCAGTCCGAGGAGCTTGAGGAGGACGGTATCAGATATACTCCAATGAAGTTTTTGGTTAAATAAGGAGATTATAATGGAATACGAAACGATTGTCGGTCTTGAAGTCCATGCGGAGCTTAACACCAAGACCAAGATATACTGTAACTGTAAAAACGCGTTCGGGCTGGAGGTCAACACGCAGATTTGCCCGATTTGTACGGGTATGCCCGGAACGCTGCCCACGCTGAACGAAAAGGTTGTCGAGTATGCCGTGAAAATGGGTCACGCGACAAACTGCTCGATAAACAACGTCTGCAAGCAGGACAGAAAGAACTATTTCTATCCCGACTTGCCCAAGGCTTACCAGATTTCTCAGGCGGACATTCCGCTGTGCGAACACGGATACGTGGATATAATGCTGAACGGCGAGGAAAAGCGTATCGGAATCACACGAATCCACATTGAGGAGGACGCGGGCAAAATGCTCCACAATGACGCGTTCCAAGGCTCTTTGGTGGACTTTAACCGCTGCGGAGTGCCGCTTATCGAGATAGTATCCGAGCCGGATATGCGCTCCTCCGCCGAGGCTAAGGCGTATCTTGATACATTGAAGTCGATTTTGCAATACATCGACATTTCGGACTGTAAGATGGAACAAGGCTCTATCCGCTGTGATGTAAATGTTTCGGTGCGTCCAAAGGGTTCAACCGAATTTGGCAAACGCGTGGAAATGAAGAACGTAAACAGCTTTTCGGGCGCGATGAGAGCTATTGATTATGAGTCCAACCGCCAGATTGAGGCATTGGAGCGCGGCGAGGAGATCAACCAGGAAACCCGCCGTTGGGACGATGCCAAGGGACAGAATTTCTTGTTGCGCTCCAAAGAGGACGCACAAGATTACCGTTACTTCCCCGAACCTGATTTGGGAACGATTTATGTACCTAAGGAGAGGGTAGAAGAACTGAAAAAACAAATTCCCGAGCTGCCCAACGCGAAAATCAAACGCTATGTCAAGGAGCTTGGTCTTTCGCAGACCGACGCGGAGCTTATCGCGGAGAATCTGCCGCGCTGCCGTCTGTTTGACGAGTGCGTGAAATTGGGTGGATGTTCCGCTAAGAATGTTTCCAACTGGGTGTTGGCAGACGTTTCCAAGTATATGAACGAAACGGGTAAGGATATTGCCGAAACAAACCTCACCGCTGAAAAGCTGGTTAAGATAATCTCGCTTATCGAGAGCGAGAAAATCTCCAACAATTCGGGAAAAATCATCTTCGAGGAGATTGTGAACGGCGGCGATGACATAGACAAAATCATTGAGGATAAGGGTCTGGCGCAGATTTCGGACGACTCCGCGATTGAGAAGATTGTAAATGATGTACTTGCGGCAAATCAGAAGTCCGTGGACGACTACCGCGGCGGCAAGACCAACGCTCTCGGATTCCTTGTGGGGCAGTGTATGAAGGCTTCAAAGGGGCAGGCAAACCCCGCGAAGTGCAAGGAATTGGTATTGAAATATCTGAACGGATAAAGGAGATTTACAAAATGGAAACACAAGAATTGCTTGACGAATTATCCGAAACATTTTTATGGGAAATCGTTTCGGCGTATATTGAACAGCCGCGTTTTTTGCCTGATATGCTGCGCAATGTGGGGTATATCGAAAACAAAGACGAGATAATTCAAAAGGTTGACGACATAGAGGTAATGGATTCGGAGGAGCCGGAGATATTCAACAGCAGTGCGGAAAATGGTAGGATTTCTTTCGGCTTTGAAATGCCGTTTGTTCTGAATGCAAGATGCGGAAAAGAACCGCTTTTAAGAATTACCGCCACCGCGGCGGGGCAATGTTCGATACC
>CAMWMN010000137.1 GCA_947175385.1 uncultured Clostridia bacterium | reverse complement strand
AGCGTTGATGGGATTAACCTTGATAGATTATAAATCCATTACAAAAAAACGAGTGATATATTTAGCTTTAAGTATAGTGCTTCATGCAATTATGAATGGAGTGATCTATGCTAATGAATTGGCGCTTTTAAATGTAGATAATAATTTTGATTCCATGTTTATGATTGGTTTTTCATGTGTGGTAATAATAATTTCAGTGTTAATATGCAAAAACTCTTCAAGTGAAGAAGTCTAACAAATTCCTGTCTGCAAAGTAAGCGATAAATTCCAGTTTGGTTTTCTGATTTTATAACGAAAGAAGTTGCTTTATTATCTGCTGAATTTGAGTGAGTTTCATACACCAAAAATCCCCCCATCTTTCGATGAGGGGATTCGTGTTTGTGCTGATTATTGAATAATCAACAATCAGTATTATATTAACGCTCAATATCCGTTTTCAAGTAATATGAACAGGCTCTTATCTTATTTTTTATAGTATTTGTCATAATATTTTGTATCTTCAACACCATTGGCATTTAACTTTTCCACCAATTTATCGAGAAAGCTTTTCCAGATGTTTTTGAACCATTGACGCTTTCCGAAAAGCTTTACCAATATAGGGCTTAATCGGTAATAGCATTTTACAAAAAGTCTGCCGTACCAAGTACTTCCAAGTGTGTTGTCTCTGTAGCGACGGAGCGTCCATACAGGCGGACAGTCATATGAGCCATATACACAAGTAGCTATATAGCAGCCTCCTTTATTGTTTTTTTCAACCAAATTACTGTTAATTTGTGATGCTTTATCTTCGGGCAGCCCGCGTTTGAAAGTTTCTAATGTAGATTTCCTAGAGTTTATAGCTTGCGGGGTTAAATATGAACCATATATTGCAAGCCGCTCAACATCTGCTTCACATATGGAAACATACAATTTCGCAAGATTAGCTACACTGTCTTGTATATCTTCATGTTCAGCAATATAATCCTCGGGAACTTCTAATTTTAATACCACTGCTTCTACTTGAAGATTGAAATAAATGTTTCTGGTGGCGGCATCACCTTGTGATAACCCTTTCATTACAGCTGCACCCGCTGTAATAGAAATACCACCGGATTTTGATAACTGTTTTAACCGCTCTACATCCCTCAATCCGGACAATGCAATGAGCATTAAATTTGTGGCACGCTGCAAATAATACTTATAGACCACGCCTGTGGTCTGCTCCTTGTTGTCCGAAAATTTGATTGCGTTTTCGGCATAAGAAATCATTTCCGACGTTTGAGGATCTCCGACTGTTGCAATATGCTCTATTGAACGCATCTTAAGCAGCCACGCGTTACTTGATTGCGGATTGATTTCTAATGCTTTATTTATGTAATCAACTGCTTCCTTGCCGTTTCCGGCTGTAATAGCACTTTCGGCAAGCTGTAAATAATTTTCGACATTTCCCGAAGCAACGTTTATGTTCGCTCCGGAAAAATTGTTATTATTTATATTATAGGTGTTGTAATTGTTAATTACCTTTTCAGTAATAAACGGAGTTCCACACGCTTGGCAGATACCCGCCTCTTTTGTATCATCAACCTCTATCTTGCCGCCGCATTGTGTACATATTGCAGGAACCAGCGCCATATTAACATATCCTTTCGTATATTGATTTACTTAAATTCAGCAAAATCGATTTTTGCCAAAATCTCATCACGCAATTTCATACAAGTTTCACATATTTTGAAACCACGCCCCAAGTTTCTGACAGCAGCATTTTCTGTGGGAAAGAATTTATCTTCCGCTGAACCTGTTGCATTGTGGCAAAGCTTGTTAATATGCAAAGTCTTGGTATCTTGATTGTAAACATATAAATCGTCTGTTCTCATTGTAGAATACCTCTCAAAAGCAAAAGGTGCCAAAAGTCTAACTTTTGAACAACCAACCCTGTATTTCAAAAGAATACTGCTACTTGAAAAAATCCAAAAAATATGGTATAATATAGTATTAAGCATTTATTTTCTGTTCAAGCGCACAGTTATCCTATCCCTAACTAATATTATACTCATAATTATGAGTTTGTCAATAGTTTTTACTCATTTTTATGATATTTTGTTGATATATCACAAAAACAGGAGGCGATTTTTGTGACATTTTACGACAGGCTTCACGCGTTGTGCAAAGAAAAGAACATAACCCTTTCCAAAATGTTGAACGAACTCGGTCTAAGCACCGGCAGCACCGGCAATTGGAAAAAGGGTCAGCTTCCCAAAGGCGATGTACTCAAAAAAATAGCTGATTATCTCAATACGTCTATAGACTACATTGTGTATGGTGAATTTAGAAGCAATTTGTCCGATGATGAAAAAAGTTTACTTAAAATATATAACCAAACTCCCGAAAGGGCAAAATACAAGGTTTTATGTGACTTCACACTAATAGTTGACACCGAGATTGCCAAATATGCAAAAGAGATGCAGGATAAAAAAGATTAATGCTAATTCGCGATCTTGCCTACACTACGATAACAATTAGTATAAGCTTGTAAATCCAAATAACACAAATTCCCCCTCGGTTGTCCGAGGGGGAATTAAAGCTACTGGTGATTACTTCTTATCCTTAATAGCCGCCTGAGCCGCTGCAAGTCTTGCGATCGGAACACGGAACGGCGAGCAGGAAACATAAGTCAGACCGATTTTGTGGCAGAACTCAACGGACGAAGGATCGCCGCCGTGCTCGCCGCAGATACCAACGTGCATATCGGGTCTGGTCTGCTTGCCGAGCTTGATAGCCATTTCCATCAGCTTGCCAACGCCTGTCTGGTCGAGCTTTGCAAACGGATCGTTCTCGAAGATCTTAGCGTCATAGTAAGCGTTCAGGAACTTGCCTGCGTCATCACGCGAGAAACCGTAAGTCATCTGAGTCAGGTCGTTTGTACCGAAGCAGAAGAACTCAGCTTCCTTAGCGATGTCATCAGCGGTGAGAGCCGCACGCGGAATCTCGATCATTGTACCTACTTCGTACTTCATATTGCTGCCAGCTGCCTTGATCTCCTCATCGGCAACAGCCACAACAACGTCCTTAACGTACTTCAGCTCCTTGATTTCGCCAACCAGCGGAATCATGATCTCGGGAACGATATTCCAGTCAGCGTGCTTCTTCTGTACGTTGATAGCCGCGCGGATTACCGCTCTGGTCTGCATCTTTGCGATTTCGGGATAAGTTACCGCCAGACGGCAGCCACGGTGACCCATCATCGGGTTGAACTCGTGCAGGCTCGAAATTATAGCCTTGATCTGCTCTACGCTCTTGCCCTGCGCGTCAGCCAGCTTCTTGATGTCAGCCTCTTCGGTGGGAACGAACTCGTGCAGAGGCGGGTCGAGGAAGCGGATAGTTACGGGGCAGCCCTCAAGCGCCTCATAGAGCTGCTCAAAGTCGCCCTGCTGATACGGAAGGATCTTGTCGAGAGCCTTTTCGCGCTCCTCAAGGGTATCTGCGCAAATCATCTCACGGAATGCCGCGATTCTGTCCTCAGCGAAGAACATATGCTCGGTACGGCAAAGACCGATACCCTCTGCGCCCAGCTCACGAGCCTTCTTAGCGTCTGCGGGAGTATCCGCGTTGGTGCGAACTTTCAGCTTTCTGAACTTGTCAGCCCAGCCCATAATTCTGCCGAACTCGCCCGCGATAGTCGCGTCAACGGTGGGGATAAGACCGTCGTAAATGTTACCGGTAGAGCCGTCGATGGAGATGCAGTCGCCCTCGTGATATTCCTTGCCCGCCAGAGTGAACTTCTTGTTCTCCTCGTCCATTGCGATGTCGCCGCAGCCGGATACACAGCAAGTACCCATACCACGAGCTACAACGGCAGCGTGAGAGGTCATACCGCCGCGAACGGTCAGAATGCCCTGTGCAGCCTTCATACCGGTGATGTCCTCGGGAGAGGTTTCCAGACGAACCAGAACAACCTTTTCGCCGCGAGAATTCCACTCAACCGCGTCATCAGCGGTGAATACAACCTTACCGCAAGCCGCTCCGGGGGACGCGCCCAAGCCCTTGCCAACGGGAGTAGCCGCCTTGAGAGCCTTAGCGTCAAACTGCGGGTGGAGCAGGGTGTCGAGGTTACGAGGATCGATCATTGCAACTGCCTCTTCCTCGGTTTTCATACCCTCGTCAACGAGGTCGCAAGCAATCTTCAGAGCTGCGGGAGCGGTTCTCTTACCGTTGCGGCACTGGAGCATATAGAGCTTCTTGTTCTCAACGGTGAACTCCATATCCTGCATATCGTGGTAGTGGTTTTCGAGCTTGCCGCAAACCTCGATGAACTCTTTGTAAGCATCGGGGAACAGCTTCTCCATTTCGGTGATGGGCATAGGAGTACGAACGCCGGCTACAACGTCCTCACCCTGTGCGTTGGTAAGGAACTCACCCATCAGCTTCTTTTCGCCGGTAGCGGGGTCACGTGTGAATGCAACACCTGTGCCGGATTCTTCGTTCAGGTTACCGAATACCATCGGCATTACGTTTACTGCTGTGCCCCAGCTGTACGGAATGTCGTTGTCGCGGCGATAAACGTTCGCGCGGGGGTTGTCCCATGAACGGAATACAGCTTCGATAGCGAGCTTGAGCTGCTCGATAGGATCGGACGGGAAGTCCGTGCCGAGTTGCTTCTTATACTCAGCCTTGAACTGGTTAGCAAGCTCCTTGAGGTCATTTGCGTCAAGCTCAACGTCAAACTTAACGCCCTTCTTTTCTTTCATCTCATCGATGAGCTTCTCGAAGTACTTCTTGCCGACCTCCATAACAACATCGGAGAACATCTGGATAAATCTTCTGTAGGAGTCGTAAACGAAACGCTCGAACTTGGGGTCGGGGTTGCCCGCGATCATTGCCGCAGCAACTTCGTCATTCAAACCGAGGTTCAGAATGGTATCCATCATACCCGGCATAGACGCGCGTGCGCCCGAACGAACGGAAACGAGCAACGGATTCTGCTTGTCGCCGAACTTCTTGCCGTTGATTTCCTCCATCTTCTTAACGTTCGCCATAGCCTCTGCCATGATCTCATCGCTGATCTTGCGTCCGTCCTCATAATACTGAGTGCACGCCTCGGTCGAGATGGTGAAACCCTGCGGAACGGGAAGACCGATCTTGGTCATCTCTGCGAGGTTCGCGCCCTTGCCTCCGAGCAGCTCACGCATGGAAGCGTCGCCCTCGGAGAACATGTAACAATACTTCTTAGCCATTGGAATATTCCTCCTGATTTTGAAATTAACGCCATACTCCGTGCGCACGGAGTATAACGTCTTTTTAGCGGTTACATTTTATCGTACCCACTATCTGTATACTATTATAACAGATATTTGCAAAAATTGCTAGATGTTTTTTGAAATTTTTTGAAAAATTTTACAAAATGCACAAATTCCCCTTAAAATTTTTGGATATAGAACGATTTTAATC
>CAMWMN010000136.1 GCA_947175385.1 uncultured Clostridia bacterium | reverse complement strand
TATTTTGTACCTTTTTATAAACAGCCGTAAACTCTGTAATAAGGATAAGAAATAAACCCGGTGCAAATCCGAAAGGCGAGCGGCGGGGTTCACGCTATGCGTTAACCGGGGCGCTCAGCAAGCGCAGATAAATCCGCTTCGCGGATTTATCTGCGCGGTTTCGGATTTGCTATTAAAATAAGGAGAAGTGAAATGCTTATTGGCATTCGATACATATTCAATAGTATTAAGCGAAAACGCGTCATTATGCTTATCGGTTCGTTGTTCGGAATCGCGGTTTCCGTGTTTTCGTTTGTGTTCCACGAAGAGCTTGGCAGCGAGGATTACATATACCCCAAAGCGTTCCTCGCGTTTACAACGTGGTTCTTTGTGACGCTCACGGTGATAAACGGCTGCTACGACCTCTCGCAAAACAAGCTCGTGCCGTCCCTCCCTATCGCACGAGAGCTGTATACCAAATCAATGCCCACGTTCATTTCGGTTGTTTCTGCGGTGATTACGGCGGTGTATATCGGCACATACTTTCTGTTTCTGGGAATTATCGGCGCGGAATCGGTTCAATTCGCGGATACTTTGATTATATTCGGAACTGTGTGCGGAACGTTTTTATTAGGTTCGCCGATCATTATGCGTTTCTCGCTCAACGGAATTGCTGTGCTGTACATATCGGTGATCCCCGTGTCAGCCGTGATAATCCTAACGGGCGCGAAATCAAGCGGATTCGGGCTGCCGCTATGGATAGGCGCGGCAATATTTGCGGGCGCATTAATCGCGGGAACGGTCTGGACTTTCATATTCAGCAAGATATTGTATCGTCGAAGAAGTATGAAAATCAAATTTACATTCGACAGTTGATATGCGATAAAAACGTTTCTCCCCTCCATCGGAGGGGAGAAACGCATTTTTACCAACTTATTTATGCAGACGCTTAATCATCTTGAACACGGGCGCGTCTTGGGTTACAAGCGGCTTTTTATGAGAGAAGAAGATTATCCCGTCCATAGGGGCGGTGATTTCTCCCTCAACAGTGCCCTCATACGGGTGGATCACCCGTGCCAGAACATCGCCCTTGTGCACCTCGTCGCCAATATGGCACACCTCGCGATAAATCCCCGCGCAGTCGCTCTTGACGGTCATCATATCGTCCTCGTCAATTATCGTACCCATATATCCGCCGTGGCATTTGTACTTGATTATCCCCATACGCGACAAGAACCGCAGCACCGCCGAAATTCCCTGTTCGGCGGTATTTTCGTCAATCGTTTCGGTGGCATTGGTGTAAACCGAGAATGCCGCCGTTCCCGAAAACTGCCAGTTATAGTTCAGCGTGGATTTGTCCATTGCGGTCGGAGTACGCAGCACAACATACGGCAAGCCGAACAGATTCGCCAGAGAGGTGTTCTCCTTGCAGGTTTTCATCATACGCACGTGCGGAACAAACACTCCGGGGATATAAAACGAGGCGAACTGCACCCCGTATTGGTACTGCCGAATCTCCTCAAGAACCCCCGCGGCGATTCGCTGAGTGGTTTCGCCATCGGGGTCGCCGGGGAACATTCGGTTGATGTCGGTGTTGTCCAGACACCAGAACCGCCGCCCGATATTGGTAGAAAAGCTGTTCAGCGAGGGGATCACTAACACCTCTCGGTCGTGGGCGAAGTCGCCCTTTTTCTCCAACTGCGCCAATACCCGCACCAACTGCCCGCACATATACAACTGCTGAATTTCATCGCCGCGAAGAGAGCCGATTATGCAGCAGCACTTCTCGCCCTTTCCGAAACGGTATCCCGTCACGCGGAAGTCATCGCGATACAGCCCCGAAAGCGCGTATATAATCTCTTTCCTCATCGAATCCGCCCCCGTTAATCCACAGGCTCAACGTAGTAACCGCTTGCGCGGACTCCGTCAATCGCGTTGATGAAGTCCGAAAGCTTGGTGTAGCCATAATCGGTGTAATCAAATCCCGGGAACTCCTTACGCAGCTTGCCGGACAATGCCTTTATCGCGCGGCTGCCCTCTCCGCGAGCAAATTCATACACAAACTTCTCGATTTCGTCCGTGCGACGAAGGAATTCCTCGTCAATCGCTAATCGGTTCTCAACCACGGAAACCCCCGCGACCTTGGATACAAGGCTCTTCATCGACCTGAATCCCAATTCCTTGAGGTAATCCTTTCCGTACTTCTCCGAAAGCCGCTTGCCCAATACAGGAAGCGCAATTCCGTTATTGTGGAGCGCGGCAAGACTGAGAATATCGCGCTTAACGGCATTGATTTCAGGAGGTGCCTTTTCTTCGGACACAACTGGGGTTTCGGGTACAACCCGAGCTTCGGGCGCGTCTTGAACTTCGGATTTCTCCTCGGTACTGTCCTCGGAATCTTGGACTTGGATTTCCATGGGTTCCTCGGGCTGTTGGGCTGTTTCCGTAATCTCGGATCGTTCGGAGCCCACACTGGTATATAGGAAGTTCTTGGCAGCTTTTACGCCCGAAACGCTGTTCAGCGCCGTAGCGAAATCGTCATAGCCAAGCTCCTTGAGATAACCCTTGCCGAATTTCTCAATCAAGATATTATTCAATTGACCGAGATTTCCTCCACCCGGCATATTATCCTCGGCATATTTGCGGACTATACTCTCAAACGCGTCCGTTGTCACCTTGGACGCCGACGCGTTTTCAACAAGAGAAACGGTTGTTCCCACGCGGACAAATTCGGGGAGCTTGTCGATAACTCTTGCGAAACGCTTTGAGCCGAACCGCGAGAAGTCGATTTTCCCGAAAACTTGATTCAAGTGCCGTTCCAGCACGATCAAATTGTCACTTTGCGCGCCGTTTACCTTGAGAAACTTCTCAATTTCCGCAACAACCGCGCTTAACGAGGGTTCAATATGAGTTGTAACGGACGCGGGTTTCGGAACCTTTTTCAGCGATACGAACGTATTTTTCCGTACAAGCTCCGAAAAGCTGTCGATAAAGTTCGACAAACGGTTGAATCCCAATGTGGTGTAGTCGATATTCCCGTATCGGGACGTGATGAACGAATTGATTTTGCCCAAATCGAGACGTTTGTCATCATTATCGCGGACGTAATCCAGAACCGCCTTGCGCAGTGACTTCTCATCAAAGTCATCAACCGTTTCACACACTTGATTCAGGTAGCTGAAATGGTGACAGCTTGACGTGAACGCAAGCGGAGTCTTTACCTCGCCGATTCCCACAACAAGCATTCCACCCTCGCGCAGACGAATAGCCAGCCTTGTGAAGTCCGAATCGCTCGTAACCAATACAAACCCGTCGACCTTGCCCGAATACAGAATATCCATAGCGTCGATAATCATCGAAAAGTCGGTGGAATTTTTCCCCGCAATGTAACACGTCTGCTGAATCGGCATTATCGAATTGTTTATCGCCGGAAAATGCCAGCCGTTGCCGCCCTTTTCCCAATCGCCGTATACTCGCTTATAAGTCAGCTCACCGTACTTGGAAGCCTCTTGCAGTATAAACTGCGCGTATTTCGCCGATACATTGTCGCTGTCAATAAGCAGCGCCAACTTCTTCTCTTCAATCATAATTCTCCTATCTAGATAGCAAATTGCGAACCGTACAGATGAAATCCGCTTTGCAGATTTCATCTGTACTAGCTGAGCGATCCACAACACCACTTCGTGGTGTTGTGCCCCGCTCGCTTTCGCAATTTGCACGAATCACCAATAACTTACTGTAAATTATAACGCTCCAAACTGCGCCGCCATAATTTGGCTTTGTATTATAATACTCTAAATTGCAACAGGTATCTTTTCATTGAACTCATGATACTGGTAATTCTCCGCCGTGAAACTGTCCTTGGTGAACTTATAGAAATCCGTGATATCCTCAACGTGCATAATCGGCGCGGAAAACGGCTCTTGGGCAATCAGCCGTTTTACAATATCCACGTGGCGGTCGTAGATATGTGCGTCCGCAATAACGTGTACAAGCTCCCCGGCTTCAAGACCGCTCGACTTCGCGAACATCATAACCAACGCGGCATACTGACAAACGTTCCAATTCGATGCCGTCAGCATATCCTGCGAACGTTGATTCAGTATCGCGTTCAGCCGATTCCCCGTGACGTTCAGCGTCAGCGAGTACGCACAAGGAGCAAGCCCCATCTCGTTCAGATCGTGATGATTGTACATATTCAGCAATATTCGCCGCGACGCGGGATTATTCCGCAAATCGTACAATGCCCTGTCCACTTGGTCAAATTCCCCGTCGGGATATTTGTGCTTGACGCTCATCTGATAGCCGTATGCCTTACCGATAGAGCCGCTCTCGTCCGCCCATTCGTCCCACACGTGAGAGGAAAGCTCGTGGATATTATTGGACTTCTTCTGGTAAATCCACAGAATCTCGTCAATTGCCGAGCGGTAGAAACACCGCCGCAGCGTCATAATCGGGAACTCCTCCGCGAGATCGTACCGATTGACGATTCCGAACCGCTTTATCGTGTGCGCGGGGGTGTTGTCCTCCCAGTGTGGGCGAACGGACAAATCCGTATCCCAAGTTCCGTTATCAAGAATATCGCGGCAGTTTTGAATGAAGAGTTCGTCTGCTCTGCTCATAACGCCTCCTTAGTTATACTAATTCCGAAAGATATGAACTTCGGACCAACGTTCATCAAAATAATCCTTTAGCTTTTCAGTCATTTCACGGTCATTCGCAAGCTCTGCCGCGGTAAGTATAATATCGCTGTTTACGGGAGCAACCATATTGATTTTCAAGTCCTCTTCGATGTACGGCAGAATGTCCGTCCAAATCGTTTCGGGAGCCGATGCACCACTTGCGATGAGCTTTGCACCAAGCACGTAGTAATTGCGCTTGTAGTATTTGAGCTTATCTTCTTGACTGTTAAATATCAAGGACGCGTTCTGCGAATCTCCCTTTTCAATCAACATCTCCACATAATCATGCACCACGTCAAATGCCAAGTTATTATCAAACAATTCCGGGGATTTTTGAAATATCTCATAGATTTTTGTGATGGCAAATTCCATATCCTCATCTCGCTTGGTACACCACTTCGCAATCGACCTCAGCTCCCTCAATCCCTCAAGGTTCAACTCGCCGCTTTTGAGTTCATCGGTAAACTTGAACATCAGCTCCTTTTCGTCAAGGTCGTACAGCGCGTTTATGCAATCACAAAGCGAAAACTCGTCAAGCGGCTGAACTTTGAACGCACACGGCTCATAGCCGCACGCGCAATCGAAATTCGCGTCTTTTGCGCGCTCGAAAAGTCCACTGTCAGTCGGCTCACCAAGCTCCAGAAGCAGGCTCGTCAGCATTCTGAGATTATCTCCGATGCCTTGAAAGTCATCAGTTTCGCGGTCTTTCAATTCCTCACAGAACAACTCCCGCACAAGCCCCTTTTTATCCGACACATCGCATACATTATACAACAG
>CAMWMN010000135.1 GCA_947175385.1 uncultured Clostridia bacterium | reverse complement strand
GCTTAAAGCAACGGATATGGAGCGAATATGCGCCAAAATGCTTGACGATGTTGCAAAACGCGCGCTCTCTCGCGGGATAATGCTCCGATTCGGAGAAAGCACCGCAAAATCGCTGTGTGAAAGCGTTCGCGGCGAGGACGCGGGCGCCCGCCCGCTCCGCCGCAAAATCACCACCGAAATCGAGGATATGCTGTCGCTGCAAATCGTCACGGGAGAGCTTCCCGATAATGCCTGCGCCGAGGTGGTCTGCGAAAATGGCTCGTACCGTGTTAAGCTCCTGAAGCACGCCGGTTGAAAACATTTGTGTAATTTTCACAGGTGTCTATCATTGATTCGGCAAAAACCGCGTAACCGCGTGTGGGATCGTTCACGAGTACGTGTGTTACCGCGCCGACAAGCCGCCCATCTTGGATAATCGGACTTCCGCTCATTCCGCGGACAATGCCTCCGGTTTTCGCGAGAAGTTCCGGGTCGGTAATCCGCACGATCATACCCTTTGAGCCGTATAAATCCGCGAGATTGATGCGTTCGATTTCAATGGAATATTCACGCGGTTTGTTTCCGTCAATTGTAGTCATAATCGTTGCCGAACCGGGTTTTACCTCCTGGCGATATGCCATCGGAATCGGAGTTCCGTCATTTTCACCAAAAATCGTACCGAATACTCCCGAAGTTGTGTTCGCGTAAAGCTCCCCAATGTCGGAATTTGGCATAATGGTACCGCATAGCTCCCCTGCGGAGCCGCTTTTTCCGGGAACAACATCATAAATTTCCGCTTCGGTGATCTCCCCCTCGCCCAACGGAACGGGAAGCCCTGTATCTACGTCCGAAACTGCGTGTCCAAGTCCTCCGAATGTGTTGTCAAGCGGGTTCACATAGGTCAATGTGCCGATTCCGGCGGCGCTGTCGCGCACCCACGCTCCGATTTTCAGCGCGCTGTCAACGCGAGTGGGGGTCAACTCAACGGAAAGTTCCTTATCATCGCGCATCAGACCGATTTTTGTGCTTTTTGACGAAAGCTGAACTGCCTCCGCCACCTCGCTGTTTGTGTTCACTTTTACTCCGTTAATGGAATAAATAACGTCCCCCGTGCGGATTCCCGCCCTGTCTGCGGGGGAATTTGCCGTCACGGACACCACCATAGCACCATCCGAGCGGCATTTCACTCCGAATGGTGTTCCGCACGGGATCAGGCTCGGACGTTCCTTAATGGTGACGTTCGCAGTTTTAACTGGAATCCCCGCGAGATAGTATGCGTAGCCGTTCTGCGCGGGCTGAATTTCCACAGCACCGAGTTCGCCGAGATTTCCGCCGAGTCGGTCCGTGGTTATATTACAAGGGAGTGTTATGTGAAAATACGTGAAAATCGCGCTGTAAAGCGCGATTATCGCAACAAACGCTCCCGTAATTATTTTTCCGGTTTTGTGCATTTTGCATAATTCCTTTCGTGAAATTTCGGCGAACCAACCAAACTTTTTTCGCCGACGTGACTATTTTCGGCGAAGAAAGCACGAATATGTTTTGAAAAAAACGGCGGCTTGCTTAAGGTTTTCCGCCAAATTTTCGCTGTTTTGACGAAATTCTCGAAAGATTTGATTTCCGTCAATAACCCCCTTGACATTTTGGGGAAAATGAGGTATAATATAAGATATGTATTTGTTTATTTTTGGAAATTGAATTTAGCGAATACCCGGATTTATTTCAAACAACTCTTTTCTCTGAACATACCGGGTATGGTTTTTGTGCGTTCATTGCTTATTATTAGCCTAATTGCGCATTTTTTTCAATTGAACCGTTTCCAAATATTTGCATATTTGCGTTTTCTCGGCAAAATGTACAAAAATGCGCGGGATCGTTTACTTAAGGAAATAAAAATATACATTAATTTAATCCGGAATCACAAAAACGAGCATTTCCGATTTTTCGGGATCTGCCGTTAAAATTTAAGGAAATCCGCGTACGTTCGGGATTTTCATATGGAGAAAGGAAATTTATGGGACTATTGTCGAATAAGAATCTTTTAACAGAAAAGGAAAACATTGCTAAGAAGGGGGGCAGACCGCAAATTCCGCAGGAATCTCAGATGCGCCCCAAACAGCAGTATCACAACACTCCGCGAAAGTTGCAAACGCCTGTACTGAATAGTTCAAGACCCACGGATAAGCATCGCGCGCTGAACGGCGGTGTTCCGCAGAGCCGAGGCCCCGTACAGCGCGGAGCGCAAAGCCGTCAGCGGCGCGAGAACCGCTTCACGCCGGTAAGGTTCATAGCTTTGGGCGGACTGAACGAAATCGGAAAAAATTTGTATGTTTACGAGTGTTCAAACGATATGTTCATCGTGGATTGTGGACTTGCGTTCCCGGACGAGGAAATGCCGGGTGTGGATCTTGTTGTACCCGATTTCACATATCTCGAAAAGAACAAGGATCGCTTCCGCGGTATTGTAATCACACACGGTCATGAGGATCACATAGGCGCGCTTCCTTATTTGCTTAAAAAGGTGAACGTTCCGATTTACGGAACGCGCTTGACGCTCGGATTGGTCGAGGGCAAGCTCAAGGAGCACGGGCTGCTGTCGCAGGCATCTTTGAATATTGTCGAGCCGCGCCAGAATGTCCGTATGGGTTGTATGTCCGTGGAGTTTATCCGCGTGAACCACTCGATTCCCGATTCTTGCGCGTTGGCGATTCACACACCCGCCGGGGTAATTATCCACACGGGCGACTTCAAGGTGGATTACACACCGATTGAGGGCGGAATCATTGATTTGGCGCGTTTTGGTGAGCTTGGCAACCGCGGTGTTCTTGCTTTAATGAGCGAAAGCACCAATGTTGAGCGTCCCGGATATACCAAGTCCGAGCGTTCGGTGGGGGAGAGCTTCAAGGGGCTTTTCAACAATGCCGAGGGCAAGCGTATCATCATCGCGACCTTCTCCAGTAATATTCACCGCATTCAACAGATTATTGATGAGGCTGTGGCTCACGGACGCCATGTGGCGGTTTCGGGCAGAAGTATGACCAATGTTATCTCCAAGGCTGTGGAGCTTAACTACATCAGAGTTCCCGAGGGAACTTTGGTTGACATAGAAAACGTTAATTCTTACGATCCCGACAAACTGGTAATTGTTACCACCGGAAGTCAGGGCGAGCCGCTTTCCGCGTTGTCGAGAATGTCAAGCGGCGACCATCGTCAGGTAACCATCACGCCGAACGACTTCATCATCATCTCCGCGAACCCGATTCCCGGAAACGAGAAGCTGGTTACAAAAGTCGTAAACGAGCTTATGAAGCAGGGCGCTGAGGTAATCTACGAGAGTATGTACGAAGTGCACGTTTCGGGTCACGCGTGCCAGGAAGAGCTTAAAATGATGATGTCGCTCACCAAGCCGAAGTTTTTTGTTCCGATTCACGGTGAGTATAAGCATCTGAAAAAACACGTCAAGTTGGCGGAGGGTATGGGTATTCCCGAGGAGCGCACGTTTGTTGCCGATTTGGGCGATGTTCTCGAAACGGACGGCGTGGATATGAAGTTCACGGGGACTGTTCCAAGCGGAAAGGTTATGGTGGACGGATTTGGCGTGGGCGATGTCGGAAGCGTTGTATTGCGCGACAGAAAGCACCTCGCCGAAGACGGCGTAATGATTATCGTTGCGACCATCGAGCGCGAGAGCGGCAGAGTAATTGCGGGTCCCGACATTGTTTCGCGCGGATTCGTTTACGTTCGCGAAAGCGAGGAACTGCTTGATGACGCAAAGAATTTGATGCGTTCGGTTATGAACGACTGCCAGGAGCGGAATGTCCGCGAGTGGGGAAATATCAAGTCCGCAATGCGCGACGCGCTGTCGGATTTCATCTACAAGGAAACCAAACGAAGCCCGATGATTCTCCCTATTATAATGGAGGTCTGATTACTATATTTCACACCAATCCGAAGGGGTGAATTTTATTGCGTAACTTCTATAAATCAAATATTTTGTTAGCCGCGATCTGCACGCTGATTATAATGCTTATCGTGATTGACGTGTTTGTGTTCCGGTTTGAGCCGCTGATGTTCTGGATCTCCCTGCCGATTTTGCTGGGAGTTTCGGGCGTTACGCTCGGAAAGCTGCTGCAAATTCGCCAGAGCGAGTATTGGTACTTTGAGCAGATGTCACAGGAGATTCGCGATACTGTGTCAGTGTCGCTGATTGGCTTTCCGCTGCCGATTTGCGTGGTGGATTCGGACAGATGCGTGATCTGGAACAACGACAAATTCGTACAGGAATTTTTCGTGCCCGTTGAATACGAAAGCTCAATAGACCGTATCACGGATATGCCGGTGGAGCTGTTCGGCGCGGACGGACGCGAAATCGAGTACAACGGCAAGTGGTATCGTGTTCATTCGGTATTGCACGAGTTTGATGTGGATTCGCGCATATCGGGCAATCTTGCGCAGTCGGAGTCCGATAGGATAACGATGCTGATTTTCCGCGACATCACGGAATTTAAGGTTCTGAAGAACACCTATGAAATGACCCGTCCTGTGGTAATGGTGGCGATGGTTGACAATTATGAGGAACTGCTCTCCGGCGCGAAAGAAAGCGAACGCGCATATGTCACGATTCAGGTCGACAGACTGATTGAGGAGTATTTTTCCGAAAAGAACGCGGTTCTGAAAAAAATCACCGGCGATAAGTTCCTTATCGTTTTGGAAAAGCACTGCCTTGACGAGATGGTTGACGAGAAAATGTCGATTATCAATAAGGCACACGAGATTATTGTCCGCGAAAGGCAAGCGGTAACGCTCTCCATCGGTGTTGGCACGGAAGCCTCCACGCTTGCCGAGAGCGAGCGTTACGCGTCCGAAATGCTGACCAAAGCGTTGGAGCGCGGCGGCGACCAGGCATTGGTAAAAACTGCGAACGGCTTCAACGCGTATGGCGCAATTTCTCCGGGCAAAGAGCGCACGGGAAAGGTAAAAATCCGCCTTGCCGCCGAGGAAATCAAAACGCTCATCGGAACTGCCGACACCGTGTACATAATGGGACACAGCTTCGGCGATTTCGACAGTGCCGGCAGCGCTATCGGACTTACCTGCGCGATACGCCGTCTGGGGATCCCCGCGTACACGGTCGCGCGTTTCCACGATGGCTCCAAAACCAACGCAAAGCCCTTGTTCGACCGTTTTGTGGATTATGACACACCGATAGCTCTTGAACCCGAGGAAGCGCGTCAGTGGATAACTCCGCGCTCCGTGCTGATTATCGTGGACACGCACATTCTCAAGCGCCTTGAGGACAAAGAGCTGTATGAGATGGCACAGAAAAACCGCGTGGTTATCATCGACCATCACCGCCTAAGCGCGGGAGCAATTACCGAATGCGTGGTGAAGTGCCACGAAAGCAACGCGTCATCGGCATCGGAGCTGGTAACGGAGCTGATTCAGTACTTCAGTTCGGACACGCTGTTGAATCCGCCCGAAGCGGAGGCGCTCCTCGCTGGAATCACACTGGATACCAAGGATTTCGTGATGAGAGCCGGAGTTTCCACGTTCGAGGCGGCGGCATATCTAAAAAAGCTCGGCGC
>CAMWMN010000134.1 GCA_947175385.1 uncultured Clostridia bacterium | reverse complement strand
AATAGCAGTATTTCAGATACTTTCCCTCGCGGAGACTGACAAGGTAGAAGCGAAAGGAGCACTACGCCAAGACGTTCCCTGTATCGTGAAAAACGGACAAACACGGCGTTTAGCCGGACAAGCAATGACTTGAAAAATTCCGTAAAACGATACATAACCGAGCGACAAATAGCAGCTCCCGAAGTCGGTGCGGCAACCGGCGCGCGATGACCTGCGCGAGGGGATAATGATACTTCCGTCCAGCCACAGCCAGACGCAATGGGGGCGGCTTCATGAGAACCATGTTGAGGTGAGAGTCCTATGATGTCGTGACGCTAAACGACAGTCTGAAATACTCCCAATAGTCGGGGTGCGGGGCAAATACGACACAATTTTTACAGGCAAATCAGCGGAGTAATCCGCTTGAAATATAAAGTCGCGATTCCGTGTAAAATTACGCGGAGTCGGGATTTTACATATTGTGAGGAACTAAAAATGAACAAGAAAAACATAAAGCGCGGGGAAATTTACCTCGCGAATTTAGAGCCGATAATTGGCAGCGAACAGGGCGGAATCCGACCCGTTCTCATCATTCAAAACAACAAAGGCAACCGGCACAGCGGCACGACAATCGCCGCGCCAATAACAACAAAACGCATTCCGAACCGGCTTCCCGTACACGTTTTCACGTTCGCTGGGAAATCGGGATTGCCACAAAATTCAAGCATAATGCTTGAGCAAATCCGAGTTCTGGACAAGTCACGATTAACCGATTATGTCGGCAGAATCAACGATTTTACGATGGACGAGGTCGACCGCGCGCTGAAAATCAGCGTGGGGTTAAATTCAAAATACAATTGAGGTGGAAGATGAATAACGAAGCGTTAATCCGCTACAAATTTTATTTGTGCAGAAAATTTCTGGACAAATTATTGGACGAAAAATTAATTACAAAATCGCAAAGGTCAAAGCTCGAAAACGCTGTTATAAAGCGTCTTGCCAAGGTTTGAACCCTAGTACGTTTTTGTTGGTTTTAGTGCAAAAATCCACGGATATTTTATTGGTTTTGGTAATAGAAATCTGCAAAATAATTCGGTATAATGTGTCGTGGAAGGAAGTGATGAAATGGCAGAAATCACAATAATTCCGGCGAAAGAGCGCTCTGCGGAAATCGTCAGAACCGCCGCCTACGCGCGGGTTTCGAGCGACAGTGAGGATCAATTAAATTCGTTCGCGGCGCAAATAAAATACTACACGGAGCTGCTCCAAAACAGCGCGGACGCGGTGTTCGTGGATATGTACGCGGACGAAGGAATCACGGGAACTTCGGCAGCAAAACGCGCGGATTTCCAACGATTGATGAGCGACTGCCGCAAAGGAAAAATCGACCGGATTTTGACGAAATCCGTGTCGAGATTCGCGCGAAATACGCCCGAATGTCTGGACGCAATACGCGAGCTGAAGTCGCTCGGAATCAGCGTTTACTTCGAGAAAGAAAACATCGACACGGGCGAAATCAGCTCCGAAATGCTGCTTACGATGTACAGTCAATTCGCGCAGGAAGAATCAATGTCAATCTCGCGAAATTGCCGAATGGGAGTCAGAAAACGCATGATGGACGGCACCTACAAAACCGCATCAACGCCGTTCGGCTACGATTATGTGGACGGGAAACTGCAAATAAATCCCGAAAAAGCGGAGATCGTAAAACAGATTTTCGATTGGTATTTGAGCGGAATTGGAATGACCGAAATTGCCGCGCGATTAAATTCGCAAAAAGTCCGCAAAGAAATATGGCGGCATGGAACAATTCGGTGCATTTTAACGAACGAAAAATACATCGGCGATACGCTGCTGCAAAAACGCTTCACGACAGATACACTGCCGTTTCGCGCGGTGCGCAACCGCGGTGAAAAAGAGCAATTTTACGTTAAAAATACGCATGAACCGATTATCGAAAAATCGGTTTTCGAGAACGCGCAAAAGCTGCTTGCGGAGCGTGAAAAACCAAGCGGATTCGCGAAAGAAAAATCGCCGTTCTCGCGGAAAATAATCTGCGGAAATTGCGGCACATCATTCAGACGAAAATCGCGAAAAAATTGCGTATGCTGGGTGTGCAGAAAGCACGATGAATCGGCGGAAAATTGCCCGATTCGACAGATAAAAGAAACCGAATTTCAAACCGCGTTTATTCGGCTTTGGAATAAGCTCCAAGCGCATTATAAAGCCATTCTTACGCCATCGCTGCGACAGCTTGAAATACTCTCCGAAAGAGAAAAATCGGGTAATAAACAACTCGCGAATCTGCGAAAAGAAATCGCGGAAATCAAACAGCAAATGCATTTGATGACAGTTCTAAACTCGCAAGGAACGCTCGATGACGCGTACTTCAAATCGCGCTCTCAGGTGCTTGACAAAAGATTATTAACAGCGCAAAAACAACTCCGCGCGAACCTTGACAACGCGGATTCGGAAAGGCTTGACGAACTGCGGAAATTAATCGGAATACTCGAAAAATCCGAACGGATAAACGAATTTTACGAAATAAAATTCGGGCAGATCGTTGAAAAGATTACGGCGCTGTCCGAATCGGAAATCCGCTTTGACTTGATCGGCGGGATAGGCTTTACAGAGCGGATTGCGAGGTGAGAATATGCTGAAAAACAGAAGCATACCGTTCGGCTACTGTATGGTGAACGGAAAATATGCGCTGAACGCTCCCGAAGCCGAGGCAGTACGAAAAATCTTCGACGAATACATAGGCGGCAAATCGCTGAAAACCATAGCTGCCGAAATGCAGATACCATACAATTCCGGCAAAGGAAAATGGAATAAAAATATGGTCTGCCGTATACTCGAAAATCGAAAATACATCGGCGAAAATGGTTATCCGAAAATAATTTCAAACACGGATTTTGAACTTGCGGTGAGAATAAAATCCGAACGAAATACATACCGTAAACCCGCTATCAAAGCGGATTTGCGGCAACCAGAAAACACATTTTACGAGTATAATCCGACCGAGGAAATCCAGCGGATTACCAGCGAAATTAATCGGCTGATTGATTCCGAAAATCCGGATAAAAGCGTGATTGAAAACTTGATTTTAAGATGCACGGAATTGAAATATTCGGCAATAAAAGAGGTGAGAAAATGAACGAAATTACGATTCAAAACGAGCAGAAAATCATCGTAATTCCCGCGAAAAATCTAGAAGAAATTAATCACCCAAAATGCTTGAAAGTGGCGGCGTACTGCCGCGTCAGCACCGACCAAGAGGAACAAGAATCGAGCTACGAAGCGCAGATTTCCTACTACACAGAAAAAATAAATAGAAATTCGGAGTGGCAAATGGCGGGGATTTTCGCGGACGAAGGAATTTCGGGAACACAAGCGAAAAAACGTCCCGAATTTTTGAAAATGATTCGGCTTTGCAGACAGCGAAAAATCGATTTAATTCTCACAAAATCGCTGTCCCGATTCGCGCGAAATACAGTCGACAGTCTGAATTACATACGCGAGCTGAAGTCGCTTGGAATCGCGGTTTGCTTCGAAAAAGAAAACATAAATACGCTCGAAACCGACACCGAGATGATGTTGACGATAATGAGTTGTTTCGCGCAGGCGGAGTCCGAATCTATCAGCAAAAACGTGTCGTGGGGCATTCGGCAGAGCTTCAAAAACGGAAACGTTCCGATGCAATACGCGCGGCTGCTCGGCTATCGAAAAGGCGCGGACGGAAACGCTGAAATTGTTCCCGACGAGGCGGAAATTGTGCGTGAAATTTTTCGCCGATACCTCGACGGAGCGAGTCTGAATCAAATCGCGCAAACGCTGAATAGCAGAGGGCTGACGACAAAGGGGAACAATTCGCCGTATCGGAAAGAGGTAGTTCAGCGGATTCTGACGAACGAAAAATACACGGGCGATGCCCTTCTTCAAAAAACGTATGTAACCGACTGCATTACCAAGAAAAGCCGCAAGAACAACGGCGAGCTGCCGATGTATCTGGTCAAGAACCATCACGATCCGATCATATCCCGAACCGACTTTAACCGAGTTCAGGAAGAAATGGCGCGGCGTTCAGCGAAACGAGTAATCGCGGATAAAATCGCAAAAGGCGAACAGGGTAAGTATAGCGCGAAATATGCGCTCTCGGAACTGCTGGTCTGCGGCGAGTGCGGCGCAAATTATCGGCGCGTAACCTGGACTGCCAAAGGTTTTAAGGAGATTAAATGGCGGTGCATTAATCGGATTCAATATGGAAAAAGAAAATGTCATTGCTCGCCGACAATTGATGAGGAACTGCTTCACCGTGCGATTATGGACGCGATAAATGAATTCTGCGAGGTCAAGGACGAGATTGCAAATGCGCTCAGGGAGAGCGTTCGTGAGGTTCTCAATCCGAACCAAAACGGGAGCATACAGGCGGCGCAGCAGCGAATTGACGAGCTTGCACGGAATATCGATGAGCTGATAAAGCTGGCGACCGTTCCCGAAAATTCCGAAAGTGCGATGCGCGACATTGAAAAATTCAGCGAGGAAATGAAATCCTTGCGAGAATTCATCGAGAACGAAAAAGCGAAACAATCCGCAACTCAACAAAATTCCGCAGAGCTGAACGCGGTTCTGGAACGGCTTGAAAGGGAAGATTTTACGTTGACAGAATTCGACGATGTGGCGGCGCGGCAGCTTATCGAGAAAATAACGGTTGAGAGCAAGGATACCATAACGGTCACATTCAAAGGCGGTTTTGAGGTAAGAAAGGAACTGAATGGAGATTGAAATCCAAACATGGATTTATGAACTGCTGCTTATAGAGGTGGCACAAACGGATTCCGCGGTTGAGGAAATCGCGGAATCTACGTTTAGAAAATATATAGGAAGGAATGGGAACAATGCCGACTAATGAGAAAAAAGGTGTTACAGTCAAGATCGACGCGGAACTTCATGCCGAGGTTCGGCAGTATCTTGAAGAACACGAAATGACGATGGGAGAGTTTGTGAGCCTTGCGCTTCAAAACGAGCTTCACCCTAAAATGAATATGGAGGTTAAAAACGTGGGTAATATGAGAACGATGGCATTCCAAGTGCCGGAGGAACTGTTCTGGAAAATCAAGGACTATCTGCAGCGCAACAATATGACGCAGAAGCAGTTCGTGATCGGGCTGATTGAAAATGAGATCGAGCGCGATTTGACACAGAGAGCAGCGGAATCAGAGCAGCACGAAACAGCCGCTGTGAGTGATTGTGAGAGCGTTTCCGAGGAACAGGATAATGCCGATTTTTCGGACGATTTTGACGGCGAGAGTGAGGAATCCGAAAATCCCGATAATGACGAGGACTTGGACGAAAGCGAGGAACAGGATGAGTCCGAGAGTATGGGAATGTCTATGGGGATGTGAGTTAAGCCACCATGTCGAAATCCGAACAACAAAATTCGGATTTCGATAAAATTGGAAATTATAAGCGGCTTTTTATTTGGTTAAAACCAACAAAGTTTAAGCTTGAAATTTGACGAATGATACAAAAATCGTGCATTTCACGCAAAATATCGACATCTTGCGCAAGGTCGAGGGTGATGGACAATTTCCAGTTAGAAAATTGGTTGATTTTTTAGTTAGTATATGGTATACTTACTATAAATACCAATGATGGATAATTGTATATTATCA
>CAMWMN010000133.1 GCA_947175385.1 uncultured Clostridia bacterium | reverse complement strand
TTCAACGATGAGGACGGCGGGATCGATGTGGTGCTGGAGTTTAATGGAGATTTTAACCGTCGCTAAAGCCGCTCCGTGCAAGAAACTACCTCCGCAGAATTACTCCTGCGGAGGTTTGCTTTATCAGCACCCCCAGAACCGATACATCTCAAAATACAAAATCGCAATGACAGGCAGTACACAGCCGATCATATTCATGATATAACGAACTGTAAGTGCTTTTTCTTGTTTGTGTGACAGAACAGATATGCATGAGGTCACTGCCGATAATCCGCATATCGCAATACAGAGCATCTGTATGATACCAATGACAGCGCCCGCTATGACGGGTATTCCGCCCTGAAAGCTCGCGTAGACAACATACGTTCCGAGAAGTGCAAGAACAGAAACAAGCCTTGCAATCTGACCCACTGTCATGACAGCTGAGCCGTTATATGCGGTCCACTTGCCGTGCTTTTTCAGCTTGTGTCTGATACGCAGGAGATATACTGCTGCCACAGCCAAAAGAACATAGACCGTGAACAGGCATAGCTTGACGAGATAGAATCCGTCATGCAGCAAATCCACAGACGGCTGCTGGATTCCTGTATTGCCGTCAGGGTAGGTCTTTATACCGAGAAGCATTGCACTCTCCTGATCTACTATCTGATAAACGCTATTCCCGATATTCCGTATATCCCCCAAGTTGCCCGTCGAAACCGCCGTAAGATAAGGAATGAACTTCAGCATTCCGCGATATGTCGAACGCGCGGGCAGATAATAGCCGCTCAGCTCAGCCTTATCGACCGTACCCGAAACGTATTTGTCGGGCGATAATTCTCCGAAAACTAATGCAGGCGTATCGGACAGAAAAGCGTTGCCGTTCGGCTCGTTGATCAAGACAACCAGACCTGTTTTGGATTCAAGGTCAAAGAGCATATTTGCCTGTCCCGCTGTTGTCCCGCCGGTGTGACCGTAGGTGCGAACGGCATATTCCATACACCAGAAGCCGTGGGCGCACATCGGAATATCCGATTCACCATAAAAATCCGTCCCCGTGAACATCATCGCCTGCGTTTCGGGATTCTGAAACAGCGGCGCGTCATCATTCACCAAAGCCTGCGCGTAGGTCATCAGATCGGCGAGCGTTCCCGCTGCCGCACCTGCCGGATAAGCGGGAACATAATTCAGACAATTTCCGAGGTCAATGCAGTATCCCATACTGAACTTATAGCTTTTCATTTTCTTTCGCTGATCATACACCCACTCATTGTCGCTGTGTGCGGGATTCAGCGCGGTATGCTCCATGCCGAGCGGCTCAAAGATATTTTGGTGAACATACTCGCAGTAATCCTGTCCCGTCACACATTCGATCACATATCCGGCTACGGCCGCACCGTAGTTGGAATAGGCTGCCACCTCGCCGGGGCGGTGTATCTGTGCGGGTTCTATCGCCTGTAATTCTTCACCAAGCGGCATTATCGCATTTTCGTCCGTTCTCCAAACCGGCCGTGTCGTTTCCTGCCAGCCCGCGTTGTGGTTCATAAGATTCAACATTGTGATCGGCTCGTCATAGGAAAGGTGCTGAAAGAAGCCATCGGGGAGATATTCCCGCACATCACGGTCAAGGTCGAGCCGCCCCTGCTCCCAGAGCTGCATCGCACTGACCCATATCAGCGTTTTTGAAATGCTGCCCCATTCGTAGACGGAGTTTTCATCGGCAGGGATATTATTTTCGATGTCCGTTTTACCAAAATATCCCGAATAAAGCACCTCATTTCCTTGAAATATGCCGACAGCGGCAGAGGCAAACTCAGGCTCTTTACCGCCGAGTTTATTTGCTTTATCATCAAGCTCACGCTGCACTTTTTCTATGGTCATTCCGGAGGGCAGCGTCAATTTTGTATCGACCTCCTCCGCGCTGACAGAAAGAACCATCACGGCAGTCAGCAGAAGCCCCGCGCAGAGAGCCGCCGCAAATCGTTTGAATATCTTTTTCATGGATAAGCCCTCCTTACAGTTCCTTTTCGTCATATTCAAGTACAGTGCAGATGTATTTGTAGATCGCCGAGAATAATGCTATTGTCACAAGCACCGCACCGAGAAGAAAGCCATTTGCCGCCCCCACAAGCTGTGCGAAAAGCTGAATGATGACCGCAGCCGCCGTTCCGAGCGGAAAAAAACCGCTGACGATCAGTACCCATAACAATAACGCCGCCAAAACCAGCAATAAATAGACATATTCTTTTTTCGACGCTTTTTTCAGAGATAATTCTGTGGTCTTGCTGTCCTTGAAGTGTTTCCGCAGACTGCCCGTCATAACGATAAGTCCGAATGAAAACGCGCCAAAGTACATCAGGTTAAATAGCCCAAGCTCGGTAAGGCTTCCGCCGGATCTCTGAACGAGGATCGCTATAAAGTCCAGATGCTCTGCCTGTTCACCAATCAAAATGTAATATGACTTGAGATTCAGTGCCAACAGCATAAGAAAATAGAAAATAAAAGACAGTGCGGTATAAAGTGTTGTCGCAAACAGAAATCTTGCGTTCACAAGGTCGCGCCGCCTGATCGGAAGCAAACCCCAGAGCTTTTCGCTGTGGTATTTCAGCTCGTTGTGAAAGAGCATCGGCACGAAGAAGCCGCCCATAACCATCGGACAGTAAAGCCCGACAATCGGCGAAAACAGAAAACCAAGCCCTCCGAAGATAATAAGCATCAGCACTAAAATCGTTTTCATATTGTTTTTGCCGCCGTTCATAGTGATAAGATCGACACGCATAAGGTCAAGTATTTTTCGCATTCGGAACCTCCTTACAGCTCGCGTTTTGTGAGCTTACGCGCGGTGATTTCGCCGAACAGCAGGCAAATACCAAGCATAACAATATTCAGTATCACACCAAGCGTCACCTTTCCCGCAGTCGTTGCCGGCAAGCTCGGAAGCTTTAACGTGGGTATGATCTCACGTTGAGCAAGCGTTAAAATTCCAAACGCCAGCGCGCTTAAACTGCCGAGAGTGATGAGGATGATCTTTAATTCGTTCTCTCTGCCATGAATCTGCCCCATCATCTCCATATAGGAAAATATCAGACAGGAAACGGTGAACACACCGATTATCATAAGCAGCGTTAGCGTTGTGTCCTCGAAGCTTTCCCTTACCATCTGCATCATTTCCCCGTTCTGATTCGGCAGTACTCTATACAGCTTCAATGACATTGCAGTGACAGCAAGAACAAGCTCAAGCATTTCAGCCGCAAAATGCACCAGAAATATATACAAAAATCTCGCCCTTGTAATGTTCCCGCGCTTGACCGGGAGCGTTCCGTATAGCTTATTGAAGCCGCTTTTATCGGCAACTCCCTGCAATGGTATCACAAATACCATTGCGCTGAATGTGATATAGGAGCATATCAGCGGAGCAAAAAATAAACTCAGTGCAAAGGCTAACACCACAAATATCACAGCCGGACTGATTGCAAGCGGTCTTGCCGTGAGGTAATCAAACCGCATGATCTTAAGAATGTCTTTCATGCTTTTCCTCCTTTGCGATATAGACCAGTATCTCGTCAATGCTTGCTTTCTCGTATTCAAGCGTATCGGGCAGACCAGCGAGATCGTCCGTTTTGATAAGCGCGTCAAAGCCGTTTCGATAGGCGTGGAAGCCGATGAGCTTTTCTTTCAGCGCGGCAGGAATGTCCTCCTCCGCGCCCTTGATAACGGCATAGCTCTCCGTCAGCTCGTCCTTTGTTCCGGTAAACCAGACCTTGCCGTTATGCAGGATCGTCACATAATCGGCAATGCGTTCCACATCAGCGGTGATGTGTGTGGAGAACAGCACACCTCTGTTCTCGTCCTCGATGTACTCCGAAAGAATGTCGAGCAACTCGTCACGGGCAACAGGGTCAAGACCGCTTGTCGGTTCGTCCAGAATGATAAGCTCTGCTTTGTGCGACAAGGCAATGGCGATCATCAGCTTCATCTTCATTCCCTTTGAGAAATCGCCGACCTTTCTGTTGTCGGGCAGGTCAAATTCCCCGATACGGCGGAAAAACTCTTCGCTGTTCCAGTCCTTGTAGAACGGCTTGAGCTGCTGCTCGATCTGCTTTACATTCAGATGCTCGGCAAGGTACAGGCTGTCGAACACCACGCCAAGACGCTCTTTTATCGCAATAGTATCGGTCACGCTGTCCAGACCGAACACGCTGATTTTTCCGCTGTCGATCTTAGCCATATTTAATATAGAACGGATAGTGGTTGTCTTGCCGGAGCCGTTCTCTCCGACAAATCCCATAATGAAACCCCGAGGCAGCGAAAAGCTCACATCTTTGAGCGAAAAATCATCGTATGCCTTGCAAAGTCCGTTGATCTCCAAAATATTTTCCATATTAACCCTCCATAAATTTCCTGAGTGCAGCGACGATCTCATCATCGGTAAGTCCTGCATTTCGACCGTTTGTGACAGCTTTTTCAAGTCCGTCCTCCATTTCAAAAAGCATACGCTCACGCAGAAGCTCATTATTTCTTGGTGCGACAAAATAACCTTTGCCCGAAACGGAAATGATAAAACCCTCGTCCGCAAGGTCATTGTAGACCCTTGTTGTTGTGATAACACTGATTTTCAGATCACGAGCAAGCTGTCGTATAGACGGCAATTGCTCGTCTTCCGTGACCGTGCCGTCTAAGATCTGTGCTTTCATTTGCTGTTCGATCTGTTCATAGATCGGCAGCTCGGATTTGTTTTTGATGACTATTTTCATGAAATGCTCCTCTGCTATACTGTCAATATTTCAATATATACAGTATAGCAGATATAATTGGGAATGTCAATAGTTTTTTTGAATTTTTCTGAATTATTTTTTAAAATGAAAAACACGCTGACAAGTAGTGTACCATCAAATTGTTTTTTTATGATAAATCCGCCATTTTTAACAAAAAGGTGCTTAAGCCAATATTCTCCAATTCAAAGAGTGCAAAAAAAGCTTATGCCCGCGATAACTCACGGGCATAAAATCTGTTTTAATTTGCAAACTTGTAATAATATGACTGAAAAGTTTTTAAAAAAACAACTATTATAAATGAGAACGATACCTAATGATTGGTCGAAGTAAAATCGCGGACAAAGTCCGCAAAACTAAAAACGCGCCTGTTAAAGACTCTGTAATGCTATACTATAGTATTTAAGTATTATAATTAGATAAGCAAAAGAAATTGATATATCCCAAATTCATACTCTTTTATATTTCTTTAGGCACTTTACACGAATCTTTTCCATTCTTTCATGTAAATTCCATGTGCGATATTCATCATTATGCAATTTTTCAGCTATTTCTTGAAACGTTTTTTCACGTATTAAGTCATCGGCTATATAAACATAATCTAAATAGCATTGGTGACACCAATAGTTTCGTATTTCACGTATTTGATTTAATAGTTCATAGTCCTTTTCTGACAAATCAGGCGAACCATCACTATAATCAAGCCTTTTCAATTCTTTAATTATTCTACCAAGATTAGCTTTTTCAAGATAATCAATATTATCATCGAAATCTCCTGATTTTATAGCAGCATATATAAGTCTTAAATCATTTTCAATTAGCTGAACTTGCATAATTAATTCGCTATGTATTAATTTAAATTTATCACGAGTCATTGCATAAATCTCCATAAAGCAATAGGATAGCTACAAGAGCTATTACTTTGCAGTCCAAACCGCTATTTTG
>CAMWMN010000132.1 GCA_947175385.1 uncultured Clostridia bacterium | reverse complement strand
TTCCTGGATTATATCGCAATTGGAAAGAACGTTCCCGAAAAGGTTGCCGAGATTGTCAAGGGTGTTGCGGACGGCTGCGTTATGGCGGGCTGTGCTCTGGTCGGCGGCGAAACTGCCGAACACCCCGGAATGATGGCGGAGGACGAATATGACATCGCGGGCTACTCCACGGGAATCGTGGACAAGTCGAAGATTCTCGACAACACGAAAATCAAAGAGGGTGACGCGATTATCGGACTTGCGTCAAGTGGTGTTCACTCCAACGGATTTTCACTGGTTCGGCGCGTATTCAACATCAACGAGCAAAAACTGCGTACACTCGTTCCCGAATTGGGAATGAGCCTTGGCGACGCGCTGCTCACACCCACAAAAATCTATGTAAAGCCTATTTTGGACTTGATTTCCAAGGTGGAGGTCAAGGGAATCTCGCACATCACGGGCGGCGGATTCTATGAGAATATCCCGCGTATGCTCCCCGATGGAATCTCCGCGAAAATCCGCAAGGGAAGCTGGAATATCCCGCCTATCTTCGGGCTTCTGCAAAAAGAGGGCAATATCCCTGAGCACGATATGTTCAACACATTCAATATGGGCGTTGGAATGGCGATCTGCGTGGACAAGGAAAACGCGGACAAGGCAGTCGAGATCCTCAAGGCAAACGGCGAGGAGGCTTTCGTTATCGGTGAAACGATTTCCGGTGACGGAGAGGTAGTTTTCGAGTAATGGGATTTTTTAGCAATCTGTTTAATAATCTGTTTAATAAGAATAAGCAGAAGAAAACACCCGCGCATATTTCCGAACGTTCAAAGAGTATGACGATTGATATTCAAGACGACTGCTTTGTAATTAACGGAAATAGGTTTGAAATTCCGATGCATGTTGACGCGTTATCGGCGATTCTGGGAAAGCCCCGCGCGGTGAAATTCAAAACCGACCCGGAAATGAGGGCATTTCTGGAAGAGCTGGAGGACACTCCCGTAACCAACCGCGTAAATTACGCGTGGGACGATTTGGGACTGATGTGCTACACCCTCAACGGAAAGGTAATAAACGCGTTTGGAATACATCTCAGAAAACAAAACCACAACTCACCGGCAAATCCCAAAACGCATTTCGGCGGCAAAATCACAATAAACGGACAGCACTGGCTTCCGATAGTAATGTCGGGAGATGATGAGGATACCTCGCGGCACGTTATTCTTGGTGCTCTCTCGCTGACTGCCTCATATAGCGATTATTATCAGGACGATTCCACGCGCGATGAAACGAGTTTTACGGCGTTTGAGATTCAACTTTGGAAAGGCGATTAAAATCAATGGGATTATTCGGCAAGAAGAAAACATTGGATACAAGCAATGTAAGACCGGTGGAGATTTCCGAGCGTTCTAAAGGGATTACTATCGACATTCACAATGACTGCTTTATGATAAACAGCATTGAATTTGATATTCCGACTCATATTGACGCGTTCAAAGCCGTTTTTGGAGAACCGCGCGTTACGGAATTTGAAACAACGGGCGCAATGCGCGAGTATTTGGAGGAATCAAGCGGCAAACCGGTGACGAATCGCACAAACTATACATGGGACGAATTGGGGATGGAGTGTTACACATATGACGGAAAAACGGTTAACTCGTTCTGCATGTATCTTAATGCAAGCGAATATGAATCGGACGCTGCTCACCATATGATGTTCGGCGGCAAGCTCACAATAAACGAACAGCATTGGCTGCCGGTAATAAAACGCGGTAAGGAGGCATGCGGCGGGACAAGTCAAAAAGCAATCGTTGGAAAATACTCGGTAATAGCCGGTCTTATCGACTACAATCAAAGGATTTCCAAAACAAACGAAACAAGCTTCGAAAGTATCAATATTGCGGCTCTTGACGATTTTGTGCCCTCGAGCAGTAAAACGGACGCGCTTGCCCTTGAAATGCTCCAAAGGTCTTTGGACGAAAAGGCGAACGCTCAAAAATAAGTATGAAAGGATTTCAAAATGGGGCTTTTTGACAAACTGTTAAAACTGTTAAACAAGAATAATAAAACTCCCTCAACTGAGATTTCCGAGCTTTCAAAGAGTATGAAAATCGATATTCGGAACGACGGATTTATAATCAACGGGAAAAAGATGGAAGTCCCGATGCATATTGACGCGTTCTCGGCGATTCTGGGAAAACCCCGCGCAGTGAAATTCAAGACCGACAAAGAGAACAGGGAGTTCCTTGAGGAAATGCACAATGAGCCTGTAACCAAGCGCGTAAACTATACGTGGGACGATTTGGGGCTGATGTGCTATACCCTCAACGGCAAGGTAGTGAACACGTTCGGAATCTGCCTTAATCCCAAGGAATACTATATCGAGTCTGACCCCCGAACGCTGTTTGGCGGAACAGTGACGATTATGGGCGATGACTGGTTCGAGGCAATTATGATGGGTGTGGACAAGGAGATTATACGCGATTTGGGAATCGGCGATACTATGCTTGTGACAGCGGAATATGTTGAACCCTTTCTGGACGATTCCGAGCGGGATAAGACCAGCTTTACGGGTCTTGAGATACAGCTTTTGAATATCGGTGATGAAGACGATGAAGATTATTGATTCACCGATTATAGGATTCTAATGCAAATTTGGCGCGCAAGTGTTGCCGAGGGAACAAAGTGACCGAGGTAACGCTTAGGCGAACGCAGATTAAAACCTCAAAGCGGATTTAATCTGCGCGGCGACAAATTTACTATTTAGATTAAGGAGAACATATGAAAAACATTGTCGTGTTGGTTTCGGGCGGCGGAACCAATTTACAGGCTCTTATTGACGCGGAAAAGCGCGGAGAAATCAAGGACGGGAAAATCACGTGCGTGATAAGCTCCAAGCCCGATGTTTACGCGCTTGAAAGAGCAAAACAGAACGAAATCCCAAGCGTTGTAATTCCCCGTAAGAATTACATGGACAGCAAATCCTACAGCGAGGCAATCCTTGCGGAATTAAAGCACCAAAACGCGGATTTAATTGTGCTTGCGGGATTTATGACGATTCTGAACGAATGTGTAACACGCGAGTATCCATACAAAATCATCAATGTTCACCCCGCTTTGATTCCAAGCTTCTGCGGCGAGGGATTCTACGGACTGAAGGTTCACCAAGCCGCGTTGGAATACGGTGTGAAGGTATCGGGCGCGACAATCCATTTTGTCAACGAAAAAGCGGATGCGGGCGCGATTATCCTCCAAGGTACGGTGAACGTTGCCAATGACGAAACTCCCGAATCTCTTCAGAGGAAAATAATGGAAAATGTTGAATGGAAACTACTGCCAAAGGCAGTTTCGCTGTTCTGCGAGGACAGAATTACGATACGAGATGGTAAGGCGTATGTCGATTTGTGAGAACTGCGGCGAGATTCGTCTTGTGAAGTTGTTTCGCTCACCGTATGAGTATTTGCAGTGTATAAATTACATAAAATCGCTGATCAATGACGGCGGATTTGAGCTTGTTACGAGAAACTGTCCGCTTAATGAGGTAAAAGACAAGGACGGCTGCTGGGCTGATGATATAATTTACCATGTAATAAAATGCAAAAGCTGCGGACAGGTCTACTCGTGCAGCTGCAATACATACCGCGGTGGCGGGGGATTTGAGAAAGGACGGTAAAGCATACGTTGATTACTGATGAGGACGGTGTACAATGAAGATTTGCACTATTATAGGCGGTGTGAATGGCGTCGGAAAAAGCAGCCTTTACGGTTCTCTTAATTTATCGCGAACGGATTTGGGGATTATAATCGATGCCGACCGCATAACGGCAAGGCTTGGCGGCGATAAATTACAGGGTGGTAAAGAAGCCGTCAAAAGGATTTCCGAGTGCCTTGAAAACGGCATTAACTTTACGCAGGAAACAACGCTGTCGGGTGTGAAAACTCTCAGAACGATAAAATCTGCAAGAGAGCGCGGATTTTATGTGCGGCTGTATTATGTCGCCGTGGGCGAGCTTTCTGAAAGCCTTTCACGGATTGAAAACCGCGTGCGTAAGGGTGGTCACGATATACCAAAGGACGATGTAACAAGGCGGTTTAACAAGCGTTTCGAGGACGTTTTACGCATACTTCCGTTTTGTGACGAGGTTCATTTTATAGACAACGAAAACGGCTTTGTCAAGGTCGGAGAATACAAAAACGGCGAGGTAATCACATTCGGCGAAAACACTCCCGAATGGATAAAAGAGCTTAGGAGGAAATATGATTACAGATGTTTTTGAGGGCGAATACGGACTTGAAGGCTCATTTGATTGGGAATTGTTCGGCGAAGTAATCGAGGTTAATCTGTTCGATGGTGCGGACATTGAGTATGCCGAAAAGTGCGCCGAATCTCTGCAAAATCTCCCGGAGGAAACCGTTCAGGCAATCTGGGAGGCGGCTAAGCGGTATTGCTTATATTTCATCAGCATTGTCGGCGAGGATGGGGAAGATTTCGATGAAATGAGCATTGATGTAGACGAGGATATGCCCGCCGAGGAAATCAAGTCGGAAATTTATCCGTCGACGCTGATTGTGGACAAACCCGAAGGCGACGGAATCGGATTCCATCTGGAATGTGGGTGCACATGGGAAGTCGAACACGGTCTGGAAATTACGATACTTGACGGAAAGCTCGTCTACCTCGGTCCGTTTGAGAGCTGCGGTGCGTGGGATAATTATCCGCCCGATAAAGTGTGGAATTTCGTGAACGACATTGACAGGACTAATGAAATATGAACGAAGAAAGATTTACCGGCAAGGCGGATTTTTACGATAAATTCCGTCCGAGCTACCCGGAAACGCTGATCAATTTTCTTTATGAGAACGCGCAATGTGACGCTGTTGCGGATATTGGCGCGGGGACGGGGAAATTCACTCGGTGCTTGCTGAAAAAGCCGTGGAACGTTATCGCGGTTGAGCCTAATGCCGATATGCGCGAAAAGCTCTCCGATATTGAGGAAATTTCCGTTGTTAACGCTCCCGCTGAGGAAACCTTACTGAAAAGCCATTCTGTGGGTTTGGTGACTGCGGCGCAGGCGTTTCATTGGTTCGATGAGGAGCTATTCAAGGCGGAGTGCAAACGGATACTGACGGAGAACGGGAAACTCGCCATCATCTTCAATGAGCGAGTGTTGGACGGCTGTGAAATATCGCGTTTGCGTAATGAGATATGTATGCGTTACTGCGGAACGTTCCATTCGGGGCACGTTGGCAAGCGTACAAGCGAAGAGGGTGACTCGTTTTTGCGCGGCGAGTATTTCTCCGAGGTGATGTACTTTTCAGCGGACAACGATATGGTCATGGACGAGCAATCGTTTATTGGAGATACGCTCTCTCGCTCGTATGCTATCGGCAAAGAACACGCGGATTACAATCGGTTTATCGGTGAGCTTAAAGACGCGTTCGCTAAGTGCGAGAGCGGCGGCATGGTTACAGTAAAATGCAAAACGTCTTGTTATCTGGGACGGTTTTAAGATATTTAATTTGTGGAGGAAACTATTATGATCACATTGGACAAGGAACTTAACTCGCTGGCTTATCACGGCAGAGGAATCGTTATCGGCAAGTCGCCGAACGGCAAAAAAGCGGTTATCGCGTACTTCATTATGGGGCGCAGCGAAAACAGCCGCAACCGCGTTTTCATTGAAGATGGCGATGGAATCCGTACGCAAGCATTTGACGAGAGCAAAATGACTGATCCGCACCTGATTATTTACGCGCCCGTGCGGGTTCTCGGCAACAAGACCATTGTCACCAACGGCGACC
>CAMWMN010000131.1 GCA_947175385.1 uncultured Clostridia bacterium | reverse complement strand
ATTCAACATTGTTTATAACTTATCCACATAATTTTGGTTTGGTTAAATAATCACATTTTTTAACACTTTTAACCGAGTTTTCAACCAAATTCACAGGCTTTCCACACTTTCATTGTTAAAAAGTGGCTGTTTTTGAAGAAAAAATGGCAATTTTTCCGCCGCGTTAATAAGTTTTCAACATAGTAACTTGATATGCTTTGTCCGATTCACGTAAAATCGTAAGTGAAAATTTTAACAAAGTGTATAATTTCAGGTTTATAAAGTTAATTTTAACCAATTTCAACCGAGTTTTCAACAATTTTGTGAAAAAATTCTCCGAAAATATACGAAAGAGAGCGACTTATTCACACTTTTAACCGAGTTTTCAACAATATAAAATAATTTTTCCAACTGTAATATAATTTTTTTGGTTTTCACAATCATACTGTTGAAAACTTTTGAAAATTCTTTTAATACAAGAAAATTATGTTAAAAAGTCAAATTTTTTGTTGAAAATTCACAGATTATACAAATAAAATCTGTTGCTATTTCTGCTTGCATTTCATTATTATATATGTTATAATTAAAATATAACATTTTGCATTAGACTGGTGGAGTAAAAAATGAACTCTTTGACATCTCTTTCGGACATTTACAGATGCGTTGTGGAAAATTGTGTCAATGCTTATGACATTTCCAACAACGCACGAGAATTATGGCTTGATCCGTTGATTCCCGTGAAAATGGAGGATAACTCTTTCATTTTTGCAACTGATATGGAATTTAAGCGCGATACCCTAAACTCGCTTTATCGTCCCTATATTGAGGAGCAGCTTAAAACTATTCTTGGTGTGCCGGTGAAAGTGAAAATAATAATAGATGAAAAGCTCACCTCGCCGAAGACTTCCATTGCGGAAATGATCAATGCCGAACCCGTCAATGAAACGGTTGACATTATTGACAAAAAGGTTACATACACGTTCGACAATTTTATTGTCGGACCGTCAAATAACCTCGCGTTTGCAGCAGCAAAGGCGGTATCCAAAAAGCAGCATGAAAAATACAATCCGCTGTTTATCTACGGGGATTCGGGTCTGGGAAAGACGCATCTGCTTTCGGCAATTCAGTTTGAAATGCAGAAAAACTTCCCCGGTATCAATATTATATATATCCCGGCGGAAACGTTTACAAACGAGTTTCTGCACTCCATTTCGTCAAACAGCGTGGAAACGTTTGATGACAGGTACAGAAGCGCCGATGCGCTGCTTATCGATGATATACAGTTTATCGCCGGTAAGGACCAGACCGAGGAGAAGTTCTTCCATATATTTAATGAGCTGTACAAGCAGAACAAGGTTATCGTTCTGACATCAGACCGACCCGCAAAAGAGATCAAGTCCATCTCCGACCGCTTGAAAACTCGCTTTTCCAGCGGGCTTATCGCCGATGTAAAACCACCGGAGTACGAAACGAGAATTGCAATTATTCAGCGCAAGGCAGAACTGCTGAATTTTAATATCTCCGAGGAAGTAATTGATTACATTGCAACCAAGCTGAAGTCCAATATCCGTCAGATCGAGGGAGTTGTCACTAAACTGAACGCACTTTATATGGTTTCTCAGATGAAGCCGACAATTGCGGTTGCGCAGAACGTAATCAAGGACATCGTGACGGAACATCAGCCGATTCCCATAACCGTGGAGAAGATAATTAGCGAGGTCGGGAAAATCTACAACGTTGACCCCGACGAGATGCGTTCTCAGCGGAGAACCGCGAATATCTCCCAGGCGAGAAAAGTCGCTATCTATGTGATTCAGGACGTTACCGGGCTTCCGTACGAGGCAATCGGGCAGAAGTTCAACGGTAGAGATCACTCAACGGTGGTATACGCGATAAAATCCATAAAAGCGGAAATGGACCGCGACAGCAGCTTCAAATCCGTGGTGGAGGACATTATCAAGAACATAAAGACCAATCAATAAGGTTGTTGAAAATTTACGGAAATTTTAGGATAATTTAACAAACATTTCAACCATATTCAACCACGTGTTGAAATCCGAAAACTTTTCAACTTAATCCACTTTTACTCAACAGTAAGATGTTGAATAAAAAATGCTTTTAAGGCGGCTTGGACAAACATTTTGAAAAATATTCCACAGATTTCACCGACATTATTATGATTATTATAAATAAATAATAATTATAATAAATCAATTAAAATTAAAGATTCCAAAATGATCGGCTGCTTTAGAAAAAATGTTTTGGGCGGCGTTCTCAATCTCCGCTGTTTAATTATATATAATGAAAGGGACAATTATGAAATTCAGTTGTGACAAGAGTATAATATTGGAGGCGGTGACAACAACGTCAAAAGCGGCTGCCTCCAAATCAACGATAGCGGCACTTGAAGGTGTGCTGATGGAGCTTAACGAGGGATTGTTATCCATTACGGGATACAATCTTGAAATTGGAATCCGCACAGAGATCGCGGTTCAGGGCGAGATAAACGGCAGCACGGTTGTAAATGCGAGAATGTTGTGCGATATAATTCGGAAAATGCCAACCACTGTAATCAATTTTGATATTGAGGACGGCAAGACGGCAACAATCTCTGCGGGGAGAACCGAAATGTCGGTTATGTGTATGCGAGCGGACGAGTATCCACCCGTGCCGCAGGCGAGTGGAGAGCAAGGCTTTATCATCTCACAAAAGACACTGAAAAATATGATAATCCAGACGAAATACGCGTGCGCGGTGGCAAATGATACCAAACCCGCGCTTACCGGGTGTATGTTTGAAATTTGCGACAATGTGCTGAATGTCGTGGGAGTGGACGGAATCCGTATTGCGCTTCGCCGTGAGCCGATGAATTATGAGAACATTCAATTTATTGTTCCGGCAAAGACATTGGAGGAACTGATTCATTTACTTTCAGACGAAGATGGCAAAACTATTACGATCTGTATAGATAAGAATCAGATTACCTTTAAGATTGACAACTACACGATGATTTCCCGCTTGATAAACGGCGAGTTTCTAGACTATAAAAAGCACCTTGAGTACAATGAAACGGTTTTCGCGGAGATCAACTGCCGTGAAATTATTGAGGTTCTTGACCGTTCGATGCTGTTTATCAACGAGAAAAACAAAACCTCACTGCGGTGCGAGTTCAGCGGCGACTCACTGAATATAAGCTGTAAGACGGCGCTTGGTAAAATTAATGACACAATCAACATCAAGTACAACGGTGAGCCGATAGCAATCGGGTTTAACGCGAGATTTCTGCTGGAGGCATTCAAAGCCGCAGAGGGCGATACCGTGAAGATGGTTCTTACTTCGTCTGCGGTCGCACCGGTTTTCATTGTTCCGATGGACGGCAAAGATTTTACGTTTTTGCTGCTTCCAATGCGTCTTAAATAATCTGTAAAATAACTTTATCCGAGTAACATAGCTTACCGGGTTGCAATGCAAATTTTGCAATCTGTCATGAAATCAGAACGATAACGGAGATTTTATGACAGATTGCGGAATTTGCCAATTTAGATAAGAGGTGGAAAAATATGGATGAAATCAAGGAAATTGTAATTACAACTCCCTCGATTAAACTCGACCAACTGGTTAAGTTTGCGGGATTTGCGGAAACAGGTGCCCGCGCGAAGATTCTGGTTGATCTCGGCGAATTTAATGTTAATGGTGAATGTTGCGTAAAGCGCGGCAAGAAAATCAAGCCGGGAGATATTATCGAGTACAAAAATAAAAAGTACAAGGTAATTTATGATGAAAGCGCCGCTGAAGCCGAAAAATCCGAAAGCTGATAATGTATATTACCAAAATATATATTAGCAATTTTCGGAATATCCGTGAAACGGAGCTTTCCTTTAATAAGGATTTGAATATTTTCGTCGGGCGCAACGCTCAAGGCAAAACCAATCTCTGTGAAGCTATTTCGGTTTGCCTGGGGGGAAGCTTCCGGCGTGTTCGTTTTTCACAGTATATTCCGGCGGATGATCCCAAAGCGGAGGTTCGGATCAAGTTGTATTTCCGTGACAATATTACGGATCGTGAAAATCTGATTGATTATACTATCCGTAAAAATAATGTCATTATCTCTTACAACGGAATCAAGATGAAAGACGCTGCGGAATTATACGGAGTGTTAAAATATGTTGTTTTTATACCGGAACATTTGAATTTGATCAAGGGTTCGCCGGAGCTGCGGCGGGATTATCTGGACAATGTGGCATTAATGCAAACACAAACACATCTAAAGAAACTGTCGCGGTATAACAAAGGATTAAAGCAGCGGAATATTCTGCTGTCAAATCACGATGGCAGCGAGAAAACGCTGGCGGCGCAGCTTGAACCGTGGAACGATGTCCTCACTACCGAGGGAATAAACGTGACTTACGGGCGACTGAAGTACTTTTCGTTTCTGAAGAAGTGCGCGGCGGACGTGTATTCCGAACTGACAAACGGAGCGGAAACGCTTAAAATGGAGTATCAAAGCTCCGCATTTAAGTCGTATAGTATAAACTTTAATGATTTAGACAAACTGTATATTACATATCTTGCGGAATTGCGGAAGAATTTGCGTGCGGAAATGAAGCTGCATTATACATTGACGGGGGTTCACCGTGATGATGTGAGCTTTTTTGTAAACGAAATGCCCGCGCGGGATTTTGCATCGCAAGGGCAGTTACGCAGTGTAGCTCTTGCGCTCAAGCTCTCCGAGGCGGAAATTATTCGTCGGCGGAACAAGACCAATCCCGTGGTGATTCTGGACGATATTCTGAGTGAGCTGGACTCTGTTCGGCGGGATTATGTAATTCACCATATTGAAAATTCTCAGGTGTTTATTACTTGTTGTAATATCAATGACCTTTCATCGTTACAGAGCGGCAAAGCGTGGAATACCGAAAACGGGATTTTTACCGAGATAAAATTGTAATAATTTTATATTTTATTACTTTATGTATTGATTTTTAAAATAATAGGGAGAAGTTTTATGATGATACAACAACAATGCTTTGAACTTGAAAAACAAAATAAAGTGATTTTCAAAGCCATATTAGATGCTCGCAGGTTAAAATCATTAAAGGATATTCCGAATTATGGGCCGGATGTTTTGGATACCGGGATTGCATATAATCTGGCTAATATTGCTCATAACGGTGCTGTGGATAAGGGCGGAAATCCGTATATCAACCACCCGACAGCCGTGGCTTCTCAATTTTCGTGTACCTACCGAATTTGTACGGCATATTTGCATGATGTGGTCGAAGATACGGATTATACAGTCGAAATGCTGATTGATAAGGGCATAGATCCGCGTGTTGCCGAGGCTGTTCGACATATGACGCATACTAAAAATTTGTCTTACTCGGAATATCTTGAAGTGGTATCGAAAGATCCTATTGCGGTTGATGTAAAAATTGCAGATATGCTGCATAACAGCGATTTAAGCCGAATCAAGTCTTATAATGAGAAAACATTATCCCGTATGCGGCGTTACAATAATGGTTTGAGATTTTTGGCGGAGCGTAATTTTGGAATAAATATTTCCGTGTTTGAAAAAATTTAACGGAGGTTATTATGTTTTTGCATTTGGGCGGCGATGTTACCGTCATAGACAGCGACATAATCGGGATTTTCGATATTGAGGAATGCTCCGTGAGTAAAATCACCGCGGAGTATCTTAATTTGTGCCAGAAATCGGGAAAAATCGTCAACGTTTCGGAGGATATGCCGAAGAGCTTTATCGTTACCGAACGGAATACCTATATTTCCAATGTTTCAAATAATACAATTTGTCGGAGAAATAACGTGAAAATTTAGCTCTATATCAGTAAAATACTTGCAATTTTTTGAATTTTGTGGTATACTATATATAATATAGG
>CAMWMN010000130.1 GCA_947175385.1 uncultured Clostridia bacterium | reverse complement strand
ATATTATGGACAAATTGAAAATTTTGTGGTAAAATATAAGGTATGGGTGTTATATAATTTGTTGATAGTTATTCGGGTTGTAGCTATAATCCGCTGCTTGGGGTGAAAATTTAGCACGTTACAATTTGAAACAGCCTGTAATCAACTAGTGCAAATTCAAAACGCGAGCTTTGCCGAACACCGCGAAGCGGTGTGAGGTAAAGCTCAGCGAACGCAAACGAGCGTTAGCTCGTTTGCGTGGTTTTGAATTTGCCATTTAGATAGGAGAAAATATGGAATTGATTGATATTCATAATCATTCGACTTTATCGTCGGACGGCTCGTCGGAGCCTTTGGATATGGCAAAACGAGCCTGTGAGCTTGGCGTAAAGCATTTCGCCCTTACGGATCATATCGAGCTTGATGAGTTCCATGACGGCGAGTGGGATTATTGGGCGGCTATCGACAAGACGCGTCCGACTTTTGAGATGCTCCGTTCCGAGTTTGACGGGAAGATGAAAATCTACTACGGCGCGGAAATCGGTCAAGCCATGTATAATTTACATACCGCCGAGAAAATCCTCGCAGAGCACGATTATGACTTCGTTCTCGGGTCGGTTCATCGAACTGTACATTATGAACATATGAGCCGAATCCCCGATAATGAATTTGACCGAAAGCGCGTACTCATCGAGTATTGGGAGGATATGCTCAACCTTGTGGAGTGGGGTAAATTCTGCTCGTTGGCGCATATCACGTTCCTACTGCGGTTCGTTAATGTGGACACTCCCGCGGGATTGGTTGTCGAAAAGGATAAGCGTTCTCAAGCGGCATTTGAAGTCTATAAGCCGATAATCGACAAGATTCTGGAAATTATTGTCAAGAAGGACATCGCGCTGGAGGTGAACTCCTCGGGGTATCGACGCGGATTGGGCGGTCCGATGGCGTCCGCACCGTTCATTAAGCGGTATAAGGAGATTGGCGGCAAGATGATTACGGTCGGCTCGGACGCTCACCAGACCTCGGACATAGCCAAGGATATTCCGCGCTGTTATGAGCTTTTGCGGGATTTGGGGTTCGATGAGGTCTGCATATTCGAGAAGAAAGAACCAAAATTCATTAAAATCTGATTGGAGGAATAGATATGAATACAGAAAAGCTGTTGAATATTCTGCGGCGGAACGCGCGGCTTTCCAACGCGGATATAGCGACAATGCTCGGAACTTCCGAGGACGAGGTTGCGCGCGAAATCGCCAATCTCGAACAGTCGGGGATCATTATGGGCTATTCGGCGATAATCAACGAGGAAAAGGTTGACGAGAACGGTGTTACGGCGATTATCGAGCTGAAAATCACCCCAATCAAGGACAGGGGATTTGATGACCTCGCGCACACGATTATGGAGTACGAGGAAGTGGACAGCGTGTTTTTGCTGTCGGGCGCGAACGACCTTTCCGTGACGATTTCGGGTTCAAGTCTGCGGAACGTCGCGTTGTTCGTATCCGAGCGGCTGGCAGTGCTGGACGGTGTTCTTTCCACCACAACTCATTTCATTCTGCGCAGATACAAGGAGAAGCACCACGTGTTCAACGAGGACAACTTCGATGAAAGGAGTATGGTTTCCCCGTGATGGACTATAATAAGTTGATTCCCCAAAAGATTCAAGATATTCAGCCCTCGGGGATACGAAAGTTTTTCGATATTGCTCAGCAGGTTGAGGGCGTGATTTCGCTGTCCATTGGCGAGCCGGATTTCAAGACCCCGTGGGCGGCGCGAAAAGAAGCGATTAACATTCTTGAAAAGGGCAAGACCGCCTATACTGCAAACAGCGGGCTTATGGAGCTTCGCCGAACGGTTTGCGGGTACTTAAAGGATTTTATACACACTGAATATAACCCCGACAACGAGGTTATAATCACGGTCGGCGGCTCGGAGGCTATCGACCTGGCAGTTCGCGCGCTGATTGAGCCGGGCGATGAGGTTCTTGTTCCCGAGCCGAGCTTTGTGTGTTACTCGCCGATCGTGGCGATGATGGGCGGCACGGCAGTGCCTATCGTAACCCACGCAGAGGATAAGTTCCGCTTGACGGCAAGTGCTCTTAAGGAGAAAATCACCGACAAGACCAAAATGCTTGTATTGCCTTATCCGAACAATCCCACGGGCGCGGTAATGCGCCGCGCCGATCTGGAGGCAATCGCCGAGGTTCTGCGCGGAACAAATATCGTGGTCGCGAGTGACGAAATTTACGCGGAAATGACCTACAACGGCGAAAAGCACGTTTCTATCGCCGAGATGGACGAAATGCGCGAACGGACTCTGGTTATCAGCGGATTCTCAAAGGCATACGCGATGACTGGCTGGCGGCTCGGTTATGTCGCGGGTCCTCAGCCGATAATAAAGCAGATGCTCAAGCTGCATCAGTACTGCATTATGTCAAGCCCCACAGTAAGCCAATACGCGGCAATCGCGGCGATGGAAAAGTGCGCCGAGGACGTGCGGAATATGGTGGAGGAGTACGATATGCGGCGGCGGCTGGTCGTTAAAGGATTCAACGATATGGGGCTGACGTGCTTTGAGCCTGAGGGAGCGTTTTATGTGTTCCCGTGCATTAAGTCCACGGGAATGAGCAGTGCGGAATTTTGCGAAAAGCTCGTTTACGATAAAAAAGTCGCGGTTGTTCCGGGGTCGGCATTCGGCGCAAGCGGAGAGGGTTTTGTGCGCGTGTCCTACGCGTATTCGGTGGCGCATTTGACCACCGCTTTGACGCGGATTCGCGAATTTCTTGAGGAGCTGAACAAGTGAGTATTACCGAAATGACGCTGACTGCCAATGCCAAGGTGAATTTGTATCTGGATATTACCGGGGTTCGCGCGGACGGATACCATTTGTTGGAAACTGTTATGCAGAGCGTGGATTTGTGCGATGTGGTTACGGTGAGCCTTGGCGGAGATGGCATTCGGGTGGAGTGCTCGAATCCCGAAATTCCAAGCGGTGACGGAAATATCTGTCACAAGGCGGCGGAAAGGTTCGTGAGAGCGCTCGGAAAGCCGCTGTCCGTGGGGATTCACGTGGAGAAACGCATTCCTCACGGCGCGGGAATGGGCGGCGGAAGCACGGACGCGGCGGCAGTCATTGCGTCGCTGAACACGATGTGCGGAAATCCGCTTGATGATGAGGATTTACTGCGAATTGGCGCGGAGGTCGGCGCGGACGTACCGTTCTGCTTGCGCGGCGGAACGCAAGTCTGTCGCGGAATCGGCGATGAGCTGACGGAGATAGCGCCGTTTCCTGAAAGGGTTTTCCTTGTGGTAAAGCCCGATTTTGTGTGCGATACGCGCGGCGGATACGCGAGGTACGACAAAGCTCTGATTCCAAAATATGGAAAAACGAGCGAATTTGTGAAGTCGGGCAAGAGATTCCCAAAGATGATGTACAATGTGTTTCAATCGGTATACAATGATGAACGAATCGAGCAAATCATCGGACGTTTGACGGATTCGGGCGCGGAGGGCGCGATTCTCACAGGGAGCGGCTCGGCGGTGTTCGGCGTGTTTCCGAACGAGCAATCCGCAAGAGCCGCCGCACGTGAATTTCCCAAGTATTTCACGGCGGTATGCAGACCTGCTCAAAAGGGCATAATTACAGTGAACAGTGTATTGTCGACATTATTTGCGTTGTAACTCCAATCCACTGTTTGGGGTACAGTTCGGGTGCAGTATAATTCAAAACAGCCTGTGGGCGACTAGTGCAAATCCAAAACGCGCCTGTTGCGGCGCACGCGGAGCGTGAGCCGCAACAGGCAGGCGAGTGCAGATGAGCGAAGCTCATCTGCACGGTTTTGGATTTTTATTAAAATAAGGGGTGATTTTATGGTTTCTTTGCAAAATCATGTGGGAAAAATTTTGATTTCCCCGGAGTATTTCACAAAGCTCATCGGAAACACGGTGACTAAGTGTTTCGGGGTGATTTCGATGAACGTCACGGGAATCCGCGAAACTCTCAGGGCGGCAATGCCGTTGAAGAAAAAGCACGATAGCGTCCGTGGCGTAAAGGTCAGATTCGTCAAGGATAAGCTGCTTATTGATCTTCATATCTCGCTGATGTACGGTGTGAATATGAATGCCGTGGTGCGGTCGATTATTAACAAGGTCGGCTATACCGTCGAGCAGAGCACAGGGCTTTCCGTGGAGAAGGTCAACGTGTTTGTGGACTCTATCAGGGTTTGATTTTAGCCAATTGTTCGGGGTGAAATGCAAATTCCGAAAATCGAGCTGTTTGTCACACCAAAGATGGGACAAATAGCTCGGATAGTGCACACGAGCATCGCTCGTTTGAACGGTTTCGGATTTCAAACTCAAAAGGGTTTGAATTTGATCAACTGTTCGGAGTGAAATGGAAATTCCGAAAATCGAGCTGTTTGTCACACCGAAGGTGGGACAAATAGCTCGGATAGCGCAAACGAGCATCGCTCGTTTGCACGGTTTCAGAATTTCAAATTAAAATAAGAAAGGGATTTGGAAGAAGATGACAGTTTCCGGTAAGCTCCTTCGCGACGCAATTATTTCTGGAGCGAATAATATTTACAATAACAGACAAGCTGTGGACGAGCTGAATGTGTTTCCCGTGCCGGACGGCGACACGGGGACGAATATGTCTATGACTATAAGGAACGCGGTCGGGGATCTGGAGAACACTCCCGATGGGGCGACTGCGGGCGAGGTGGCGAAAAAGGCTGCCTCCGCGATGCTGCGCGGCGCGCGTGGAAATTCGGGCGTTATTCTATCGCTGTTGTTCCGTGGGCTTTCCAAGGGGCTGACGGGCAAGGAAACGGTTACTGCTGTTGATTTGTTTGCCGCGCTGAAAATCGGCGTGGACGCGGCATACAAGTCCGTAATGAAGCCCACCGAGGGCACGATTTTAACCGTGTCGCGCGAGGCTTACGAGAACACCGCCGCGATCGCAAAAGCGGACATCACCGTGGCGGAATTTCTGGGGCAATACATCTCCGAAGCAAAAAAATCACTCGACAGAACCCCCGAGCTGCTGCCCGCGCTTAAAAAGGCTGGCGTTGTGGACGCGGGCGGAATGGGATTTATCGTGATTCTTGAGGGAATGTACGCGGTGATAAGCGGCGGCGCGGCGATTGCTTCTGCAGACGATGTGAAACCTCAGGCTCCCGTGGCGGTCGCCGCCGCGCAGGAGGAGATCAAGTTCGCGTACTGCACGGAGTTTATCGTTCAAAAGAGCAGTTCCACCAAGGATTCCACGGCTTTGCGCGCGTATCTGGAAACCATCGGTGACAGCGTGGTCGTGGTGGACGATGAGGATATAATCAAGGTTCACGTGCACTCCAATCACCCCGGCAAGGCACTGGAAGAGGGCTTGAAGTTCGGCGAGCTTACCAAGATGAAAATCGAGAATATGCGTGAGCAGCACAATAACGTGGTTAAGGCGGATAAGGCGGCTCAAGTGAACCGCAAGCTCCCCGTAGAGCCTGTGAACGAAATCGGATTCGTGGCAGTCGCGGCGGGCGCGGGACTGGAGGCACTGTTCAGCGATTTGGGCGTGGACAATGTAGTTCGCGGCGGTCAGACAATGAACCCCTCTACCGAGGATATTCTCGACGCGATTGAGCAGACCCCCGCGCGGAATGTATTTGTGCTGCCCAATAACAAGAACATCATTATGGCGGCGGAGCAGGCAGTGGGGCTTGCGGACAGAAATGTCTGCGTGCTGCAGACCCGCACTATTCCGCAGGGAATCACGGCGATGATGAGCTTTAATCCCGAGGCGGATTTCAAGACCAACCGCAGCGAGATGACAGACGCTATCGACCGCGTAGGCAGCGGACAGATTACGTTCGCCGTCCGCGACAGCGAGTATGACGGACACAAAATCAAGCAAGGCGAGATCCTCGCGATGGATAACGGCAAAATCGTGTTCACCGAAAAGAACCTCACCAAGGCTCTGGTGAAGCTCACCAAGCGGCTTGTAAGCTCCTCATCGAGCTATATCA
>CAMWMN010000129.1 GCA_947175385.1 uncultured Clostridia bacterium | reverse complement strand
CCCATTACTATGGGCTTCTTTTCGATTTTTCGGGATATTCGTTTTTTCAGGATAATGTGGACAGGGACAGCAGTGGCGGTAAAATTTTGTGTACGGAAAATTCTGTCCCTGCTGACCCTGAAAGTGTTGCGAACGCTGATGAGTGCTTGCACGGGACTGACTGCGTAGAGATTTTGAATGCCCAAAATGCTGACCCTGCTGTCCCTGAAAATATCACTGATTTTGAATTGATTGAAATTGACAACGGGGAATTGATTTGTGTTTCTGATGAGGAAATCAAAGGTAACGCGTTTATCGAAATGGCAGCGGAAATGATGAGAAAGAGCCTTGCCAAGCAAGGAATCATCGTTCCCGCGTTTTCCGCAGATTGATGGACGATTTGAGCGAGTTTTTCTCCCAAGTAGAGTAACACCTCGCCAAGCAAATTCTAAGCGAAATTTGAGCCGTTTCTGAGCGAGTTTGAGCAGGACTGTCAACGGAGTAAATTACAGGAATTTTTTGCAGATAATTCACCTGAAACTCAAGTAAATATGAGGGTATGATTTTCATGCAAGTTAAAGCCGGGTACACCCGGCAATCACAGCGGACGGCAAAGCCGACCGCCACAAGGCGGTTTGTCAACATTTAAGCACAGAAAATAAGGTGGTTGTAACTGCCCGCTGGTTGGATTTTAGGTACACCTGTTTAGTCCTCAAGCAAGCAGTAAAGCCATTCTATCGGTGTATAAAAGGAGTTTTATGGAACACGAAACCAAAATAAGAGTGCCGTTGTGGATATATCCATCCACAGACGGTGAAATCGAAAATACTTACGAATCTGACAACTGCAAATCCAAAAGTGAGTTCATCGAGAAGGCGGTTAAGTTCTATCTTGGCTACCTCAAGCAGGAACGAAACGTAAACTACTTATCGCCAAGAATTACTTCTTCGGTTGAGGCGGTTATCCACGGATCGGAGCAGCGACTAAGCCGAAATTTGTTTAAAATGGCTGTCGAACTCGGTAAACTTTCTCACATGATCGCAGTCGATAACAACGTTGATGACGAAACACTTCAAGAGCTTCATGCGATGTGCGTTGACGAGGTTCGCCACATCAATGGTACGATCAATTTTGAAAATGCAGTCAGATTTCAGAACGATGAGGGGGAATAACTATTGCTGAAAAAGCACGAAATACCTAAGCTGAATGTGATCACATTCCACTACAATGGCAATCAAAATAAGTTCAATGAATTCCTCTCAAGCATGGCAGCGGACTATTTAAATTCCGATTTTATGCCCAAATTACCGCCCATAGATTTTGTTGATTCGGTAGAATTTTCGGAAAATTCCGCAATTCCTCTGGATAAATAAAACGGAGTGTGGTATGCTGTGTCGTAGCACCAACACAGGTGCTGCGACACACCGAAAGGAGGAGTTTTATAGTGAAAGCATGGTTATATTACAGACTGTCTCGCGATGAGGATGAGGAAATGAACAGCTTACAGAACCAACGGCAGATACTTATCGATTACGCAGATCAGAATGGTTACGAGGTGGTCGGTGAGAGTTTCGATGACAATGTTTCAGGAATGACATTCAACCGCAAAGGTCTTGGCGAACTTGAAAATGCGGTTGACGAGGGCAAAATTGAGGTCGTTCTGGTCAAAGATTTAAGCAGACTTGGGCGGCACAGAACACAAACTGCACTCTTTATTGATCACTTACGTGAAAACAAAGTCAAAGTAATTTCCGTAACCGAGGGCATTGATACCACCAACGAAAATGATGACTTGCTAATAGGATTCAAGCAAATTTTTAATGACTTTTATGCCAAAGATATTTCAAAGAAAGTCCGTTCGGGCATACGTCAAAAACAGAAAAACAGCGGATTAGTTCCGTCATTACCGTTCGGATATTATCTTGATCGAAACACCGGAACCGTTGAGATCGATAGAGAAACCGCTGAATACGTTCGTGAAATATTCCGGCTTTATGTCGATGGATACGGTTTAACCACTATCGCAAAAACAATGAACGAACGAGGAATTCGTTCGCCGGAGTTCTACCAAAACCGCAAACTTGCCGATTGGAAACCACAAATTTCAAAGAAATACTTGTGGGTTCAAACCTCAATTAAGCGTATACTTACCAATGAAATGTACATTGGCACATTGGTTAATCACAAGACCGTTACGAGCAAAATCTACAAGACTAAAACATTTACCGCATCCGAAGAACAATACCGTCATGAGAATTTCTGCAAGCCGATTATCGATAATCACACTTGGGAGAAAACTCAATGCTTACTCAAACAGCGCTCTGAAATTAAGCCGAGATCAAGCGGCGGTCGCAAGTTGCACAGATACTCGGGATTGATAAAATGCGCCGAGTGTGGCTCCCATTTCGTAGCTAAAACCAGAACATGGCGCGGCAAGGAATACGTCGAATACACCTGCAACAGCAACCACCGTTATGGCAAAGACTACTGCACACCGCACAGAATTCACGAATCGCAACTCGATGAGTTGGTGTTCGGAGAAGTTCAAATGCTAAAGGAAAAGATCGTCTCGGAAAGCGAAAAGTACGATCAGATCGTCAAGCAATGGCTTAAACAGAAGCCCGCTTATGACTTGCAAATTCGCCAATATGAAGAAAAAATCCTCACGCTGAAACAGCAGATCGAGGACTTGATAATGGGCAAGGTAACGGACAAATCACGCGCAGAATTCTACAATAATATGATCGAAAAGCGTGAGAACGAGATCGCTGAACTGCAAGGAAAAATCTGCGATTGCCGTGAGTATGACAAAATTTGCAAGCAGCGGCAGCAGGCTTTGATAAGCACTAAGGTGCTGCTTGACGGCATATTGTCCGAGGGCAGAATTACCGATGCGAATCTCAGAATGTTGGTGAACGGGGTGACAGTTCATCAGAACGATGACAAGTCGCTGGATGTAAGCTTCGAGATGAATGGGGATTTTACAAACAGCACTATGATCATACTTGAGCCGATATTCGAGGAAGTGATTTAAGCAGGATGCCCTAAAACAGGGTGTGCCTAAAAAGACTTGTGCCCGTGATAACTCGCGGGCATATAAGTTTTAAATACCTTAAAAGATTATTTCGACCAATGAAAATGGAACGGCTCAATACCATAAAATACCGAGTGTGGTATGTTCAAAAAGGATGATTCCATAATACCTTTTAATTTTATACATTTTTTTCACATTCCAAATTTGATATGGTAATCCAAGCCACTAGAAATTTTGCAGTTAATTTTCGGATTCGATTTCTTTAACATCTTCTGCAATCATAGATTCAAGTTCTTTAATCTCTTCAACCGAGAAACCAGAGTATGTCCGTTTGCCTTTGCTGTTTTTAATAGTGACACTCTTTCCCTTATTGCGCTTGAGATAGCTGATAATAGTATTTGCAATAACAGAAGCGATGGCGGCGATTTCTCCAATAATTGCGATATCAACTGCTTCGGTTCCTAACAGTCCCTTTGTATTAATGACATTGATATCAAAGTCTTGACCCATTTGTGTTTTAATATAATCGATCAATTCAACTTCATCACTGGCAACGCTAAATTTTACAATGTACATAAATAACCTCCTAATATTTATTAATAATAAAATCAAGTTTTCCATTTTTAAATTTTATTATTAATTGTTCTTCAAGTTTATCAATAGCATCTAAAATGTTATTTAACAAATCGTTTCCTTCCTCTGTGTTAAACGATTCCGGAATCTCCTCAAAATACGCTTCAGTTATTAAATTTTCTCTTAGTTTAGGTGAAAAGGATGAGGACTCCTGAGCATTTACATTACATAGCATCTGAAACTCTTCATAAAGTCTAAAATATTCAAGAAAAATTATAGGCGATAAATATTGATTTTCCGAAAATACTTGAAGTTCTTGTGGTATTCGATTGACCTTTTGAAATTCAATCATACTAATGAGTATCCTATATCCAAAATGGTCTGCATTTATTTCATCCTCTAAAGAATGTTTCTCATTTTTGTGTGTTAAGTGATAAAGTTCATGACCAATGATAAATGTTAAAGCACACCAATATGCATCACACGCAAGATTTAATACATTCAAGGGCATACACATCATTTCATTAAAAGCCATTCTATCATAACCACCTATTTTTTTCCTTCGTCCTTGTAGGTCAAGTGTAACAATGAAATTCTTAAAACAACGATCAAAATTCAGATTGCTGTCATCGTTTGCTAATGAAAACACAGTAAAGAAAAAAGATTGAATTGTGTATACAAATAATTCATCTACAAGTATACCATCCTCTTTCCCGTTTGAAATGCTTTCAACTGACATCTTATAAATATACAAATTCATATATTCAGGTTTGATTGGAATATGATTTAATTCAAGGATTAATTTTAGTAGTTGATCTTCTATAAATGTAGGATTACTCTGATATGTAGTTAATTCTGACATATCAAAAGCCGAATCATAGTTAGGATTTTTTGAACTGTATAATTCAACAAAACTATTGAAATTGCTTAAATCTAAGTGATTATGGAATCCGTATAGAGTCTTATAAATAAAAGCAAGATCATGCATTGAAATCACCCACTATTTAAACGAAAAGCTCATTTAACCTTATTATGATTAATATAAGATTTATGCCCACAATGGCTTAATTAAGCCGTTTGCGGGCACAATATCTTTTTGGTCACAATTAGTTGGTGCAGGTGACGGGACTTGAACCCACACGGCATTGCTGCCACTAGCACCTGAAGCTAGCGCGTCTGCCAATTCCGCCACACCTGCATATTTAGCTTTCAGTTTTTTTTACTCGGCTGAAATCTCCGAGGAACCCTTACGGATTCTATATCAAAACGGAAGTTCCGCTTTAATCAAAATAAATACCCTGTCGTGACATGACCCGAAGCTAGCGCGTCTGCCAATTCCGCCACACCTGCGTATATAAATCCGGCAGTCTCCCACCGAACATATGATATTATACCACAATATTTTCGATTTGTCAAGTACTTTTTTCAGAAATATAGAATATTTTTCAGAAAATCCAATAATCTTGCCCCGGATATTCATGTTATAGTCAAATTTAGAAAACTCATTCCGAATAAGATTCCCTCTCAACCCTATACTTCCCAGTTAAATGATGTTCTTGTCGATTTGAGGCATACTTGTTAGTATTTCCACAACTGTACACCATAGGCATGCACTTAGTGCAAAACCGGGTGTAGTTTATCAGCATAAATTTGTAGCAAGCCACCATCGGCACGAACCTCTAGGTGAGATCATCTGATGTTTTTACAAGCAGTACGAAACCCTTTTGAGGCACTTCGGCAACGGGTTCTTTGTATTCATCAATAATTCATCAAAACCGTCAAACAATCGCCCTTACCAACGAGGAGATCATTTAAAAAACAAAGAGGCTAAACGAACACATACAAATCTGTCTCCATCTATTTGTAATTTTAAACATAATGGCTTGACACTTATGATAAATCTTGTACGTCCTTTTCAAACTCTTGAATTTCACGAGAAATGATATGGCTAAATCTCTCTTCAATTTCCTGTTTAGTCATTTTTTCAACACCCAACCCATATATCTCGCCTAATACTTTCATTTTGTTTTCTGTGGTATACAAATCAAACTTTGGAACATACTTTGTGTTTTTAAGAGATTGTCTTATTTCGTGATAAGCACGTACAAATCTTTTAAACTTCAAGGAATCAATTGATAAATACCTTTTTGAGAATTTCTTCACTAAAGAGTCAAGATGAAAAAGAAGATTTAAATCATTAATTTGTGAATAGAAGAACAGCCATCCATACTTGTGATTATTAATTACAAAGCCAGTAACTTTTAAATTTATCTTCCACTCAATATAAGGTATTTTACTTTTTTTAACATCTCTAAAAAGCTGTTCCAGTGATTGCTCAAATTTTATAATGCTACTTTCCCTTACCGATATTATTGGGAGATTGAAGTTGTAACCTAAATAGGTAAAACCCTTCTCAATTTTTCCCTCGTCCTTCTTTTCATTTATTGAAAGGTCTAGTTTGCAAATATCTTTTTCAATCATTTGCTTAACAATAGAAAAGTTTTCTTCGTTTAAAAGT
>CAMWMN010000128.1 GCA_947175385.1 uncultured Clostridia bacterium | reverse complement strand
GCCTTTAGCCAACGAAAAATCCCACTGCATAGCAGTGGGATTTTCTCGTTGCTGGTACGCCCGGTGCGATTCGAACGCACGGCACATAGCGTCGGAGGCTATTGCTCTATCCAGCTGAGCTACGGGCGCTAATAAAACGGCGGCAAGCCGCGAAAACAAATCCTCAACGCAAGCCCGCCGCCACTGCACATTATGGTGATCCACCCGGGAATCGAACCCGGGACACCTTGATTAAAAGTCAAGTGCTCTACCACCTGAGCTAGTGGATCATCTATGCAACAGTAAAATTATATCACAAAAAATATATTTTGTCAAGGGGTTTTTTGAAATTTTTTCAAAATTTTATGTTTTTTTGGATTTGAACGTGAAATACAATCTTGACAAAAATAAACAAATGATGTATAATATATACGTTACAATTTTCAGAAAAATCTGCTCTCAATAAAAAACGATTTTTATTTTATACGGTTCTCCCCGCTATGGTGAGGAGAACCGCGGGTTTATATGCAGTCTGTTATATATATATATATGATAAATGAACTTTGGAGAAGGGAGTAAAAATGCCGTCGGATTATCAAAAGCATAAGCAAAAGGTAGAGGAGATGAACAAAATCCTCCAAGAATGCAGCGAGGATAGCAGAGGTCTTGCGCGATATGGAGAAAAAGGCGCATTGGAAATAATTCTGAAGTACGTTTTTAATAAGCACAATTATGAAGAACTCAGCGATGCGCTGTTAAAGCGTTTCGGTTCAATCCGCGAGATTTTCTCCACCGACATGGACGAGCTTTACACCGTAAAGGAATTGGGCAGAGCCTCAGCAGAGCACATTTGCTTTATCGGAGATGTTTTCAGAGTCGAATCCATTGAACAGCCAAAAGAAGACAGCTTTTTAACATTTAAATCCTCACTTCAGTTTTGCAGAGAGCTTTTTAGTGTATATGTAAAAGAAGCGATGTATGTTGTTTATATTGACAATCATTTTCACCCCATTGTTATGGAAGAAATAAGCAAAAAGCTCAGCACCATCACTACATTTGATATAAAGAAAATATTAAGAAAAACCATGGAGCTTAATGCCGAAAAAATCCTTATAACTCACAATCACCCCAACGGAACTTCAACACCGTCATCTCAAGACATCTCCACCACCAGAAGAATCGCGTTCCTTTTGAAGGAAATCGGAATCGTTTTGGTTGATCACATTATCATCGCCGGAAACAGATATTGCTCTTTCCGAAAATCGGGATATTTTGACGGAGTTCTGGATTAATATTCACAAATAACAAATGAGGTGCACATGAAAAATTCACGGAATTTTGAGCTTCACTCCGAATACAAGCCTACGGGAGATCAGCCCGATGCAATCAGAATGCTCTCCGAGGGCGTTTTGCGCGGCGACAAGGAGCAGACGCTCCTCGGAGTTACCGGCTCAGGAAAAACGTTCACGATGGCTAATATTATCGCCAACGTGAACAAACCTACTTTGGTTCTGGCACATAATAAGACCCTTGCGGCGCAACTCTGTTCAGAGTTCCGCGAGTTTTTCCCGAATAACGCGGTGGAATTTTTTGTCAGTTATTACGATTATTACCAACCTGAAGCATATATTCCCTCCACAGACGCGTACATCGAAAAGGACAGCGCAATAAACGATGAGATTGACCGCCTTCGTCACTCGGCGACTGCGGCTCTCGCGGAACGGCGCGATGTCATCATCGTGTCCTCCGTGTCCTGCATCTACTCACTCGGAAGTCCCGAAGATTACCGCACCAACACGCTTTCGCTGCGTCAAGGACAGGAAATCTCGCGTGATATGGTTATCACAAAGCTTGTTGAAATGCAGTATGAGCGCAACGAAATCAGCTTTACGCGCAACAAATTCCGTGTGCGCGGCGATACTGTGGAAATTTTCCCCGCGGGAAGCACCAGTGAAACTGCCGTTCGGGTGGAGTTCTTCGGAGATGAAATCGACCGCATAAGCGAGTTTGAGGTAGTCACCGGAAATACCCGAGGACATCTCTTACATGCAATGATTTTCCCAGCGTCACATTACATCATTGGCAGAGAGAAGATGGGAGATGCTCTCGCGGAGCTTGAATCCGAGATGGAGGAGCGAATCAAATATTTCAAGGACAACAACAAGCTGATCGAGGCGCAACGAATCGAACAGCGCACACGTTACGATATGGAAATGCTCCGCGAAATCGGTATGTGTAAAGGTATCGAAAACTACTCACGCGTATTGGCGCGCCGTCCGCCCGGAAGTACGCCGATTACGCTTATTGACCACTTCCCGGAGGATTTTCTGCTGATGGTGGACGAAAGCCACGTTACGCTGCCTCAGGTTCGCGGAATGTACGGCGGAGATGTCGCGAGAAAGAGGAATCTTGTGGACTACGGATTCCGTCTGCCGTGCGCATATGATAACCGTCCGCTGAATTTCGACGAGTTCTACGAGAAAATCCCACAGGCGATTTTCGTTTCGGCAACTCCCGGAGATTTTGAGAAAGAACGCTCCACGCAGATCGTTGAGCAGATTATCCGCCCCACAGGTCTGCTCGATCCGGAAATCATCGTTAAACCCACCGAGGGTCAGATTGAGGATCTGATTTCGGAAATCAACACGCGAATAGAGAAAAAGCAACGCGTCCTTGTCACCACGCTCACCAAGAAGATGGCGGAGGACTTGACGGATTACCTCGACAAGGCGGGCATTCGAGTAAGGTATATGCACCACGATATTGATACCATCGAGCGTATGGAAATAATCCGTGACTTGCGCTCCGGGGAATTTGACGTGCTTGTCGGGATAAACCTGCTGCGAGAGGGCTTGGATATTCCCGAAGTATCGCTGGTTGCGATTCTGGACGCGGACAAAGAAGGATTTCTGCGTTCCGAAACGTCGCTTGTTCAGACGATAGGGCGCGCCGCGCGAAATGCCGAGGGTACGGTGATTATGTACGCGGACGAGGTTACGCGTTCTATGAAGCTTGCCATTACGGAAACCCAACGCCGCCGCGAGATCCAGCAGCGTTACAATACCGAAAACGGCATTATCCCGCGAACCATCATCAAGGAAGTGCGCGATGTTCTGGAAATCACCAAGAAAGAGGACAAGCGTCATAAGGGCAAGAAGTCAGATCTCAAGAAGCTGCCGCGCCGCGAACGTGAGCAACTGATAGCCAGTTATACCGCCGAAATGAAAAAGGCGGCAAAGCTCCTCGACTTCGAACACGCGGCATATCTGCGTGACAGAATCAGGGAGCTGGAGGGGTAACTGTTAATGAAGGTAATCAAGGATATCAGGCTGTACAAAAGCGAAACAGAAAACACAGACGGAAATCCTATGCCCCAAAGCCTTGCCGCCAAATCCGTCCATGTCGCGCTCCATAGAGTTGCGATGAAACTGAGAGAGCAAGAATTTGTTCTGGGTGATTTTGACCATCTGTATTTGAATTTCACACCTTGCATTGCAAAAGGAGCTTTTCAACTTTCCAAACGAACAGTTGACAGATATTTTCCTTGGTACAGATATTATGATGTTGGTGTAGACGAGGAAATGTTCGATAAATTGGATTCAAGTGAATGTGCCGATTTTATTTTGGAATCGGCAAAACAAGTTCTGATGAATTGTTTCTGTGATAATGTCGATTCGAAACAGAAAATCACAAATGCATTTATAGAGACGAAAAAGGGCGAGAATATGCTTGTGCGCTTTAAGATAAAGCAGGGAGCAAAATACAAGGCTGTAATTTTCCTGCGGTATCTTGAAAGCGCGGAGTACTCTCCCCTGCTTCGCGTATACGACTTGGACGGATCAGAGATTCTGCGGGAGGATTTACCGCCGACTGCCGACTTGTCGTCTATCGGCGAAATTCAGCTAAGCAGCAAAAGAGTTACTGTAAAACCAAGAAAAAACAACTTTTCAAGGGATTTGACGGCTATCTCTTTTGATATATTAAGAACCTAAACTGTAAATCATTACCGCACAGCGGTTTTGAAAAGCAAATTTTACGGAGTATTTTTTTTGAATAAAACGGATTTTTCAAAAATAACCCGCTGCGGCGGCTGCTGTGAAAAATGCGGACTCTTTTATGACAACGGCTGTAAAGGCTGTCATGAAACGCACGGGAAAGAAAACAAGTGTGCGATATTCAAGTGCTGCGAAGAACATGGCGCGTATTTCTGCGGCGTTTGTTGGGAGTTTCCGTGCGGGCTTCTGAAAAGCAAAATCGCCGAATGGGATAAAAACGGAATTTACAACCTCACACAGCTTGCGGAAGAATATCATAGGCAACAGCACGAAAAACAGACATAATAAGTCAATTAATTCACTTAGATGTGATATAATAAAAGCAACCCAATATCTTTACAGAAAACCACGTTTGACTAAAGCCAGCGTAATATTGGGAACTAAAAAAGGAGATACAAACAAATGGCAAACGATAAAATCATAATCAAGGGCGCACGTGAACACAACCTCAACAGCGTTGATGTAACGATTCCGCGCGACAAGCTGGTTGTACTGACAGGGGTTTCGGGCTCGGGAAAATCCTCGTTAGCGTTCGACACGATTTTCGCGGACGGTCAGCGGCGGTATATGGAGAGCCTTTCGTCCTACGCGAGAATGTTTCTCGGACAAATGGAAAAGCCCGATGTGGACAGCATTGAGGGGCTTTCCCCCGCTATTTCGATAGACCAGAAAACCACATCCAAAAACCCGCGCTCAACTGTCGGAACAGTTACGGAGATTTACGATTACCTGCGTTTGATGTACGCGCGAATCGGAATCCCCCACTGCCCAGTGTGCGGTCGGGAAATCAAACAGCAGACGGTGGACGAAATCGTCGACCGTGTAATGGAGCTTCCCGAAAAGACCAAATTTCAGGTTCTTGCTCCCGTAGTCCGCGGACGTAAGGGCGAACACAAAAAGGAGTTCGAGGCGGCTCGCAAAGCGGGATTTGCGCGTGTACGCGCGGACGGAATCACATATGACCTGTCCGAGAAAATCCCGCTGGAAAAGAATGTCAAGCACTCAATTGAAATCATCGTAGACCGTCTGGTAATCAAGGACGGAATCAAATCGCGCCTTGCCGAGAGTATCGAAACGGCGGGTAATCTCACCGGCGGACTGGTGTATATCGATATCATAGACGGCGAGGAGCTTCACTTTTCTCAAAGCTACGCCTGCCCCGAACACGGCGTTTCGGTAGACGAGCTTGTTCCAAGAATGTTCTCATTCAACAATCCGTTCGGTGCTTGTCCGGAATGTACGGGAATCGGCAGCTACCGCAGAATCGACCCTGCGCTGATTATTCCAAACCCGGATTTGTCAATCAGAGATGGCGCGATAAAAGCATACGGCTGGACATATAACGAGGGAACGATTGCGGCAATGTACTTTGACGCGCTTGCGGAACGCGATGGATTCTCCGTGGACGAACCGCTGTCCAAAATCCCCAAGAAGTCCGTACAGACGTTGCTTTACGGTACAAACGGCGATAAAATTCTTGTAAAGCGTCCGCGAAATCAAGGCGGCGGACAGTACTACACCGCGTTTGAGGGTGTCGCAAACAACCTTCAACGCCGTTATGAGGAATCAAACGCGGCAATGTATTCGCACGATGCTCTGGAAGACTTTATGAGTGATGTTGAGTGTCCGAAGTGTCACGGCGAGCGGCTTAACGACGCGGCTCTTGCGGTAACTGTCGGCGGACTGAACATCAGCGATTTCTGCAAGATGTCAGTAATAAAGGCACTGGAATTTATTGACAATCTGGAGCTTTCCAAGCGCGACCAAATGATTGCCGGGCAGATTCTCAAGGAGATAAAATCGCGGTTGGGATTCCTGCGAAGCGTTGGTTTGGAGTATCTCACATTGTCTCGCTCGGCAGGAACTCTTTCGGGCGGCGAAAGTCAGCGGATACGTTTGGCAACACAAATCGGCAGTGCGCTAACGGGCGTGTTGTACATTCTTGACGAGCCGTCCATCGGGCTCCACCAGCGCGACAACGATAAACTGATTGCAACTCTCAAGAACCTACGCGACCTCGGCAACACGCTGATTGTCGTGGAGCACGATGAGGACACAATGCGCGCGGCGGACTGGATCGTGGATATTGG
>CAMWMN010000127.1 GCA_947175385.1 uncultured Clostridia bacterium | reverse complement strand
CCCTTGGAGCTGGGGCGATAGGAGCGTATATCCACCGTTTCGGGGTACTCGAAATCGATCTCGGTTTTCTGAACGTCAAACGGCACGTCAATCAACACGGGACCGCGTCTGCCCGTACCCGCAATATAGAACGCTTTCTTGAACACATCTGCGGTATCCTCGGGCTTTTTCAACAGATAGCTGTGTTTTACGAACGGCTCTGCCGAACCTGTTATATCCGCCTCTTGGAACACATCGCGCCCAATCTGGTCGGTGTTCACCTGACCGGTAATAATTACCATCGGAACGGAATCCATATACGCAGTCGCGATGGCAGTGATAAGATTCAGCGCGCCGGGACCGCTTGTCGCCACGCACACTGCGGGCTTTCCAGTAACGCGCGCGTAACCGCTTGCCGCGTGACCCGCGTTCACCTCGTGCCGAACCAATATATGCCGAATCTCGGACTGATACAGCTCATCATAGAACGGGCAGATTGCCGCGCCCGGATAGCCGAAAATATCCTTGATTCCCTCGTTTCTCAGGCACTCGACCATTGCCCGCGCCACTGTCATTCGGGTACTTGCCAAATCTAACACTCCTTAATTTATAAAAGCAAATCCAAAACCATGCACACCTGCGGTGTGCACTCGCCTGAGCGTCACGTAACACCGCTACGTGGTATTCCGCAACGCTCGTGTTTTGAATTTATACTGTTAGTTACCATAATTATACCACATAATAAACACTACTTTTCATTATACCAAACTTTTCCCCGATTGTCAACCACATTTTAGAAGTTTTTTCAAAAAACAAAAAAAGACCGCATTTCGCGGTCTTTCAAAGTTAATTACAGATTCACATAAGTGTAATTAAACGGATTTGTTTTCGTTCCGTTGGGATCTCTTACCTCAAAATGGAGATGATAACCCGTAGACCAGCCCGTAGTGCCAACATGACCGATCACCTGACCCTGACTTACATACTGTCCCTGGGATACGTTCAAGCTGCTCAGATGCGCATACAACGTTGCATAGCCGTTCGGGTGCCTTACAATAATATAATTTCCGTAGCTTGCGCAGCAGGTGTAATTCTTGCCGAAATTATGCGAGCAGGTGTTTGAAGCCACGATAACCGTACCCTCCTGCGCCGCGTAAACGTTCGCGTTTGCGATTCCCGCGTTGCCTATATCGAGTCCGCCGTGATTGCCGTTGCGCCATGAGTCATAGCCGAAATAAGTTGTTATATACTGGAATCTCGTATCCAACGGCCATATGTAGTCCTTGCTTGAACCTACCGACGGCTGATTTCCCGCGTTTGCCTCTCGGATGATCCTCTCGATTTCGGCGTTGATTTCGTCCATCTTCTGCCACGAAATCTTGTTCTCATACTCGAGATTATCAACCTTTTTCTTCAGCGCCGCGTTGTCCGCTGTCAGCCCATAGAGATAATTCTTGCGCTCGTTGGAATAACTCTCTATTTTTTCTTGTTCCTTAACAAGCTCTGCCATCTCGGCTTCAAAGGCTTCCTTATCCCGTGACAGCTTATCTTTTTCGGCATCGAGGGCGGAAATCTCACTGTTCAGAGCGTCTATCTTGTTCTCCTGTTCCTTGATAGAGTCCATCAGCTCTTGCATAAACCTCGCGTTCTGACCGCTGATATTGCGCACAACGTCCGAATACACGAAATAATCATACCAATCGTCCGAGCCATTCAGCACGGGGATTTTATTCGATGTATCGTTCATATACATTGCCCGCGCCAACTTCGCGAACTTCGCGAGGTTTTCATCGTTCTTCTTTTTCAGCTCGGCGATTTCGTCCTTTTTGTTATCAATTTCAACTTCCTTATCGGCTATGGACTTCTCAACATTCACTATCTGCTCGCCCTTTGCATCGATTTCCTGCTTCTTGGCGGCAATTTGCGCGCTGTAACTGCTGAGCTCCGCATTAATGCCGTCTATCTGCTCCGAAACGAGCTTCATAGCCTCTTCGTTCTCGTCAATATTTGCGCCAAGTTCCTTGATTTTCTTATCGCGCTCGGCATTCTCTTGTTGGAGCTTTTTCAGTTGCTCGTTCAAGCTGTCAACGCTGCTGCCCTGAGCTTTCAGACTGCTGCTGACGTCACCCGCCAGAGCCACCGCCATCGCCGCGCACAGCACGCCGGCGCATACCTTTCCCCACACGGAGATTCTCCGTGCGCTGTTTTTTCTCCCCATAACAATCCTCCTGATTTTTATGGCAAATTCAAAACCATACAAACATAAATAGCTGCGCTATTTATGTTTGTGTTCGCTAAGCAACCCGCAACACCGTGAAACGGTGTTGCGCGCCGCTTGCGTTTTAAATTTGCATTTCACTTTGGTTTGCCGCCGTGAGTCATAGCACACCTAAATCGCGCTTCGAACAGCGGATTATGATTATAACCCAAACAACTGTCAACTGATTAAAATCCCGGCTTATTTACATATGTATAATTATGCGGATTAGTCTTTATACCGTTCGGATCCCTCACCTCAAAATGCAGATGGTAACCATTAGACCAACCGGTAGTGCCGACATGACCGATCACATCGCCCTGTTGTACATACTGCCCCACCGTAACCGTAGGACTTGTCATATGCCCGTATGCAGTCGCGTAACCGTTGGGGTGTCTGATAATTACATAGTTTCCAAGACCGACACAGCAAGTGTAGTCCTTGCCATAATTGTGTGTACAGCCGTAATTCGCCGCAATAACTGTACCCTCCTGCGCCGCGTAGATATTCGTGTTTGCAATCCCCGCATCGCCGATGTCCACACCGCCGTGAGCGCCGCCGTGGTATTCCTCATAAACAGGCTCGTAATCGCACGAAATCCAACCAAAGCGCGTTTCAAGCGGCCATATATAATCGGTACTCGAACCTACAGACGGTGTTTCGCCCGCGTTCGCGTTAGCATCGCGGATCAGCTGCTCAATCTGAGCGTTGAGCTCTTCCATCTTCTTGTTTGATACGGAGTTCTCATATTCGAGATCGTCAACCTTACTCCTTAATTCCTCGTTATCCGCCGCAAGTCCGTACAGATATGCCTTCTTTTGGGCAATGTCGTTCTCATACGCCGCCTTCTCCGCCATAAGAGCGTTCATATCCGCTTCAAGCGCCTTTTTCTGAGTATTCAGCTCCTGCTTGTCGTCCTCAAGCGAGTCAATCTCGTCATTCAGATCCCGAATCAAATCTTCCTGCTCTTTAATGGAATCCATCAGCTCTTTCATAAACTTTGCGTTCTGACCGCTGATATTGCGCACAACGTCCGAGTAGACGAAATAATCATACCAATCGTCCGAGCCGTTCAGCACGGGAAGTTTATTGGACGTATCGTTCATATACATCGCGCGAATCAGCTTTGCGAACTTCGCGAGATTCTCCTTGTTCTTCTTTTGAAGTCCCGCGATCTCAACCTTTTTGTTATCAATTTCGACTTCCTTATCGGCTATGGACTTCTCGACATTTGCGATCTGTTCGCCTTTTGCGTCGATTTCGCTCTTCTTCGCAGCCACAAGTTCACTGTACTTAGCTATCTCTTTGTCAATACCGTCAATCTGCGCCGAAACAAGCTCCATAAGCTCTTTATTGCTGTTAATATCCGCGCCGAGTTCCTTAATCAGCTTGTCGCGCGCGGCATTCTCCTGTTGGAGCTGAGCCAACTGATTCTGCAGTCCGCCGATGCTGCTTGCCTGAGCCTTAACATTGCCGATACCATCGACAGTAGCCGTCATCACTGTCACGCAAAGCGCGGCAGCGCACACTTTCCCCCATACGGAGGTTTTAATTTTCCCCATTATGTAACCCCTTAATTTTAATGGCAAACCGCGAACCGTGCAGATGAGCTGCGCTCATCTGCACTAGCCAAACGTTACGGTTCACGCTGCGCGTGCACCGCAACGCTCGCTTTCGCGATTTGCACTTCTCCCCGGATAAGTATTTGAATTATAGTGCGCTTTACCCGCACACCCAATATCTGATTATGGTTATAATCCGAATAACTGTCAACTATAATTATACCTCATTCGACAAAGCTTGTCAAGAGGTAATCCTTTGAAATTTATGTGAAATTTTTGTCAAATAATCAACTTGCAATAAAAAAATCGTTTTGTTTCATTTACCATCTGGAATCTTACCGAAATTTGTTAATTATACACAAAATCTTGTGGAAGATTTGGTAAAGAGATACAAAATTTTATAGAGTGCGTGAAAAATTAGGAAAAAATCTTGCAAATCCTATTGAAATGTTGTATAATTTCAATGTAGGTGTTTTAGCTTATAATGATTTTTAAGGAGGATTTTTAACAATGGCGTTAAAAAATCAGTATCTTGTGGATTTGCTGGAAACAGTAAAGAAAAGAAACCCCGGCGAACCGGAGTTCATTCAGGCGGTAACCGAGGTGTTTGAAACACTTCAGCCCGTTGCGGAAAAGCGTCCCGACCTCGTTGAGGCAGGCGTATTCGAGCGCATTGTGGAACCTGAAAGACAGGTTATTTTCCGTGTTCCGTGGGTTGACGACAATGGCAAGGTTCAGGTAAACCGCGGCTTCAGAATCCAGTTCAACTCCGCTATCGGTCCGTACAAGGGCGGTATCAGACTGCACCCGTCCGTATACAGCGGTATCATCAAGTTCCTTGGTTTCGAGCAGATCTTCAAGAACTCCCTTACTACGCTCCCGATGGGCGGCGCAAAGGGCGGCTCAGACTTCGACCCCAAGGGCAAGTCCGACGGAGAAGTTATGCGTTTCTGCCAAAGCTTTATGACAGAGCTTTGCAAGCACATCGGTCCCGATTGTGACGTTCCCGCGGGCGATATTGGCACAGGCGGACGCGAAATCGGTTATATGTTCGGTCAGTATAAGAGAATCCGCAACGAGTTCACCGGCGTTCTCACCGGCAAGGGCTTGACTTACGGCGGCTCTCTCGCAAGAACCGAGGCTACCGGATTCGGTCTGTGCTACTTCACCGATGAAATGCTCAAGGCGAACGGCAAGAGCTTCAAGGATCAGACAGTTGTAATCTCCGGCTCGGGAAATGTTGCGATTTACGCAACCAAAAAGGCTACCGAGCTTGGCGGCAAGGTTGTTGCGCTGTCCGATTCCAACGGTTATATTCACGACCCCGATGGAATCGAGCTGGAGCTTGTTAAGCAAATCAAGGAAGTTGAGCGCGGCAGAATCAAGGAATACGTTTCCAGAACCTCCCACAAGAACGCGACCTACACCGAAGGCTGCAAGGGAATCTGGACGATCAAGTGTGACATCGCGCTTCCTTGCGCTACCCAGAACGAAATCGACAAGGAGTCCGCTGAAATTCTCGCAAAGAACGGCTGCTATGCTGTTTCCGAGGGCGCAAATATGCCGTCCACTCCCGAGGCTATCGAGGTTTACTTCGCAAACAATATGCTGTACGGTCCCGCTAAGGCGGCGAACGCGGGCGGCGTTGCTACTTCGGGTCTTGAGATGAGCCAGAACTCCATTCGTTACAGCTGGACGTTCGAGGAGGTTGACGAGAAGCTCCACAACATTATGAAGGAGATTTTCAAGCAGTGCGACACCGCCTCCAAGGAGTACGGTATGCCGGGCAATTATATGGCGGGCGCGAACATCGCAGGCTTCCTCAAGGTTGCCGAGGCTATGAAAGCGCAAGGCTGTGTTTAATCCGCAAATCGCATATTTTCGGGGTAGAGCGAATGTTCTGCCCCTTTTATGCGGATTAAAGCATTTCCTGTCATAGAAAAAACTTTTCAAAAAGTACTTGACAAATCCCCGAAAATGTGGTATAATAAGTACAACTTATCGAGTTGTACGCAAATTCAAAATGCGAGCGTTGAGGTACACGCATAGCGTGAACCTCAACGCTCAGGCAAGCAAATACGAGCCTAGCTCGTATTTGCGGTTTTGGATTTGCTGTCTAAATAAGGAGAGGTATCGAAGTGGTCATAACGAGGCGGTCTTGAAAACCGTTTGGGGGCAACCCCACAAGGGTTCGAATCCCTTTCCCTCCGCCATTTTAGCCAAATATTTGGTGCAAATTACACTTGAAATTGTCGTTCTGACGATATTCAAGTGTTTTTTGTTTTTGTCCGATAGATTGGATGACATTTTAAGGTCGAAGTTTTTTACTGTCTGCGGT
>CAMWMN010000126.1 GCA_947175385.1 uncultured Clostridia bacterium | reverse complement strand
TTAGCCAGAGAGGTTAGCTGTGTTCAGACCGTCAGCACGGCTGGACAGGTTCAAGTTAGCCTTGAGGTCGCCCATATCAGCAGAACCATCAGTGTTGTACTTGAACGAGAAGTTTACGCTGTCCTTAGTTCTTGCACCGGTCTGGAGAGTCAGGTTGTCGGTGTAAGTCATAGGAGCGGTTGCTGTACTGTTGGAGTTAGCGTTGGAAACCTTGGACTTATCCTCAACGATTTCAACAGTAGGAACCTTGCTATTATCATATGCGTGTTCAGCAAGCTTGATGTTCCAGGTTACATCGCCGCTCGCGCCTTCGCCTGCAGTAGTTCCAGTTTGCTGAGTCATGGAGAGCTTAGCAATATTATAAGTGCCTGCCTTTATAGTAACACCGTCAGCAGTTGATGTAAATGTAAAACTCAGTCGTTCCGATTGTTCTGATTACATCAGCAGCATTGTTAACAGCCGCTACACCAGGGTCAGAGAAGTTGATCGTCATATCACCCGCAGCGGTAGCAGTTCCGTCAACATAGTGACCGGTTACGGTTGCACCCTCCAACAATTTGAACAAATCCTCAATATCTTGAGTCATTGTAACGTTCTTATTAACATCAACAATAAGGTTGTCATCATTTACACCAAGAGCGACTTGAGAACCAGCAGAACCGCTTGCGCCAGTTCCAGTAGGAGCAGTTACAGTTGAGCCAGCAGCGGTAGGGGTAGGAGCACCCTTCAAAGTACTATTAACAACCTCTGCGGTAGCATTCGAATGAGCTTTCGTAACAGTAGCAGGGTTGTTATATTTAAGCGTGATTGTATCGCCATTCATAAGCGAGGACTTGTTCATAGTCACATTAGACATTTGAACTCCACTCGCCGTTACAGTGAAACCACCATTATCAGTAGTTGCAACGGTCAAGTTACCCTTGTCAACACCGTTTGCTGCTTTGATTGCACTCCATGTATGATGCATCATACTGATAAGTTGCTTCGAAGAAATCGGGACCGTCATCACTTGCAGGAGCATTTGTTCTGTCAGAACTGAACAGAGCTTTCCACGCTGCATCCGCCTTGGTAGCGCCCGTACCGGCAGTAACCTTTGTATCGTTAAACTGCTGATAATCGAGCATTTCAACGTCAGCCTTGCCGCTATCACACGAAGGGATTTTCTATGTCGTTTTTTCATTTGATCTCAAACAAAATTCCCGAGAAAGGCGGGAGAGTCAGCTCACCGATATCGAGTTTGGCATTGTTTGGAGTGTCGCCGCCGAAATCGTTCCAATCGGTGTGAAGCAGCACAGCCACGTTACGATTGGAATACTCGCCAAGTGCATATTTCTTCTGGGAACCGCCGAAATTGAACACCGCCGCTAGCGTTTCTCCGCCCCTACCGCGCCGCTCTATCGCGTAAATACAATTCTCAGTGTTGTTGCAATCGATCCAGCGAAAGCCCTCGTTTTCGTGATCGTGTTCCCAAAATGCGGGGTGCGAAAGGTAAAGCTTATTCAGCTCCGTCATGAAGTGATAGAAGCTGTCGTGCTTGGAGTACTTTCTCAAATCCCAATCCTGCTCGCGGCTCTCGTCCCATTCGCGGAGCTGTCCGATTTCGCCGCCCATGAAATTCAGCTTCTTTCCGGGATGTATGTACATATACAGATAGAGGGCACGCCCCTGTGGGAATTTCTCATCGTACTCGCCGTTCATTTTTTGGAGTATAGTCGCCTTTCCGTGAACATTCTCATCATGAGAAAAGGGAAGCAGGTAGCACTCGTTATAGTAATACATCATCGAAAATGTGAGCTTGTGGTAATTCTCCGAACGATACTCGGGCGCAGTGCGGAAGTAGTTCAGCGTGTCGTTCATAAATCCCATATCCCACTTGTAATCATAGCCGAGCCCGCCTTGATCAACGGGTTTAGTCACGTTCGGGAAGCTCGTTGAATCCTCGGCGATCAGCATACACGAGGGCAGACGCTCCTTAAGCCCTCTATTCATCGTTTTGATGAAATCAACGGCATTTCCGTTTACACCACGATTTTCCTCGCCCTGCCAATAAATAATTCTGCTGATAGCGTCCATGCGTATGCCGTCAAAGTGGAACTCGCGCAGCCAATAATGCGCGCAGGATTGGAGGAAGCTCCTTACCTCGCCGCGCGAGTGCATAAAGTTGCAGCTGCCCCATTCGCTCACGCCAACGTCGCTGCTCGGGTACTCATAGAGGAACGTACCATCATACCTCGACATACCGTAGTCGTCCACCGCAAAGTGAACCGGTACAAAGTCTATTATCGCACCAATATTTCTTTGATGGAGCTTATCGATAAGCTCCATGAGCTGCGCCGCGGTGCCGTAGCGTGAAGTCGGTGCGAAAAAGCCCGTGTTCTGATAACCCCATGACTCATCACAAGGGTGCTCCGACAGCGGCAGAAACTCAACATAGTTATAGCCGCTTTTCTTAAGGTAATCAATAAGCTTATCGGCTATCTCGGTGTAGGAGAGCCACTCGCCATTCTTGCCGCGGCACCATGAACCGAGATGCATTTCATAAATATTAAGTGGCTTGTTTTTACAGTCGGTGCGGGCGCTCATCCACTTGTTGTCGTTGAACTTGTACGTCGACAAATCGCGGAGAATTGAGTGCCACCACGGACGAAGCTGCATACCGAACCCGTAAGGGTCGCAATGATCGACTACTTCGCCGTTTTTGGTGTAAATTTTATGGAAATAGCTCATACCCTCGCGAGCGTTCTCGGCGCGCACCTCGAAGAAGTTCCCATCGCCAACGCGGTTCATCTCATACTCATATCCGTCCGTGAACTCGCCGAACAGCGTTACCCGAGCCGCACCCGGAGCAAACACCCGAAACACCCAGCCGCCTTCATCGCGGTGCGCTCCGAGATATTGATACACATCAAAGTTATTTCCCATATAAAAGCTGTAAAAATCCATAACAATACCCCTTGACTGTCGTCGCATATTATGCTATAATCTATTTATGGAACAGTTGATGAGTACGCCGAAACAATAAGCGTCACAAATCGTTATCCATAAATTCATTATAGCAGCGAAAACTTCAACTTTCAATCGGCTTTTTTTGCATACCGTAGAATATGCGACTTAAGTCGAAAATTGTTGATTTTCGGAGGCAGAAACATGGACTTAAGAGTAAAGAAAACCAAAAGCGCGATCATTAACGCGTTTTTACAGCTTCGCGCAAAAAAGCCGCTTGAGCGCATAACGGTAAAGGAGCTATCTGACCTTGCCGAGATAAACAAGGCTACTTTCTATCTGCACTACATGGATATTTACGATCTCTCGAAGACGCTCGAAAACGAGCTGCTCGACGACGTTTTTTCTGGGCTTTGTCATCCCGATACAGTATTCTCAGAACCGAAGCTCTTTATCCGCGAACTGACAGACGGGCTGGTATCGAATCAGTCGCTTATTGATATCATATTCTCCAACGACCGCCGGGGGATATTTGTAGATCGTCTTGAAACAAAAATACGCGCGTTTCTTTTCGAGAATTATCCTCATCTTTGGGACAATCCGCAAACGGACTTCCTATTGAGCTACCTTATAAAAGGCGGCTATTATGCGTTCGTGGACAACACGAAATACAACACTGCCGACCGCTGCGAAATGGTAAGCGAAATGGCGGAATGTCTGACTAATAACTTTTTTAATAAGCCTAATGAAAATTAACCGCGTTTTTTCATAATAAAAACGTGCTCTCTTATTTTTGAAATAATACACAAACTCCCCCGAAAATGGGAATTGCCCGGGTATTGACAAAATCCGACAAATGCGGTATAATATACTTGCCGGTGTTTCCCCACTAGACTCTACATAGAGAGGGGGTGCAGGCAGTGGATCTGTTCACATTTATGGTTTCCGTTTTAGCTGGCGTGGTGGCAAACCTAGTTAGCAAGTGGCTCGACGGGAATGACTAACCGGCAAGAGCACTAGCAAAAATCCGCCCCCGTACGTGTTCCCAGCGCGTACGGGGGCAAATTTTTGTGCAAGTAGTTTGTAAGAATCTGTTCACTTCTTTACACTTATATTATATCACAATCAAATTGTTTTGTCAACCCCTTTAGGGGTAAATGCACAAACTCCCCCGAAAATGGGAATTATAAAAAATTTCACAAAAATTTTCCGAAAAGGGCTAAAGTTTTTGGAAATCCGTCCGATATAATAATTGTGACAGCTGAAAAGCTGAAATTCCTTGGGTCGACACAAGGAAAACCAATTACTTTTACGCCCTTTGGAATGATTCCAACAACAGGGCAACCAAATTCAAGGAGGATTTTTACTATGGGAATGGTAGTACAACACAACATGAACGCGTTGAACGCGTACAACAAGCTCAATGCTAACGTAACCGGTCTGAGAAAGAGCTCTGAGAAGCTTTCTTCCGGCTACAGAATCAATCGCGCAGGCGATGACGCTGCAGGTCTGGCTATTTCCGAGAAGATGAGAAGCCAGATTCGCGGCTTGAATCAGGCAGTTCGTAACTCTCAGGACGGTATCAACATGATCCAGACCTTTGAGGGTGCTGCTCAGGAAACTCACTCCATTCTGCAGAGAATGAAGGAGCTCGCTTCCGAGTCCGCTAACGGTACTTATGATAACGCTACCGACCGTGCTGCTATCCAGCTCGAGTTCGAGCAGCTCAACGACGAGTTGAACCAGATCGCTGATACCGACTTCAACGGTACTATCGTACTTAACGGCGGCGAAATGGCTGACGGTCTGAAGCAGGTTGACGGCGAGTTCGATTACAGAATGAAGGCTGGTCAGGTTGCTGACGAGAACGCTGCTAAGCTCGCTGCTGCTCAGGCAGACGCTCAGAAGAACATCGACAACGCTCAGAAAGCTTACGATTCCGCTTTCAATAAGTACAACGCAATTGACAAGCGCGACCTCTGCTTGGACGGCACTGCTCCCAAGTGGAACACCGTTGACAACAGCCAGTATACAAAGGACGCTGCTAATACTCTGTTCGCGAACATCAAATATGCCGATGGTACTACCGGCGGTACTGATGCTGCTAAGGACAATCTGACTTCTAATGGCATTGAGTCTATCGAGGTTACCTATACCTATGATGAAACCAATGGTTGGGCAATCACCGGTGGTTCGTTCGTAGACAATGACGGCAAGACCGTAGAGATCGCTGCGGCTGCGCTTACGGATGTTATTAAAAATGTTACAACAACCGATAACGGCGGTTTCATTGCTGGTGCTGATACTGCTCCTGTAGCAGGCAGCTCGGCTGACGCTACATATGGTAACGCTGTTCTTGCAACCTCTGACATCAAGACCGGCGACGTTGTAACCCTCACTTACACCAACTCCAGTGCTCCTGTACTTGCTCCGACCAACATCGGTATCGACCACGACAGCCTTGTAAACAATGATAAGATTGGTGGCACGGCTGTTCCGACTCTGAAGCTTGACGCGGGAATCACCGAAGCTAACCTGACCGAGGAAACCGTAAACGCACTCGACAAGCTTGACAAGGCTGAAATCTCCTTTGATTACTCGGCAAGCGGTATAAACGCAAGCATTTCCGACAACGATTTGCTCATTGCGTCGACCGGCACAGATGGCGAGTATCAGATTTCCTATAAGGATCACAACGGCGACGAGGTTAAGCTTGCAACTGTTACAACTGTAGCATCGCACGGTTCTTCAAAGAGCAATAAAGCTGCTTACACCCCGGGTACCGCTGGAGACACCGTTAATGCTGCTGTTGACTTGACACTTGAATATAAGGTTGATTCAACTGACGCTACCAAAACGGGTTGGTATAATGGGAACACTAAGGTTGATTTGGCGGCAGATTCAATAACTATCGCGAATCGTTCTATTGCTGCTGGTGAGTTGGCAGTAACCGGAACTCCTGAAGCTGGCGATAAGATTACCGTAGCTATTGCTAATGGTGCAGCGTTAAGCACTGCTAGTGTGAATTATGTAGGTCAGAACGCTACCGTTGGTACAATCAAGTTCGGCGTTGCTTTGGACGAGGGTAAGTGGAATTCTTCCGGAACCACTCCGACCATCAACCCCAGCACCACAACAGACGAGACCGTAAGCACCTCTTACGTTGCAATTGACAAGGCTTTCGAGGACGCAAAGGCAGCTCTCGACGCGGCTAAGGCTGCATACCCCAAGACCGTTGACGATCTCGGCGATATGGGCGGCGTAACCAAGGCTGACGCATACGACAACTCTACCGCTCGTATGACTTACACCGACAATATCACTCTTCAGACCGGTGCAAGAACCAAGGACGCTGTAAACTTCACGTTCAAGTACAACACTGATGACACTGCGGATATGGGTACTCTCAAGGCTAACCTCAACCTGTCCGCTCGTGAGGACGGTCTGAACACCGCTAGCCTCTCTCTGGCTAC
>CAMWMN010000125.1 GCA_947175385.1 uncultured Clostridia bacterium | reverse complement strand
GATATATATGGATTATGATCGTGATACTATGGGGTTAAATGGAAGTCCAGATATTACATCTACGATATTTGATAAAATAGGAAAAAGTGCATTATTTGTTTGTGATGTAAGTATTATCAACTCTTTTAATCAAGAACGAAAAACACCTAATCCAAATGTGCTTTTAGAATTAGGTTATGCAGCGAGTAAACTCGGTTGGGATAGAGTAATATGTCTGTTTGATTCCAACACAGGCAAAATAGAGGATTTGCCATTTGATATTCGACAAAAAAGAGTTACTCCGTTTGATCCAACTAGAAATGATGAAATTAATAGAATAACACAAATATTGACAGCGAATATTAAAGATTTATATTCAACAGGTAAGCTGTTCAATCCCTTAGACGATTACATAAAAGGTAAGATCGATCACTCTATCTTATCTGTTGCAAAACAAATGTCCGATTTGGTTTACGGAACGATAACATTAAGTGAAGGTTTATCACATGTTGATGACTTGCTAAACTGTACTTTGGATGAAATTAAAACTAAAATTTGGCATGCAAAGTTTCCGGCATTTATTGTGTTAAATGATTTTTCTAATGCAAGAACTGAATTGCAAAGTATCTTAAAAGACTTGCTATCATCTTCATATTTTCCTAAAGAGTGGTGTTTTACAGTACTAGAAATGTTGGATTGGATTAGAATGTATGCGTGGTTTGTTTCGCATAGGAATACAATTTTTCCGTTTGAAATTGTAAATACATTAAATTATAATCACCTTACTCCTATTAGTGGACATGCGATGAACAGCGATAACCCTAGAAGTTCCTTTCTAATTTTGGAAACAGTAGATAAAAACGGCAAAAAATATGTAGATACGCAAGGGGGAAAAGTAATCAATATGACAAATTACCCCACAGATAATATTTCCTTGCTTAGTAAATGTTTTTGCGTAAAATCAAATTGTGTTGACGATCTTGCAGAGAAAATTTTTAATTTGACTAGCATATGTAATGACTGGCTTGACATAACAGAGGGTGAATTTATTTTGGATCCTGATTATTACGAGATTGCTCCCTTAACTAAATAGAAGAGCCAATAAAATGGTTGATCTACTCTGGTTAGCTGTTTTATTATCTTAATGTAATGATATCTTTCTTTTCAACACACTTTAGCAATAATTTCAATACTTTTCATATCAGCTTAAACCGCGCCATGTACACAGCGCGGTAAATCGTTATAACGTGACAACAAGCAAAAACGAAAAATAAAACCACAGCTTACTCGTTGATCAGAACAATCTCAGCCATTCAAAAGCCACTCTAATTCCACATCATTGTCCTCGAAAAGTTCCAGGAATGTCCTTGCCCGAGAACATTTCCTCCGCTTGCAAGCCACCATGGCCGCAAACGCGGCCGCCAAAAATCCCGTTGCCAATAACAAATTCTTCATAATATCACCGTCCTCTCTTGACCTGCGTAACCGGGTGCAAGAATTTCTCCAGCTTATCCTTTAAGCCGAGATTCTCTATGAACTCAATCACTTTCTTATACCGTTGTTTCCAACTCTCTAATTCTCTTTGCAAAGCCGAAAAAGAATTTTGCAAAGTCCTAGCAGCGCGTACTTTTTCTCGGAGAGTTTCGTTCTCCCCTAAGAGCGCATCATTTTCTTTTTTCAGTTCTGCGTTTTCTTCCGTGAGCCTACTTTCCTTACCCTCGTCTGCGATCTGCTTTTTCGCAAGATCTGTCAGCTTTTCATAAACATCTTCTGCAACCGTAACCTTGCCGCCGAAGATCGTCTTGCCCGTTTCGATGTGGTCGATAGAATTTATCTTCACCACCTTTTGAATACACTCACCGAGGATAGCCTGTTTTTCGGAAAGCACAGCTTCTGTTTTGGCTTTGATGTTCTCCTTTTCGGAAATTACGCTATCAAGTCGCTCAACCTCGGAACTTTTCTCTTGGTACTCGGCATCGATTTTGTCAATTATCGCTTCGGCTTCGGTTACTGCTTGCTGCCGCCATTCGAGTATCAGTTCCTTGCTGCCGATCTCGCCGTCAAGCTGCTTAACCTCTTTCTCGCGTTCCTGTTTTTTGAAGTCAAGGACAGAGAGATGTTCGTTATGCGTTCCGAGCTGCTCCCATTCAATGCCGCGCTTGTGCATAATTTCTGCAAGCTGCTGTTTCTCAAAATCCGTCCATTGTTTGGCGGGAGTTTCAAGATTTGTCTTTGCCGAAAACCCTTGTTGCTCCAGAGCCTTGCTCAAAGAGTTCCGGGTAGATAGTCCGCGGCTCTGCTCTGTTGCGAACGGAACAAAGTCAACGTGCAAATGTGGAGTGGCTTCATCAAGATGTATCACGGCATTAAAAACTCTGATGTGCGGATTACGTTTTAAAAAATCCTCATAATATTCATGTAAAATTTCCGTTGCGATCTCGGCATCACGAGTTCCACACGGAGTATCATCTTTATTGCCAATCTGAAAAATAAGTTCATAAAACGGCTTCTCCTGCTTGCCGCTCTCGATGTGGTCAAGGTAATTTTCAATGCGGCGGTCTTTTCTTTTCTGCTTGGCATTGTACTCCGCTAATGCTGCGCTGAACAGATCATCGTATGTTTTCTTGAGATCAACATTGCAAAGTACCATGTTATCCTTGACGCGCTTTTCGTCAACATTCTTTGCAACAAATTTTCTGTTATTATGGGAAATGCTCCCCTTGCCAATACGTATACTAATGGTCTTTTTCATAGGTTCTCCTTTCTCAAATATTGATGTTGTGACGGTAACAACGCAAAGTTACTTTTGACACTTTACTCGTTCCTCGTTCGTATCAAAAGTCTTTGCGGCAAAGGGCGCTGCGCCCCTCTGCACTCCCCGCTTGCGCCGCAGCTGCGAACCAACATTGCAAGGTTGTCCGAATTTCCAGACCCCCGCAAACGCAATCTTGACAGCGCAATCTTGCCGCAAAAACTCACAGCAACCTTGCTTGACAACATTGTTTTTCCCAGGCTCACGAAATCTTGACATTCTTGCAATCTTCGATTTTCCACAGCCATTGATTTTGCTTTTTGAACGACTTTATTCCGAGTTCGGCTTTTGCTTTGTCGAGCGTTCTCTTGGCGATGCCAAGATAGTCGGCGGCATTCATCACGGCGGTCTGCGGTTTTTCTCCCTCGGATAAAAATTCGCGTAAGAAATCCTTTGCTTCATCCAGCTTTGAGGTGCTGTCATGCGCGGTTTCAATGTCCACAAAATCACCCCATTCGATTTTGCCCTCACCGTTGATGTGAAAAGCCAATGACCGTCCTTTCGGTGCAAGTGAACTTTTCGTGTGCGCGATGATCGACTGCGACTTGTCCTTCGGGTGCTGCATAACGGTCAAAACGCTCCGCGCGGCAGCTACTTGATCCATACTGCCAAGCAGCGCGTTAATGTCCGAATACGTTTGATTTTTCCCTTTGTGACCGATCAGCACAATAGCGCAGTTGTTATCCTCGGCAATGCGTCCGAGCCGCGCGAAAATAGGGCGCACCTCGTTTGCCTTGTTCATATCCACATTCGAGCCGAGGTACGCTTGTATCGGGTCAAGTATCAGCAGCTTTGCTCCGATGTCCATAACATTTAGCTCAATGCGGTCGTCCGTCATTGTGATGGTATTGACGCGCTCGTTGATCGTGTGTATTCTGTTGCAGTCCGCACCGGCAGCCAACAGCCGCGGCTTGATGGTATCGGACAGCCCGTCCTCGGCGGTGTTGTAGATGATGTCGATTGACTCACGCGGAGCGGTATCACCGGGGAGACCTTGCCCGTGTGACAGCGCCGCTGCGATATTCAGCGCGAGCATTGTTTTTCCCTCGCCCGAATTGCCTTGCATTATCGTGATCTTTCCAAGCGGAATATAGGGATACCAAAGCCATTGCACGGATGTGACCTCTATATCCCGCTCGAAGTTAAGCATTTCCTTTTCGTTGTTCATTCGATCTCTCCTTTCATTCCGTTAAGCGTTGCGTTTATCAGCCGAATAATTTCAAGCAAATCGTCGGTAGGCTCTTTTTCTTTCAGAGCTGAAAGAACATCTTCAAGCTGCGTTTTCAGCGCCTTGTAAACTCTCGGATTCGGCTGAACCGTCACCGCGCTGTCCGTAATCTTTTTGATAATGTAGTCTTGTTTAGTAAGCCCGGACAGCTTGACCTTTGTATCAAGCAGCTCTCCCTCTTCGGGTGATACTCTGAATGAAATGATCTTGCTGCGGTGCCGTCCTTGTGTATCAAGATTTTTTGCCGACATTATTAGGTCTCCTTTCGTATTTCGTTAAGCCTGTCTGCCATTTCGATCTGCCTTGACGGGAACAAGTGAGCATACGTCAGCGTGATCTCGGCGGTTTCGTGACCTAACCGCTCACCGATCGCAAGAGCGGAAAATCTCATGTCGATTAAAAGCGAAACGTGGCTGTGCCGGAGATCATGGACGCGTATCTCTTGTACCCCGGCTTGCTTTGCTCCGCGTTTAAGCTGCTTATTGAGCGAGCTTTTTGACAACTCCGAAAAAATTCTGTCATTGCTCTTTATGCCATAAAGCATATTAAGATAATCGCTTATTTCATCACACACAAAGTCGGGAACGTTGACGACCCGGTTGCTCTTTTTGGTTTTCGGACAGGTTATCACATCACGACCTTTGAGCCGCTGATACGATTCGTCAATACGGAGCGTTTTCCTTACGGAATTGAAGTCGGACGGTGTGAGGGCAAGCAGCTCGCCCTCACGAATTCCACACCAATACAAAATCTCAAACGCATAGTAATAGATAGGCTTGTCCATCATCACCTCGGCAAATTTAAGGTACTCGTCCTTAGTCCAGAACTTCATCTCGGCATGGCGGCTTGTTCCCATATTCCCAGCAACAAACGCGGGATTTGTTTTCAATCCGTAAAATCTGATAGCGTGATTGAATATGGACGAAAGCTGATTGTGTATCGTCTTTAAATAGGTGGACGAATACTTATCGCCGTTCTTGTTCTGCTGCTTGCGCATCTCGTTCTGCCAATCAATAACGTTTTTCGCGGTAATATCGCAAATTCTGAATTTTCCGAAATACGGAATAAGGTGCTTTGCGATAATGTTCTCTTTGGTTATCCAAGAATTTTCTTTCAGCTTTGGAGTTATATCCTGTTTGTAGAGTGCGATAAAGCTCTCGAATGTCATTTCGGGGTTGGCGCTGTCTTGCAGTTGAAACTCGCGTTCCCACTCCAACGCTTCACGCTTTGTTTCAAAGCCGCGTTTGATCTTCTTTTTGCGCTTGCCCGTCCAATCGCTGTACCAACAGGATATGTACCACTTGCCTGTCGTTTCGTCCTTATATGCAGGCACAGCTATCACCCTCCATTCCGTAGAATTTTTCTTCAAAGTAGCGTCTGCTCACCTTGCCGGAGATTGTGATGAAACCCTTGTCGCGCAATTCGCTGTTCATCTGCTTGATGAGTTTATAAGCGTATGGTTTGGAAATCCCAAGCATTTCCGCGAGTTCTTGCGCGGTGATAAAAATATTTTTGCTCAATGTGCATTTTCCTCCTTGACATTTTAATTAAACTATGGTATAATGATTATCAGAAAAAGCCACTTTGCATTTTCTGTATTTTTATTATAACTCACTACAGTGCATTTGTCAAGTGTGAAATATAAATTTATGGTGAGCATTCGCAAAATTTGTGAAGTATTACTATATTAAGGAGCGTGTTTTTGTGTTTTATGAACAATTTTTGAAGATTTGCAATGAAAAAGGGGTAAAGCCTACTCCTGTTTTAAAGCAGATCGGACTAAGCACAGGCAATTTAAAGAAGTGGGAAAGCGGTTCTACGGTGAGCGCGGACACGCTTGAAAAACTCGCTGCATACTTCGGTGTTCCCGTAGATTATTTCTTTCAGAACGATGAAAGTTACACCAATGTTGATATTACCGACAACGCAAACGCTATATCGAAGGTATATTATATAATGAAGTCCAACCCCGAAATAATTTGCAGTATCCTTAACGGCAGCACTCTGAACTCTGCCGATCTGTACAGGATAGCGAATTATATGGGGTGCAAGGTTGCCTACCTCAATCCCGAAGTAGACGAAGCTGCACTCACGGGAGAACCCGATGCAGCACAGGCAGCAAATCATCTCACCGAGAACGAACAGCTTCTGGATATTCTCGGACGAGCTGCTTCTAACAAAGCCTACCGCTGTCTGCAAGTTCAGATCTCGCGTATTGTTGTTTCCAACCTTGAAAAGCTCGGTGTGACCTTAAAGGAAACGCTGGAGCTTAACCTTGCAGAAAAGAAAACACGCGACCTGTTCGACCGCTCCAAAGAGCCGACCGAGATCGCGCCGTTTAATTGTTCGGATATCTTTAGGATTGCTAACGGGTTTAAGGCTAGTTTGACTTATTTGTTTACCGGTAGAGATTAGCTATCAAATATAACAGTAATATATAGTTAAAT
>CAMWMN010000124.1 GCA_947175385.1 uncultured Clostridia bacterium | reverse complement strand
GTTGTGATGATGGCGTTCAGACGCTGTTTTCAAGCCTAAGACTTTATGAAAATGAGATTGCATCGCTTAAACGAATCCCCAATAACTGCGCGTTTGTGGCAGATATCAACAGCACGGACGGGCTTACTTTGGTTCGTTTCACTGGAAAGCTCCCTGAATTTGACAAGCGTTATCGCGCGGTCGCGGAATACACCGAAAATCCGGCGGAGTATGTTGACAAGCACGCGATTGTCGGAGATAAGCGCGACACCGTGACATTTGAAGAGCGCCGCGCGGTTCGCGAAAAGCTGTTGGCGCAGCGCGCCGAGGGTGAAATTATGATGTTCCTTGGGGAGCCGTGCCGCTTTATGTCGCAGTACCCCGTGCGGTTGTGCGAGGACTTTGGAGAGAATGTATTGGCGGTTATGCCGCGCCGTGAACAGCAGGTAGGACTTGCGGTAATTATGTCTGCGCTTCGTTCGTTGACAGAGCAAGGGACTGTTGTGGAGATTATTGCCTCACGCAGCAATCCGATTTACACGGAACTTTGCTCTTTGGGAATCCCCGATGGTGTGAAGGTGTACGAGAGTGAACACGGTGTGGAACGTATCTGCGAAATCGCATCGCAAATCGCGAACGGGAACGTTTCAAGGTCTGTTGAAATCGTTCTCGGCGGTGATTTGATTTTCGCCGCTATGCACGCGGAGGATAAAATCGCCGATTTGAAGAGTGCATTGGTAAAGGGAGCGCGTTATGGTGTGCACTTTGTGTTTACCACAACAAGCGTGTCGCAGATGTCCTCGGGATTCCTATCGATGTTCAGGCACAAGGTTGTGTTGTCCTGTCCGCAGAATGACGCAGAAAAGGTGCTTCGTGACCCGAATTCGCCGCTGCCCGAAAACGCGTTCAGGCTGTCAGACGATTATGACGAGCTAACGATTGTTCCGTATTCTTTATAATATGAATAAACAACACTGCACAATTCCGTTTTGGTCTTGCGCGGTGTTGTTTTGAAAAGGAGTGATAAAGTGGGACTTTTTGAAGACTTGGCAGAGCTGGGTGTGGATATCGATGACGCAATTACGCGGTTTATGAACAATTCTGCGTTGTATGAGAAGATGCTGAAGAAGCTGCCCAAGGTAGTGGATGATTCGGCGGTTATTCCGTACATAGAAAACGGGGATTTTGAAACCGCACTCTCCAACGCGCACAATCTCAAGGGTGTAATGGGGAATCTGTCGATCTCGCCGTTGTATAAATGTTATACCGAGGTTATGAATCTGTTTCGCGCGGGGAACAGAGAGGAAGCAAGGCTGATTATCGAGCAGAATATTGAACTTCAGCAGAAAGTCGTGGATTGCATATTAAAGTATTCATAGAAAGGGGAGCTTTTCTTTGAGTTTGGGAAACAGCATACTGGTTGTCGATGATGTGGAGATAAACCGTGCTTTGCTTGTGGAGCTGTTTAAGGACGATTACAATGTAATTGAGGCGGAAAACGGCACACAGGCTCTGGAAATAATTAACAGCGACAACAGTATTACCGCTGTGATGTTGGATTTGATTATGCCCGTGATGGACGGAATGGGTGTGCTGTCCGAAATGAACCGCTCCGGTAAAATTTACCGAATCCCGGTGTTTATCATTACTGCGGCTGATGATGCGGAAATGCTTAGCGCCGCGTATGGATTGGGCGCGGTGGATATTATTTCCAAGCCTTTCCAGATGTGCTTTATCAAGTCGCGTATCAACAACATAATCGAGCTTTACCGTCACCGTAACGAGCTTGCGGGAATGGTCGAGGAGAGCGTTGAGAAGATGAGTCGGCTCGGCGGGGAAATGGTGGAAACACTCGCAACACTGATTGAGTTCCGCGATTGTGAGTCCGGGGAACACGTCAAGCGAATCCGCCATATCACTCAGATTTTGATGACGAAAATCAGCGAAATGTTCCCGGAATATTATGTGGATAAATCCGGGATTGAAAAGATTGCGATGGCTTCCATACTGCACGATGTGGGAAAGATTGCCATTCCTGATAATATCCTGAAAAAACCCGGACGGCTAAGCCCGGACGAGTTCGATATTATGAAAATCCACACGGTTAAAGGATGTGATATACTCGCGGAAATGCCTACGGACATTATGGATCATGAGGTTTACCGTTACAGCTACGACATTTGCCGTCATCATCACGAGCGCTGGGACGGTCGCGGTTATCCCGATGGTCTGGCAGGTGACGAGGTATCGATTTGGGCGCAGGTTGTCGCCGTCGCGGACGTGTTTGACGCTCTCACCTCAACGCGCGTTTACAAGCCCGCTTACAGTAACGAAAAGGCAATCGAGATGATTAATAACGGCGAATGCGGATTGTTCAATCCCAAGGTGTTGAAAGCGTTCAACGAAATTTCCGCGCAGATTATCAAGGGGAGTGAGGAGTAGGGAATGGCAGTAAGACCGATTTTTGAAGTATACGAAAAACCGCCGTTTTTCCGAAAAACAGACACGGAGTTCACATTTTATTCCGGATTTTCCATGTCGCAGAAAACCCGCTGTGCGAACAGTTTGCACGAGGCATACTCGGCGAAAAATCCCGACAAGCGTGTGCTTGAAATTTCCGGAGCATCGCCGAAAGAGTTGGGACGCGCTCTGAGTGCGTTCAGCTTGATGATTACTCCCGAAAGCGGAGAGCCGTATTCCGTGGAGTGCGCTTTTCAGGGCAGCAAGGTATTTGAACGTGGAGGACCTTTCTCCGATTTGATTCACAAGACCTCAAAAGAGGCGAAAACCGACCCGCGACTCCGCGACAGCGGAAAAATAGTCGGTTTTTGCTTAGGGGATATGGATTTTCCGAACGAGCCAAAAACTTTTTTTTACAATTGGCTGTATATAACAACTCTTAACGTGCATCGGGAGTTTCACGCGGAATTATCCAAATATGACGCGTTTACCGATATTATGTTTACGCCGTCAAAATCGTTTAATTGTCAGGCGGAGGCAGCGGCTATATTCGTTTCGCTGTACCGCGGCGGAAAGCTGGAGGAGGCTCTTCAAAGCAAAGAATGTTTTCTGGATCTGGTTTATGGCATTCAAAGCTAGCCGATTAAAAAGTCACTTTTTAATTATATTGTTCAGACTATCGAGAAACACTCGCAGACGAGGACGAATGACCGCTTTGCGGTCAACCTACGTGCGGCGGCTAGCCTTAAAGGCTGCCGTCGTGCGGTTGACGAAGTAAGTCCTCCGCCGCTTTGCGGCGGAGGATGGTGCGAGGGTTTATCAATAGTCTGGGGAGGGAGTCAACCAACTCCCCCTCTTTTTTTGCTTATTCTGTCCAATACTCTATACCCGGATTATACTCCTCTCCGATAATGCCCTCTTTTTCAAAATCATAGTCAAGAAATCCGTCCTCATCTAAATAATACACATCATTTTGATAAAACGCAATTAGAGTTTTGAAGAATTGCTGCGTGGAATCGTGCATTTTTTGAAGTCCATCGTCGGGTGAGAAATAAAATATACCCTCGTTATTATCTGTTGTTTCCGCATAGCAGGTATAGCAAGACGAATAGTCAGCCAAAAAGGGGATAATCGTTTTGATTTGGGATTCACTCACATCGTCCGATTCCAACATCTGTAAGAGAGTGTGGAACTCGCTTTCCAATTCACTAATGTGAATCAGCCTGAATCCCGGAACGAAATCCATATATTTTTGATTATCAATATCCTTGTATGTTCCCTCCACTTTTCCGTATATTGTTTCAAAAAACAATGGAACAACAGGGGATATTGCGGCAAGAGTTTCTTTCCACGCGGGGTGTGAAGTTCCCAAGCTGTTTTGGTATCCGTTTCTCAGTTTATCCGATAATGAGAGGTATTCCATAAACAATTTATCCATCATAACCTTTTCTCCTTTTTATTCCGTAAACTCAAAATCGATGAATCCACCGTTCACGTTTACCGACACGCAGCGAACCTTTACCTTGTCGCCGACCGTGAAAATCGCGCCGTTTGCCGCGCCGGTGAGGATTACGCCATGCTGAACCTCATACTCGCCGAGCGGCAGCTTTGTCACGGAAACCATTCCCTCAATCGTGTTGGCAAGCTGCACGAACACTCCGCTGGGCGAAACTCCCGAGATGAATCCCTCAAATTCCTCGCCGATATGATTTTTCATATATTCTGCCATATAGAAATTCTCGCATTCGCGCTCACAGCGCACCGCCGCAAGCTCCGTATTGCTGGATTGCATTGCAGCCTCAACTGCGAATTTCTTGTACCGTTTTTCTATCTTTTCGTTGGAGAGTGCGTACACATAATCCGTCAGAATGCGGTGAATCGCAAGGTCGGGATAGCGGCGAATCGGCGATGTAAAATGCGCATATTCGGGCATTACCAAGCCATAGTGACCAAGCGGCTCTTCGGAATAGCGCGCTTTCATCATTGTTCTGAGAACAATGCGGTTGATAACTATATATTTGTCGCTGTCCTTGTTTTTGGCGAGGATGTTCGCCAAATCCGCCGCAGATGATTTTTCACCTATCCCCTCGGGATTGATTCCAAGCGCGGTGAGCGTTTCGTTCAGCGTGAGGAGCTTTTCCGCCGCAGGTGACTCGTGGACACGATATACGAACGGAATCTTCTCGCGCATTCCCAGTGCCGCCGCGGAGTTGTTCGCCATCAGCATAAACTCCTCGATGATACGCTCGGCAACGCCCTGAACGCGCGGTTTTACGTCAATGCAAACACCGTTCTCATCGGTGATGATTTTGGATTCTACCGTGTCAATGTCGGGTGCGCCGCGATTTTTGCGGTTCTTTTCGAGAATCTGCGCCAACTCTTGCATTATCGGGATTCGGTCGATAACACGCGCGTATTTCTCCTTGATCGTATCATCGGCGGTGTTGTCAATGATGGCATTGACCTCGGAATAGACGCCCTTGACGCGGCTGCGGATAACGGACTTCTCAAATCGGTATTTCAGCAGCTTTCCATCTGCCGAAACATCCATAAGGCAGGAGAACGCCAGTCTGTCCACATTGGGATTGAGTGAGCAGATACCGTTGGATAACTCTTTCGGGAGCATAGGTACAACTCTGTCCGCATAATAGATTGATGTTCCGCGTGTAAACGCTTCCTCGTCCAAAGCCGAGCCTTTCTTGACATAATGCGAAACGTCCGCGATGTGTACTCCGAGCTTGTATCCGCCCTCCATACGCGAAATGGAAACCGCGTCGTCAATGTCTTTGGTATCCGCGCCGTCAATCGTGAAAATCGGCTCTCCGCGTAAATCCAACCGCCGCGCGACCTCGTCCGAGTCCGGCTCATCGATGTCCAGTTTCGCCGCTTCCGCGAGAACCTCCTCCGGGAACTCGATGTGAAGATTGTTCACGAGCATATATGCCTCAGCACTGGATTTCGCGTTCTCAGCCGAGCCAAAGCCCTCCTCTATTGCGACAGTGTGGTCAAAATGTCGTTCACCGCGCTTTTTAATTGAGAACACAACCTTATCCCCAACATGAATCGGCTTCGTGCTCGACTTCGCGATGTAAAGCGGCTCACCGCAGAGCTTGTCGGGAAGTACCATCATATGGTTATTCTCCGCAACAACAACACCCGTAAGGAGAGTATCGCTCTCTTGAATTACCGAGAGAACCACGGCTTCCGGGGAGCGTCCCTCGCTTGCGTCAGCGGTCTTTTTTGCGAGAACAATATCGCCAGGAATCGAGCCTTTCATATCCCGCCCGCGAACATAATACTCCACGGGCAATTCGCCGCTATGGTCGGTCATAAATCCGCACCGTGTGGAAACGTGCGTGATCTCCGCTTCAAAATACTGCTCGGGATTTTGAATTCGCCACACACCTTTTTTGTTTGTAACATCGCCGAACTTTTTCATTCCCTCCAAGTCATCGGAGAGCTTTTTGGCGAGCTTTTTCGGTAAATCCAGTGTTTTGGTGAGGTCTTTTTCGGTCATACCGTTTTCACCCGATTTAAGCAACGCGATCAGAATCGATGTTTTGAATTTGTTCATATCTTTTCTCCTGTTTGAATTAAAAGGGCAGTCCGAACAATCGAACCACCCTTTGGGTATTCTTATTCGTTGGATTCGCCGGAATCCGCGCCGCTTTCGGAATCGCTGTCTGTTTCACTGCTCGAATCCTCGCTTGAGTCATTTGAATCCTCGCTCGAATCACCCGAATCACTCGAATCACTTGAATCACTTGAATCACTTGAATCTTCGCTTGTGTCGCTTGAATCGTCTGAAATATCGGAAACCACCGATGATGAATCCGAATCGCTTCCGGTGTTCGCGGAGGCTTTATTACCGCTCCAATAAACATTAATGATATTTACCGCGAGGGCGAGCACAAAGAAGATTATCGCCGCAACAATGGTCGCCCTGTTCAGGATTGCCTCCTTGGTGCGCCCAGCATTCTTCTGGTAAAAGCTGTCACTTGACGTTCCTGAAATGGACTGCGACATCTGTGTTTTGGTGTCTTTCATTAAAACCACAATCACTATGAACACGCATGCGACAATCAATACAATCGCACTGATAATCTCAAAAATTCCCATTAAATGTAAATCCTCCAATCAATTTGTGCAACAAATCTTTTTTTGCGAAAAATCCGCAATCTATATTCTTTTAGTATCATACTTTTC
>CAMWMN010000123.1 GCA_947175385.1 uncultured Clostridia bacterium | reverse complement strand
GCAATTTTCCGCAGATGTACTGTATGTATCTCAAGGAAAATTGCCTAAGTACGGCTCGGAAAGACGGGTGAAGACGGCGCTTCGGAGGATACTAAACAGGCTCTAAAGCCCGGCTCATCTATCTATGCGCAGGAAAAATAAAAATCTTACAGTTTTCAATAAAATTCAATCTTATTTTATGCGGTTCTCTCCGCCGCGGGCGGGGAGAACCGCAGGTTTGCATACAGTCTGTCTTACAATTTCCGAGTTTTTTGTCGGGGAAACTGTGCGATATAGCACTATTTTCACTTGACAAACTAAAATCAATACTGTATAATAAAGACAGAGGTTGATTTTGGAAATCAACCAACTAACCGATTAACCACTATTAAACTAACAACTATAAGGAGGAATCCCCAATGAGCAACGTTTATTTCACGAAAAACATCACTCCAGAGAGCCTTGTTGCGGTTTACAATGCGATGAAGTGGCAGCCCACGGGAAAGTGCGCGGTTAAACTTTCTACCGGAGAGCCGCCCGCTTCCAACTATCTGCGCCCCGCGCTGATTAAGGATCTTGTGCAGCTCGTAAATGGTACGATCGTAGAGTGCAACACCGCTTATGACGGCGCGCGTATCAAAACGTCCGACCACTATCAGGTCGCGAAAGACCACGGTTTCACCGACATCGCGCCGTTCCAAATCCAGGACGAGGACGGTTCTATGACGCTCCCCGTGAATGGCGGAAAACGGCTCAAGGAGAACTATGTGGGAAAGGCATTCACCGACTATGAATCTTACCTGATTTTGTCGCATTTTAAGGGGCATATGATGGCAGGATTCGGCGGCGCGATAAAGAACATCTCCATCGGACTTGGCTCAAGCGAGGGCAAATCGTGGATTCACAGCGGCGGCACCAGCCTTACCGACCCGTGGCACGGCGAACAGGACGCGTTTCTTGAATCAATGGCGGAATCTGGCAAATCGGTCGCGGACTACCTCGGCGAGCGAATTTGCTACGTTAATGTAATGAACCGCCTGTCCATCGACTGCGACTGTGACGGTCACCCTCACGAGCCTGAAATGGCGGACGTTGGTGTATTGTCCTCGCTCGACCCCGTTGCTCTCGATCAGGCGTGCATTGATTTTATCTATGCGCAAAAGGACGGCGATGGAAAGTCCCTCGTCAACCGAATTGAGGAGAGAAACGGCTTGCTGACGCTCAAGCACGCCGCGGAAATCGGTCTTGGCAGCCGCGAATACACACTGATTTCACTCGACTGAAAGGGCGAAAATGAAAGAAACTACAAAAAAATTAACCCTTTCGGCGATGTTCATCGCAATCGGAATGTTGCTGCCGTTTTTGACGGGGCAGATTCCGCAGATTGGCAGTATGATGCTGCCAATGCACATTCCCGTATTCCTATGCGGACTGATTTGCGGCTGGCAGTACGGCGCGGCGGTTGGATTCATTCTTCCGCTGCTGCGCTCGATAATTTTCGCCGCGCCCGCAATGTTCCCTATGGCGGTTTCAATGGCATTGGAGCTGATGACTTACGGGCTTGTCGCGGGGCTGCTTTACGGAATCTCGCGTCATCAGTGCATTATTGCGCTGTATCGCTCGATGATTGCGGCAATGCTCGGCGGACGTGTGATATTCGGGCTTGCGATGCTTATTTTCACTGGCATTCAAGGCGATGGATATACGTGGAACGCGTATTTCGCTTCGGTATTTCTGAAAGCGATCCCCGGAATTGTAATCCAACTCACGCTGATTCCCGCGATTATGCTCGCGCTCCACAAAACGGGATTGGTGACATTTAAGCGGCATTCTTCGGGAGTGAAAAATGAGAGCTGAGGAGATTGCGAAAGCCGTTATCAACGCGGCAGAACAAATCCCCGCAAAGCGGATTGTAATCGCAATTGACGGACGATGCGCCTCCGGAAAGACCACCCTTGCGAAGATGATTTGCGAACGGACGAATTGGGATGTAGTCCATATGGACGACTTCTTTCTGCGCCCCGAGCAGCGCACTGCGGAGCGGCTTGCCGAGCCGGGCAGCAATGTGGATTGGGAGCGGTTTCGCGAGGAGATTTTAGTTCCATTGGAGGGTGGCTGTTCCACGATAAAATTCCGTTCGTTCGACTGTCGGACGCAGCGGCTCTCCGAGCCGATTTCCGTGAGTGTTGGCGATGTCTGCATAATCGAGGGTTCATACAGTTGCCACCCCGAGCTGCGCGGATTCTACGGCTTGCGCGTGTTTCTGACGGTGAATCCCGAGGAGCAAATGCGCAGGATTCTACTCAGAAACGGCACTGAAAGGGCAGAGCAGTTCGCCGAAAAATGGATTCCGCTGGAGGAAGAATATTTCGCGAAATGTGATGTGGAGCGGTTCTGCGAACTGAAATTCAATACGGATTAAAACAAAACGGGGGAGCGCAAGCTCTCCCGTTTTTAATTCCGTTCAAACAGAAAGTCAAAGCTCCCTCTGGGTGTTTTGAGGCAAGTTTCAAGGACGTTCGCGAAGATTTTTAGCTTTCGCATAATTGAGGGGTCGTCCTGCCTTGAATCGTCAAGGAACACCGTCAATGTTGTGAGAATAATTTCCGCGCTTTCTTTGGGGTATTCGGTTTTTATCGAACCCTCCTCGATGCCTTGCTCAAGCAGTACGGTGAGAATCGGCGACAGCTCCTGAACCGCCACGGATTTCAGCTTGATGTGTAAAATCGCGTCCTCGTGCAAATGTAGCGTCATAAGCAAGTTCTGTTTGTTGCCGAAATCCTCGGCGGTCGAACAGCGGAATAGCTGCTTTATCCGCCCAAGCGCGGTCTGCTCACTTGTCACGGAGTTCAGATACTCGCGGATCGCGCGGCGATAGCTCCGCTCAATCAAATTATCGAGAATCTCCTCCTTGCTGTCGAAGTAGTAGTACACAGTACCCTTGGCAACGCCCGCCGCGCGCGCTATCGAATCCACAGAAATGTCCTTGAACGGCACTGTGTTCATCAGCTTCCCAAGCGCGTCAAATATCAGTTCGCGCTTGTCCGATTTGACTTGTTTCATACTCCTCACCTCTAAAATTACCAGTATTCGTGTGGATTTCCCGCCCTCTTTTGTATTATATCACAAATTTTCGGAAATTTCAAGTATTTTTCCAAAAAAGTATTGACTGGCGGTCAGTTATGTGGTAATATTAATATAAGAAAACCAACAAACAATAAGTCGGCGATAGCATACTATCGCCGATTAAATCAAAAGGTAAATTCGACCGTGGGTCGAATTTGAAAGGAGATTCTGTGAAGAAAATGACACCTTTTATTATAGGCGCGGCAAGCGTCGGGGGATTGGCAGCGGTAGGAGCGGCGGCATCCTTTATCGGCGCACGGACGCTGTTCAATCGAGTAATCCCGCGCCAGGACGGCGTTCGTGTGGATACGAGCGAGATGGCTGATGCGGAAAAGTGGGATAGCTACATCGTAGGGATCCGCGCTGTGAGAGAGAAATTCCAGACACGTCCGTCCGAGCACGTAACGATCAAATCCCGTGACGGTCTTACGCTCCACGGCGACCTGTTCCCCGCAGAAAAACCCGTAAACCGTATAGCGATACTGTTTCACGGGTATACCAGCTGCGGAATAAACGATTGCTCGAATATGGCGGAGTTTTTTATGCAGCGCGGATATAGCACGCTGATAGTTGACCAGCGGTCACACGGAAAGAGCGAGGGACAGTGGATCGGTTTCGGAATCCTTGACCGCTTTGACTGCATAGGGTGGATAAACTACGTGACAGAGCGTTTAGGCAAGGATTGCGAGGTGGTTCTGTACGGCGTTTCGATGGGAGCGTCAACGGTGCTGATGGCAAGCGGCACGGAGGGATTCCCCGCGAATGTCAAGGCGGTAGTTGCCGATTGTGCGTTCACATCGCCGTATGACGTTTTTGTGCATATTCTGAAGCGCGACTATCACTTGCCGCCGCACCCGATAATGGACATAAACGACCGACTCTGCCGAGAGCGCGCAGGATATGGATTCAAGGATTTTTCCACACTGGACGCAGTGAAAAAGGGCGTTTGCCCGATTCTGTTTATCCACGGCGCGGAGGATACTTTCGTTCCCGCATATATGACAGATCAGAATTACGCGGCTTGCACGGGAGAGAAAAGCCGACTGATAGTCGAAAACGCGGGTCACGCAGCGTCATTGTACGAAAATCGCGAGCTTTACTACAAGACGGTCAACGAATTCCTCGATAAATACGGAATGTAAGTAATTAAGATGAGCAATTCGCGAAAGCGACTGCGGAAAGCGTAACTTTTCGTAGGCTTGCCCGGTTCGCGAATTGTTTTGAAATAAGGAGCAATTATGAAAGAGTTCAATATCAACGGCACTGTGATGCAGTGCTACCCGCTTACAGCCGCGCAAAGACTTCACTTCTACACGCTCAAGTACGCGCCGCACCAGGTGACGAATATCGGCACGGGCTTGTATATCAAAAACGATGTGGATTTCGGAGTGCTCAAACAAAGCATTATGGAGGCTGTCGCCGGATTTGATACCATGCGCCTTCGTTTTGTCGAGGACGAGGACGGAACGGTTTATCAGTATGTAGTTCCTTTTGATGAAAGAGAACCCGGGTTCTTCGACTTCTCAAATTGGAGGGAAGAGGATGCTCATCGCGAGATGGAGCAATGGACGCAAAAGCCGTTTGAGCGTTTCAATTCCGCGATGAACAGGGTCGTAATGATAAAATACCCGAACGGTTACAACGGCATTTATCTCAAAGTCGATCATATGACGATGGATTCAAGCTCGCTTATCGAGTTTAACAAGCTCGTTCTGGAGCTGTACTGCGCAAAAATGTACAACTATCCGCAGCCCAAGCCCTTGCAGCCTTATATCAAGGCGCTTTTGCATGACCTTGAATATGAAAAGAGAGGCAATGCGGCGCGTAAGGCTGACGAGGCATTTTGGAAAGAGCAGATCGAAGATAAGAACGAGCCGATGTATACCGACTTTACAGGTCCGGGCAGATTGCTTACTCAGCGGCGTGAAAGCGGAAATCCGAAGCTCAGAAGCGCGATGGTAATTTCCAGAGATCCGACTGCTTCGATCTCGGTTTATCATCTCGAGAAAGAACCGTCCGAGAGATTGATGCAATTCTGCATGGAAAACCGCGTCCCTATGGCAAGCCTGCTGTTGATGGGACTTAGAACGGTGCTTTCTAAGTTCAACAATGATGAAAAGGACGTTTCCGTAAAGACCTGCGTAGCGCGCCGCGGAACGCTGCTCGAAAAGCACAGCGGCGGCACAAGGATCCACTTCTTCCCGCTGAGGACGATTCTCGAACCCGAACAGACTTTCCTTGAGGGAATCCAGGTAATTCAGACCGAGCAGAACAAGATTTTCCGTCACGCGAATTACGACCCTATCGAGCTTACCATGAAGCGCTCGAAGTATCGTAAATTCACGCCCGGCGCAAGCTATGAGAGCATTTCGCTCACCTATCAGCCACTGACTATCAAGAGCAGGGATTCGGAGCTTCCCGATATCGATTATAAAACGTTCTGGTACTCAAACGGCGTAGCCGGGCAGCCTTTGTATCTCACGGTAATGCACCGTCCCGAGGACAACGGTTTGAATTTCAATTTCGAGTACCGCAAGGACTGCGTAACCGAGCAGGAGATGGAATTCTTCTACTACTATCTGTGCCGCGTACTGTTCAGAGGTATCGAGGATAAAGAGCGCACTATCGGTGAGATTCTGGAAATGATATAAGCACGGCGGATAACCGCCGAGCGTTACAAATAAGGAGGATTCGTAATGTTAGAAGAACTTAAAGAGCTTATCTGCAACTATGTTGAGGTTGAACCGGAGAAAATCACACTTGAATCGAAATTCGTCGACGATCTGGGATTCAACTCGTTCGATTTTATCACACTGTTGGGCGAGGTTGAGGAGAAGTACAATGTCCACGTGAACGAGGAAGAGGTTCTTGGTCTTACGACCGTGGGCAACGCGATTGATTATATCGAGAAGCTGAGAGGTACGAAATGAGTGAAATGAAAACTCTGTTCGACTTGGTAAGCGGCGCGAAAAGCAATTTTGAAAACAATGTTTATATCCGCGAAAAGGCAAAATCCGGCGATGGAATTATTGATAAGACCTTCGGACAGTTTTACTCGGACGCGCTGAAAATCTCCGCGTTTCTGAAGGATAAGTTCGGAAAAAAGATTCACGCGTCTGTTATCGGACCTACAAGCTATGGATACTTAGTGGGCTATATAGGTTCGATGATTGGCGGAAACGTGGGTGTTCCGATTGACGCTCAGCTTTCTCCGGCGGACGCAGGTGAGCTGATGGCAAGAGCTGACGTGGAAATTCTGTTTTATGACGAGCGGTTTGCGTCCGCTGTTCCCACGTTCAAGGAGACATGCCCGAACATTAAGGAGTACGTTTTGCTGTCGGATAAGACGGACGGCGAGGAATTGACGCTCGGAAAGGTGCTGGCGCAATATCAGCCCGAGATCCTCGAGGAAAAGCCGACTGCGGATTCCCTCGCGGCGATTCTGTTCACCTCGGGAACAACAGGCAAGGCAAAGGGCGTAATGCTCTCTCACGGCAATTTTATGGATAACGTTATGTGCTGTGACAACGAGGCGACCCTCGAAGACGTGATTTTGACGGTGCTTCCCGTTCATCACGTTTACTGCTTTACTTGTGAT
>CAMWMN010000122.1 GCA_947175385.1 uncultured Clostridia bacterium | reverse complement strand
GTGTAGTGATGTATATTTAATATAGTATAAATTTGAAAATAGTTCAAAGAACATGACCGATTATGAAACTTGCCGTACTCGAAGATGAGAAAAAAGTATCATTGTTTAGTATATTTTGTCCTTGTTCTAGGCAATCGTTTCTTTTCCGAGAAATCTATGACTGGATTATCATATCCCTCTACAAACTCAATAGGCACGGAGTTCGGCGGAAACCTCTCCAGCACCGCCGCCTCAACCTCGCGGCTGTCGGCGTACTACACCTTGCGCTCGGACTTCTCTAAAATTGAATAAGCGTCCTCAAATTGGATTCCCCACTTAAAGAACAGCTTGAGCCGTGTTTTCATCGGGTAGCAACCAGTTTTCACCACGATAAAGTACCCTTTCGGCATGGATTTCGGCTCGTCAACGGTCATGAGAGGTCGCTCGATCATTTGTAACGAACGCGATGATCCATCTTTGCCCGCCGACCGCGATACAGAGCCGCTGAGAACGGACTGCTTGCCAAGGTTCTGAGACATCTCCTCGGAGGAGTTACTCCGCTCGGTTACATCGGCGAAAAAACAGAAATCATTGACGGCGATGGCAAAAAGCGCTCCGCGTATAAGCTGAAACAGGTTCCCGCAGAAATCAAAGCCATTAAACTGATTTTTGAAAAATTCCTCGAATTTCAGTCGATGACAAATGTCGCAACATGGCCTATTCAACATGATATCAAAACCCGCGAGAACTACGAATTTCGCCTTCGCACGGTAAAGGATATTCTGAAAAAACCCGTTTATTGCATAGCCGATAAATCCGTTTTGGATTATTTTACGGAGCTTGGCAGCAGCGTTTGCTTTGAGCTTTCCAAAACGGACGGAAATCGCGGATTAATACCATTCCGCAGAACTACTCAAAGCGGAAAACAGCACCGCTCCCTATGAGTGGATAATTGCGTTCGGAAAACACACGGGAATTATCCCCTCCGATGTGTGGCTGAAAGCGCAATCGCTTATCGGCGAAAAAGCCCGCAAAACATTTTACTGCCATGTACAAAATGAGGTCATCACTTTTCACTCTTGACATCTGCACGGAAATGTGATACAATTCTATATAGAACGTTAGGTGAACTTGGCTCTTAACTTTTCCAGTGCACGTTTCTCGATTCGCGAAATATACGACCGTGAGATTTTCATTTGTTTCGCGATTTCGCGCTGTGTCATCGGCATACATACACTGCCGTCCTTGTCCACAATTCCGTAACGCTTGCAGATTATTTCGCGCTCACGGTCGGTTAGCTCTTGTTCGATGTACTTGTACAGCAGCTCGGAGTTGATTTTCAGCTCCACATCATTTTCAACATTTATGCCGCTGCTGATGATGTCCGCGATTGTAAGGGAATTCCCCTCGCCGTCGCTCTCAATCGGGTCGGTAATAAGCAGGTCGTTCCGGCGATGCTTTATCTTGCGGAAATACATTTTTATCTGGTTATCAATACACTTCGACGCATAAGTCGAAAATCTGTTTTGTTTCTCGTAGTCGAACGTTTCCGCAGCGCGAATTAATCCGATTGTACCGATAGAAATCAAGTCCTCGATGTCCTTGGAGTCGGCGTAATTTTTCTTGACGATGTACGCCACCAACCGCAGATTGTGCACGATCAACTTGTCGCGTGCCTCGGAATCCCCGGCGGCGACTTGCTTTAAGACCTCCGCCTCCTCCTTTGCCGAAAGCTGTTTCGGAAAATCGTTTTTGAAATCGAAATGCAGTCCCCAAAACAGCAGATTTTGCAGTGCCAGTTTTAATAATAACAAGCTCATAATAACCTCCGTGAAAGGTGAATAAAATGCCAAACCAATTTAAGATTTACGATATGGAAAACCCCATGACGCGCGAGCAGTATGCCGCGCTTTTTGAAATTATGGAATATTCGTTTCCGGCGTGTGAGCGGCGGGATTTTGACGAGCAGTTCGCGGAATTTCAAAGGATACCGTTCCGCTCGATGGTGCTTGAGGACTCCGAAAATCCGTTGAAAATCCTTGGATTTATGAACTACTGGGAGCTTTTGGGATTCGTCTACCTTGAACATTTCGCGGTCGCGCGGGAATTTCGCCGTCACGGAATCGGCGGACAGCTTATGAAGCGACTTCGCGAAATTCACAATATTCCTGTGATTCTTGAGGTCGAACCGCCCGAAACGTCCGGTTACGCGGCACGCCGAATTAAATTTTACGAGAACCTCGGATTTTTCAAGAACGATTATGAGTATTACCAACCGCCCTACCGCGAAGATGAAGTGCCTGTACGCCTGATTCTGATGTCAAGCGAAGCACCGCTCTCGCCCGAGGATTTTGTCCGTGTGCGTAATGTGATTTATTCGGACGCGTATGAGTCTGACGGCGCGTTTTTGACATCTCTTTAATTTTATTATCTACCGCCTGTTCAATATTCGATAAATTACAACAAAAAATCCCCTCGGGCAGAGGGGGATCTTTTTTAATTTTTCCTGTAAATTTTCATATCGTTGCTGATCATTATTCCGTCCAAGTCGAACAAATATGTTCTGTTGTCCGCGAGAGTAATACCCACATATCCGCTGTTCGGAGTGATGGATTTTATGTGCGCTAAGTCATCGTCGCCGATTACCACACGGCTGTTTCCTTGTGTCCACTCGCCTTTCAGTGCGCTTTTAACGTCCTCAGAGAATGTTCCGCCAAAGCCGCGAAGCTTGGGATATGTACCGATAATTTCTCCATCGCGGTTGCCTTCGCAGATGCTCCACCATGTCACTTCGCCGATTGTGAACATCGGAACGGAAAGAACCGTGTCGTTGTCCGAAACGGACGCCGCGACCGCGTTACCCTGCTTATCGATATACACATAAACGTACTTGTTCTTGGCGTCGGGGATTTGCGCGCTCATATACTCCTCAAGCGCGTATTCGCTGCCGAGAAGCCAACGCATGGTCACATTGAGATTCCAATCACCGTTTGTGTTCACTCTGAACAGAATTGACCTGTTTCCGCCGGAATCGATGGAAATATTATTGTCAGAGATAAACTCATTGAACGCCTTGAGCGTTTTTTCTGCTATTTCGTCATACTCGGCAACACGTGCGGAAAGCTGATTATAAGCGATTTCAGCCTCCCCGCCCTTTCCGTTTGCGGCATTGTTCAACTTTGGATAAACACCGGCGGCAAACGCGCCGATATAGCCAACGCTGTCCTCACCGCCCCACGGAAATTCGGTATCGAGGTAATTAAAGACATCGGGAAGTGCGAGCGGGATCTTTGACTTGTCATCGGTGCGGATTACCGTTACACCGCACAGTCCGTTGTTCTTTTGACCCTTTTGCAATGTGATTTCAACATACGCAGACTTCATGTCCATTTCGGAAATAAGGTCGATTAAATTGTCCGACAGAGCGTTATTTTCAATCACCGAGAATTTGCCGTTTTTGTCAAAATACAGCTTGACAATATTGGACGCGGGATTGTACAGTGTAATTTCATTGCTGTAAACGCTTGCAGTAAAGTAAATTCTCTGGGCGTAATTACCGGACTCGGTAAGCGTGTTGGCATTAAAGCCGGCATAATTCTCCTTAACCAATCTTTCACGGTTAATGATGTTGTAGCGGGATTCGATGATGTCTATAAGCCGTTGATTGTCGGAGGTTACGGTATTCGTGAATTTGCTTGACTTCCACACGGGGAAATAATGCTCCGTCACGGTGGTGAAAAGTCTGTCCCAATCGGCGGATTCGAGGGACTTCGTGTCCTGCGCGGCTGATGTGTCTATTTCCGCGGGAGTATATCCCGAGGTAATTTTCACGTTCGCGGAGAGAGCCGCGTCCCCGGCGAAAACGTTCGCGGTTATGCCAAGAGAACCACCGTCATCGCGAAGTTCCAACACGATGTAATCCGGGACTGCTTTTCCGATTCTCAACTCGCCCCCGAGATTCGCACAGGTGAATTTTCCGAGTATCAAGTCCTTACCGAGAAGATTTTTACGTTCAAAATCAGTGTAATCCACAACAAATGTACGGGAGCTGCCCGAATTACGCGTGATAACCAATCTTCCGGCAGTATCGGAGGTTTTTTCTTGGAGCATTTTCAGCTCGCTATCACCCCTTTTCGCGGACATTGAAAATCCGCTTTTGGGATTGTCAAGCCGGAACAGCTCGGTTTCATCGGTATCGGTGGTGAGAGTGTAACGGCTTCCGGCTAGTGTATTGTCGTTGTTTATGTAATACTTTACGGTAAACACGGCGGATTCGGCGAAATCAACCGTCATCAGCTCTTTGATGGCTTGCCCGCGAAGAATCACGGTCATCATTTTGCCGTTGAAGCCGCCTATATCGGGAGTGCCGAACGCAAATTCCGCTTTATCCGATATTTCGGAAAGTGACGGTGAATTATCCACCGATGTCGGATCGTAATCGGTTTCCGTGTACAACGGCTTGGTATCCGGCGCGAAAAAATACAGCCGACCATCGGTCAGGAGCATATCAGCGCGGGCGATCTCCGAGCCGTTTTCGGTGATTTGCGTCATTCCGAGCAAGTCCTCGCCATCGGGCTTTAATCCCAAAACCGCCGTAAGGGATTTCAGCGCGGCAAGATTCGCGTTCATCTCCTCATTCTCGGATACGGGCAGATTGGTTTCCAAATTCAGATTCAGTGTCACTCCGTCTGCGGGAACAAAGCTCGTAAGCGCTGAATTTCCCGACAGCGCGGCAATTGCCGTGCTGCCAAACGCGTCCCGGCTCATCATCGAGAGAGCGTATTTCTTATCCCCGGAAAACGCGTGAATGAATCCCGCGCGGTTGAACGCATAATTCAGTGCGAAAACCGCTCCGATAATGATTACCACCGCGCCCGCGCCAATCGAGATGAGCTTCACTTTTCCGAGCTTTTTAGCGGCTTCAAGAATGCGTGTCCAAATGGATTTCGCCAGCTCCGGGACGCGTTTCACAAGTCCCTTGATTTTGTCGGGCAGCGCGGGAGTTACCTTCTCCTCGATATTTACAATCGAAGGCTCATCCGGAATTTCAACCACAAATCGCTCATCATCAAGCACGGGAGATTCGGGAATTGCGGGAACATCGGGGATTTCGGGTGTGGTGTGTATCTCCGGCGACTCCGGAATTATCGCCGCCGTTTCGGGAATAAATTCGCCGTCTTTTTCGGATATGTCTATCCGCGCGCCGCAGAAATCACAGAATTTCGCGTCCTCGGACAACTCCTTACCGCATTTGGAACATATCATAACGTTTTCTCCTTATCTCAATTGGCAAATTCAAAACCGTGCAGATGAAAACAGCACAGCTGTTTTCATCTGCACTCGCTAAGCGAGCCACATCATCGCTTTGCGATGATGTGCCCTGCTTGCGTTTTGAATTTGCATACATATCTACTACCGACTATTTTTGATTTTATACTTCTTAAATTATACCAAAAAACCACAATTTCCGCAATGTGCATATTAACCAATTTCCAACGCGGATTTTTGGTAAAATACGATAATTCGGCAAGTTTCCAAATAATCCTTGACAAAATTCGTGGAAAATGATATAATTTATATATGGAATAAAAATCTCGTGGACTTCCCCGATTTGGGTTGAAAATCCGCGTAAGTATGCAATTTGAAAGGAATTACAATGAAAATTAAAAGTGTAAAAGGTACTCGTGACTATCTGCCCAACGAGGCACAGCTCCGCGACAGGATTCAGCGAACAATTGTAAATATCTACCAGAACAACGGCTATATGCGGATTATGACTCCCGCGATTGAGGACATCGAAAACCTCAACAAGAGCGACGGCGGCGACAATCTCAACCTGATCTTCAAAATCCTCAAGCGTGGAGAGAAGCTTGACAAAGCTCTGGAATCCAACGGGGAGCTGTGCGATATGGGTCTTCGGTACGACTTGACTCTGCCGCTGACGCGCTATTTCGCGGCAAATCGCCAGAGTCTGCCCTTCCCTTTTAAGGCTATTCAGACAGATAAAGTTTACCGCGCCGAGAATCCCCAAAAGGGGCGGCTGCGCGAGTTTATGCAGTGCGACATTGACGTTATCGGCGACCCGAATCCCGACTGTGAAACAGAGCTTATCGCCGTAACGGCAAAAGCTCTGCGCGCACTTGAAATCGGAGATTTCACCGTGCGGATAAATGACCGCGCAGTACTGAACACGGCGCTTAGTGCTATGGGCTTCCCCGAAACGGATTTGCAGACCGTCTGCGTCAGCTTCGACAAACTGGACAAAATCGGCGCGGATGGCGTATGCGCGGAGCTGCGTGAAAAAGGCTTCGCGGAATCCGCCGTGGTCAAGCTCTCCGAAACGCTTGAAAACCTCCCGATTACGTTGGACAAAGTCGGCGAGCTGGTCGGCGGGGAGAAAATCGCGAGTCTGCGGAAAATCATCTCAGACAGTGAGAAAATCGCGGACGGAAAATACGGAATCGAGTTTGATATCTCGTTGGTACGCGGTCAAGGGTATTACACGGGAACGGTTTTTGAGGTGCGGAGTGTCAATTTCGGAAGTTCGGTTGCAGGCGGCGGACGTTACGACAGGATGATTGGAAAGTTTCTTGGGGAGGACATTCCCGCGTGCGGGTTCTCCATCGGATTCGAGCGGATATTCAGTATCCTTTTGGAGAACGAACGCAAGCTCGATGAAAAGCCGAAAATCGCGATCTTCTGCGAGGACGGTTTCACCGAGGTGTCCGCGATAGCCGAGGAG
>CAMWMN010000121.1 GCA_947175385.1 uncultured Clostridia bacterium | reverse complement strand
TCCGCGCCCCCCCCTTTATCACCCCTTTTTTTTTGGGGGCCGGGTTCTTTTTTTTAAATCACACATATAATATGTTGTTTGTAAAAAAAAAAAACCCCATGGGGCTCCCTGCACACGAAGTGTGCAGTGCGCCGCTTAGCGAGTACAAACGCGCAGCGTTTGTGCGATTTTGGATTTGTAATTAGAATCATGAACGATAAAAAACGATTGCCAAAAGCGATAATTCTGATAATCATCTCCGCGTTTTGCTTTGCGGTGATGAATCTGTGTGTATCAATGTCGGGGAACGTTCCCGTGATACAGAAAACATTTTTCCGCAACCTGTTCGCGATGATTATAGCGAGCTTCGCGATGATAAAGAACCGTCATCATATTCTCCCGAAAAAGGGCGAACGCGCAGGATTGATTATGCGTTCGGCATTTGGATTCGGCGGAATGCTGTGCAATTTCTACGCGTTGTCACATTTGGCAGTCGCGGACGCATCGTTGTTGAACAAGATGTCGCCGTTTTTCGCGGTACTGTTCTCGGTGTGGATTTTGAAGGAACGTCCCAATCGGATACAGATTCTGTGCATTGTGACGGCATTTATCGGGGCGATGTTCGTGTTAAAGCCGACCTTCGCCAACGCGGATTTGCTGCCGTCCTGCGCGGGATTTATCGGCGGAGCGTGCGCGGGACTGGCTTACACGTTTGTGCGAAAGCTGACAAGCGGCGGAACAAAGGGATATTACATCGTGTTCTTTTTCAGCGCGTTTTCGACTCTCTGCGCCGCTCCCGCGTTGATTTTCAACTATTCGCCGATGACGCTTATGCAGTGGCTGTGCCTGATTGGCGCGGGAATTGCGGCTGCGGGCGGACAGTTTGCGATAACCGCTAGTTACTCTTATGCCCCCGCGCGTGAGGTGTCGATTTATGATTATTCGCAGATTATTTTCGCGGGGCTGTTGGGATTTTTTGTGATGGGGCAAATTCCCGATGTGTTCAGCTTTATCGGTTACGCGATAATAATTGGCGCGGCATTGGCGATGTTTCTGTATAATAATATGCTGTATTCCCGCGGGAGCAGTGGTAATAATGATAGGAATTTGCGGAGGTAATATAATGGCTTGCTACCATGCCGAGGTCATCAATATAAGCCTGAGCAATGATAAAATTCTCAGGAATTTCCCCATACTTGATGTAAAAAAGAGATTTTTGGGATTTTTAAAAATATATACTGTCGCTGTTCCAGAAATCAATATAGAAGAAACCGTAAAATTATTTCAAGAAAATATGGGAACAAGGCTAAAAAAGGAATGGTATATCACACTTCATAATGCGGAACATGTTATTATTGTTTTTAGAAAGAGAATATTTAAGCTGTCGGGGAAAGGGATTAAGCCTATCTATAAAAAGATTTTGGATATATCCAATGCAGAGGAGTGGGATAAATGGAATGAAGTGATAATATATGCAAAATCATTAGGTGTTCCTGATGAACAGTGCGACTTCCTTCCCGAAGGGTTTGACGAGCGGATTTATTGATATGATTTCACAGGCTGTATATAAGCGTTTCTCCCCGTCGCAGATGGGGAGAAATGTATAAAATAAAGACTTATATTTCATAATAACGGCTTTTTCTACAAACTGATTTCATTCGGGGATATTAACCTTAAGAATGAAAAAATAAAAAAGGACTTGACAATCCCGGAAATTTGTGGTACAATACAATTAACGACTGTGAATATGTGTAAGTAGCGTTTGATTTGGCGGATTCAGAGAGGAACGTCAATGGCTGTGAGCGTTCCTCCGCGACAATCGTGAATTTCAGCATAGGAGTCGCCGTGTGAAAATCGTTTTGAGTTAAGCACGGCTGTATGCGCCGCATTAAGGCGCGAGAGTGCGAGGGTGCAAGTATTGGACAAGTTGTTCCGATGTGTCTGAGAATCCCTCGAATTTGGGTGGTACCGCGGATTATTCCGTCCCAATTATGGGGCGGATTTTATTTTTGTCATTGGGGGTCAAAAAAATCATGAAAGATTTCAGTGAGATTAAGGAACAAGTCAAGGCGAAAATCGCCGAGGTGAAAGACGGCGCGCAGCTGTCGGAGTTCTGGCAGAGCTATCTCGGCAAAACGGGCGTAATTTCGGGGTTGATGAAAGAAATGAAGTCCGTTCCGCCGGAGGAAAAGCCGCTGTTCGGCAAGGCGGTAAACGAGGTGCGCGAGTGGGCACAGGAGCTGTACAGCGCGAAACAGGCGGAGATTAAACGGATTGAATTAGAGCAGCGTTATGAGCGCGAAACGGTGGATGTTACAATGCCCGCGCTGAAACGCAAGCCCGGCAACCTCCACCCGCTGACACTGGTAAAGCAGCAGATGATTGAGGTATTCGCGGGAATGGGCTTTGAGATTGCCGAGTATCCCGAAATTGAGGACGATGACCACAACTTCACGCGGCTGAACGTGCTGAAAGACCACCCCTCGCGCGATATGCAGGATACATTCTGGCTGACGGAGGATCTGCTGCTGAGAACGCACACCTCACCGGGGCAGATTCGCACTATGGATAGAGAAAAGCCGCCGATTAAGGTGCTGATTCCGGGAAAGGTGTTCCGTTCGGACAGCGACGCGACGCACTCTCCGATGTTTATGCAAATGGAGGGACTGGTTGTGGATAAGGGCATTACACTGTGCGATTTGCAGGGAATGCTCGACCAATTTGTGCGGCAGATTTTCGGTGACGGCGCGAAAACACGTCTGCGCCCGTCATATTTCCCGTTCACCGAGCCGTCCGTGGAGGTGGATGTATCGTGCTTCGAGTGTGGCGGCAAGGGTTGTTCGCTGTGCAAGGGTACTGGTTGGATCGAGGTTCTCGGCGGCGGTGTCGTAAATAAAAAGGTGCTTGAAAATTGCGGAATCGACCCTGAGGTATATTCGGGTCTGGCATTCGGAATCGGAATCGAGCGAATCACAATGCTGAAATACGGTATCACGAATATGGGAATGTTCTTCGCTAATGATATGGATTTCTTAGAGCAGTTCAAGGCATAAGATTCAAATTCCCGATAATCTATTGGGGCGCAATTTAGCGCGTTATAACCCGCAGAAACATATTGGTGATTAGTGCAAATCCGAAACGCGAGCTTTGCCGAGCACCGCGCAGCGGTGTGAGGTAAAGCTCAGCGAGCGGTCTTGAAATGCCGCAAAGCGGCATTTCAAGAGCGCGTTTTTGGATTTGCTTTTAAGATTAAGGAGTAAAGATGAAGATTTTATTCAGTTGGTTAAAAGATTATGTTGATATAGAGTGCGCGCCTTTGGAGCTTGTGGACAAGCTGTTCGGCGCGGGATTTGAGGTCGAGGAAATTACTTATCTTGGACAGAATATCGAGAAAGTAGTTGTGGGTGAGGTAACGTCCATCGAGAAGTACGAAGGAACGCATTTGTACATCTGTCACGTGGATTGCGGCTCTTTCGGCGCGGACAACGTGATTCTCACGGGTGCGGATAACGTGTTCAAGGGTGCAAAGGTTCCCGCGGCGGTGGTAGGAGCAAAACTTCCTGGTGGAATTGAAATCGCTCCGCGCAAAATGGCGGATATGATGAGCTATGGAATGTTGTGCAGTGGTGGCGAGTTGGGCATTGACGAGAACTGGCAAAAGGGCGCGGAAGTCAACGGGATTCTGATACTCCCCGAAGACGCGACCGTTGGCGAGGATATCAAGAAAACCCTCGCTCTGGACGATTATGTGCTTGATATTTCCATCACCGCCAACCGTCCCGATTGTCAGAGCGTTCTGGGAATCGCGCGAGAGGTGGCTGCGTTCCTCAATAAGCCTCTTAAAGAGCCGGATTATTCGTACAATTGCACTGAGGTGACAAAGCCCGAAATCTCTGTTGCAGTGGACGCATTGGACCTCTGCCCGCGTTATCTGGGGCATTATATTTACGATGTGCAGCATTTTGAATCCCCGATGTGGATGAAACGGCGGCTTTCCGTGTGCGGATTCGCGTCAATCGATGCGATTGTTGATGTGACGAATTATGTGCTCGTGGAAATCGGTCAGCCGATGCACGCGTATGATTTGGACACGCTTGAGGGCAAGTCGATAATCGTCCGCCGCGCGAATGACAATGAGAAAATCACCACACTGGACGAAAAAGAGCGCGTATTAACACGTGAAAATCTCTTGATTTGCGACAAGTCCAAGGGCGTGGGACTTGCGGGAATTATGGGCGGACTGAACTCCGAAATCGAGCAAAAAACTGCCGAGATCCTGTTGGAGGCGGCGAAATTCCGCCGTGACAACGTGCGGAAAACCTCCCGCGCGTTGGGTCTGCACACGGACGCGGCTGCGCGGTTTGAAAAGGGCGTGGACGAATACGGCGTAGAGTGTGGAATGGCGCGCGCGTTGAATCTCGTGCAGACGCTCGGAATCGCGAAAATCGGCAACTCGCATTTTGACGTTTCCGCAGGCGAGGACAAGGGCAGCGCGGTGTTTGACGTGACAGTATCCAAGGTAAATTCCGTGTTGGGAATCGATGTTCCGCAGGCGGAAATTGTGAGGATTCTGAAGTCGCTGCAATTCGGCGTTGCGGAGAATGGCGAGAACCTTACCGTTACCGTGCCGCGCTGGAGAACGGACGTGGAAAACTACCAGGACATTGCCGAGGAGGTTATCCGAGAGTACGGATATTCCCACGTGATTCCGCGATTCCTTGACAGCGCAAAGGTTACAAACGGCGGACTGACATTCCTCCAGGATAAGGAGCTTGCCGCGAAAAAGCTCCTCTGCGGCGAGGGATATTTCGAGGTTCAGACGCTGGCAATGTACTCTCCGCGCGAGTTGGATATGATTCTGTTCCCAGATAACGCGTCCGAAAGAACTGCAGTGGAGCTGCTCAACCCGATAACCGCGAATTTGTCCATAATGCGTACCGTGATGGCTCCGTGTATGATAAACGTAATCGCCGACAACGTGAAAACCGACCATTCGGAGGGACGGTTCTTTGAGATTGCAAACGTGTATCTGCCGAAGTCGCTGCCGCTTACCGAGCCGCCCTTGGAGCGCAAAACGCTCTGCCTTGGCGCTTTCGGTACCACCCCGGCTCGGGGCGCGGGGGAGAGCTTCTTTGCGGTCAAGGAAACGCTGGAGATTTTCGCGGCGGCAAACGGTCTGGAGTTCCGCTTCGAGCGCGGAGAATGCTCGTTTATGCACCCCGGAATCTGCGCGGATATTTTCTGCGGCGGCAAGAAAATAGGACAGCTTGGCAAGCTGCGTTACGAGATTGTAGAGAATCTGAACATTGCCGAGGGTAAGAAATCCGACCTCAATATCATCATCGCGGAGCTTGACTATTCCGAAATCGAGCGGCAATACAAGCGCGAGATGAAGTACTCCGCGCCGAGCGGATTCGCTAAGGCAAGCCGCGACATTTCGCTGCTGTGCGACAAGAAAACGCTGTGTGTGGAAATTGAGGACGTGATAAAGCAAACGAGTTCTCTCTGCGCGGAAATCAAGCTGATTGACAGCTTCGAGAGCGAAAAGCTGGGTACGGACAAGAAGTCGCTGACGTTCACGCTGACTTTCGCGGATAATGCCGATATTACGGACGAAACCGCCGATAAGGAAACGGATAACATTGTTTCCGCTCTAAATGAGAAGCTCGGAGCGATCAGAAGATAAAAATAATCCCCGCACGGAGTTTTCTCCGTGCGAGGGTTTTGTTATTTAAGCACTTTTTTCGGACTTTTTAACTATGCTTTTAGACAAACATTCCATTCCTGCAAATGCTATGATACTTGTTGCCATAAATGCCAAGGTAGGTATAATCCCAAAACCCAGAGGAATCATTGTTAAATCAAATGCACACCATATTAACACACCGTATTCTAAGCAGAAGAAATTTCTGCATTTTAGAGTAAAAGCACGATGTGAAACTAAACTTCCTGCTAATACAAATCCAACAAACATAACGATGTAAAAAAAGAGCTTATTATCTCTTGATACATTTAAGCCTGTTGCCATACTCTGTATTTCCAATAGAGGAAGTAAAAGTTCTTGTAATACTATCAATATTATTGCAAATATAATCCCACATAGAATGGACTTCCACCATATTGCAATATTTCTTTCTTTTTTGTGCTTAATTTCATAACGGCATGGCATATATGTTATCATCAATAAAACTGTAATAACGAGGATTATTAAATCAAAAATCTCTACTTGAAAAACAGGAAAGCCTCCTGTAATCAATGCAGAAAAACCCTTATTTGCATCTAAAAAGAACACTTGTGGAATATAATTTGAAAGATAAATAAATAACGCAAACTTAAATCCTTGCTTAAACTTGCTATTTGTTAGAAATAAATGACCGTTTCTATAAAAATATATAGCCATTGCTATACCTACGACTAAAATTGATAACAGTAGTAATGGTACCCTTTCACTTGAAATTGATGTTTCCGGTTGCAATTTAAGTAATGAGAATAATACATTCGCAATAGGAACTTGAACAATGCAGGTGATTATGGCATATATTATTCCTGTTAAAAGGGACTTGAAAAAAACTTCTTTATTCATTTTTTTATTTCCACCTTATCATTTTTTATTTATTGTCAAAACAACCCCGCGCTTTGTTCGGTGTTGCCTGTAATCATTATACACCATATATTTACAAATGTCAACCATTGTGCAGCATAATTTTGAAAAAGGTGGAGCAATCAGAAGATAATAAAATTCCCCGCACGGAGTTTTCACCGCGCGGGGATTTTTATGTCG
>CAMWMN010000120.1 GCA_947175385.1 uncultured Clostridia bacterium | reverse complement strand
ATATTATATTGCTCCCCCAACTAAATCTTCAAGATTTAGTTGGGGGAGCAATAATGGATAGAAACAATTACAACACCAAACAGTGTTAAATCCCAACTTGAGGGCTTATCAGCCTGAATTTTTATTCATCAACATTTAATCTGGCATACACGTATGTATCTTTCCAAATTGGTTTTCCGTTTTCATCTTTCCAGAAATAAACATTTTCTCTGAAATAGGCTTCACGCTGAAAACCCAATGTTTCAAGTAATTTCCATGAACTCTTATTAAGAGGGTCACATTCCGCATATACCCTATGTATACCATTTGAAAATGCCTGTTGAATTAAGGCTTTGCAGCTTTCAGTGGCATAACCGTGACCCCAATAATTCCGATTAAATACATATCCTATTTCCAGTGATTCAAAGTCACGCTTGCCCATATAAACATTCCCAATCATTTTGTGGGAATCTTTCAATTCAACAGCAATCATTTCATCTGTTCCAATGCGCCATTCAAGGTTTTCCTTTGTTTCGTCAAAGGTCAGAGGTTTATACGGCTCATATTCCACAACATCCTTATCGGATAAGTATTCAAATAAGTCCTGCAGATCCTCTTTTGTGTATCTTCTTAAAATTAACCTTTCTGTTTCTGCTATGATTATTTTGCTATTCATATCAGTTCCTCCTTGAACATGTTTCAAATTCATCTACTTAGAGCTTGTTCGATATCTCACTGTTCTTCGAGTTGATTCACAACATATGTCTTTGGCAAAAACGTTGCAAAAAATTGCTGTTGTTTGGCGAGAAAACTGCGGCGCGTTGAGATACTGAACAGGCTCTTAATGCAACCACGCATACCCCACATATTTATTATACAACATTTTTTCAGAAAAATCAATAAAAACTATTGAAATTTTCAAAAAAATATGTTATAATTTGAAAATGATAGTCAATATCAAATCGTAGTGAGCAGGAGGAAACTCGATGGCTGATTTAGAAAGAATATATTGTCATTCGGCACACACCGATTGTTACACATATTTTAAGATTGTTGGGGATTTCGATCCCGATACGGTATCCAAGCTTCTGGGCATTTCGCCCGAAAAGTTTTGGAGAATAGGCGACAAGCGCAAAAACGGAACGGTCTATGATTTCGCGTGTTGGATAACCGGCACTTGCCACGAATACGATTTTGAAGTATCCAATCAAATGCTGAAAACACTCACTCCCTTGCTTGATAAAATGGGCGTTTTAAACAAGATAAAAAAGTGTTATGATGTGGATTTTGTGCTAGAGGTCGTTCCGACCGTAAGGGCAGGCGAAAGCGCGCCTTGTCTTGCACCGTCATTGGAGGTTATGCGCTTTTGCTGTGCAACGGAGACAGCTATCGACATAGACCTGTATGTCAGTTGTTCCGATGAATTTGATGACGGGGAAATATGGGAAAACAATTGAAAAGAGGAGCATTATGAGCGACAACAGCTATAAGACCAAACAGCGTGATGAGATTGTTGAGTTTTTCAATCAACACCGCGGAAAGTGCTTCACGGCAAAGGATATTATCAAGAGCGGCGAAGTAAGCTCTGGTGAGGCAACGGTTTACAGAACGCTCTCACGGCTTACTAATCAAGGAATCCTCAAGCGTTATACGGACGGCGACGCTTCGTGTTATCAGCTTAACGAAAGCGAGGAATGTTCGCGGCATTTTCATCTTAAGTGTGAAAAATGCGGCAGAGTAATCCATATGGACTGCGAATTTATGGCGGATATGAGCGACCACATTGAGAAAAGCCACAACTTTTTTGTGGATATTGGCAAGACCGTGATTTACGGAATTTGTGGCAATTGTCGAAAGGAGTGCGGCGATGTTTAGACGTTTTATCTCGGTGATTGCCGTCGCGATGATGGCTCTGTTGTGTGGCTGTACGGGAGCAGAGAGCGGAAAACCCAAAGGAAAGCTGCAAATAATCACCACCATTTTCCCAGCGTATGACTTCGCGAGGGCGGTGTTCGGCGATACGGCGGATATTACTCTGCTGCTCACTCCCGGCGCGGAGAGCCACAGCTACGATCCCAGTGCGCGCGACATCGTTAAAATTGACAACTGCGACCTGTTTATCTACAACGGCGGCGAGTCGGATTCATGGGTGGATACAATGCTGAAATCCACAAGCGGGGTGAATACCCTGCGTATGATGGACTCGGTGGAGGCTCTTGAAGAGGATGAACTTGAAAACGGCGAAAATCATGAGGAGCACGAGGACGAGGAATATGACGAGCATATCTGGACTTCGCCGAAAAATGCCGCGCTGATTGTGGAGAGTGTCAAATCCGCTGCGGTGCAGTTAAATCCCGAAAAGAGCGCGTTTTATGAACAGCGGGCGGGGGATTACGTTCAACAAATCAATGACCTTGACAAGCGGTTTTCGGAACTGCTGAAAGGGGAGGAAAGGCATTTCGTATTCGGTGACAGATTTCCGCTGCTGTATTTCTTTCGGGAGTATGACCTGAACTACTATGCGGCGTTTCCGGGCTGCGGCAGCGAAACGGAGCCGTCCGCTCAGGTTGTTGCGTTCCTTGCCGAAAAGCTAAAGGATTCCGATACTGTGGACTCGGTGTTCCATATTGAACTGTCGAATCACAAGCTCGCAGACAATCTGGCGAACGAAAACGGACTTCCGACTGCGGAATTTCACACCTGTCACAACATAACCGCCGATGATTTCGCGGCAGGGGAGAGCTATGTTTCGCTTATGGAACGCAATTATAAAATGCTGAAAAGCGCGCTTAACGGAGGATAATTATGGGACAATTGGCAAATCTTCCAAATATAGGAAAAGTTGTTGAGGAGCAATTGAACCGTGTTGGTATCGAAACCACCGCGCAATTGGTTCAAATCGGCGCGGAGAACGCGTGGCTGAAAATACAGTCCATTGATGAAACCGCTTGTATTCACCGTCTTCTGGCACTTGAAGGCGCGATTCGCGGAATCAGAAAAACCGATATTCCCGCCGAACGCAAGGCGGAGCTGAAAGAATTTTATAATTCGCATAAAAAATAAAACCGTCTCATTGCATTTGGTTTTGTAATGCGTTATAATGGTGGTGGAGGTGTTGAATTATGGCTAATGAAAATAAAAAGGACTTCAACGCAATGTTAAAGGACAGCAAGGATATGCCCAAAATCGTCACGATAACAGACGAAAAGAGCATTGAAAAGTACGGAGGCAGTAAGATGTATTTCGCTCCGCCGCTCGACTATGACGCGGTAATGCGCCGCGTTCCCTTGGGAAAGGTAATTACGGTCGGCGATATTCGGGAATACTTTGCCGCGCAAAATAACGCAGACTTCACCGACCCGATAACCGCCGGAATTTTCTGCTCTATCGCGGCATGGGCGAGCTTTCAGCGCAAGGACGACAAGACTCCTTACTGGCGGACGCTTAAGGCGAATGGTGAGCTGAATCCCAAATATCCGGGCGGCGTTGAGGAACAGAAAAAACTGTTGGAGGCGGAGGGATTCACGGTCATCACCAAGGGAAGAACAAATATTCGGTATTATGTAAAGGACTATCAAGAATTCCTGTTTGACTTGAAGTAGAGGGAAAGAGGGCAAAATGTCACTTATCAAAACAACAAATCTTACGCTGTCATATGAAAATATGACAGTGATCAAAGACCTAAATTTTGAGGTTTCCCCGGGCGATTACCTGTGCATTGTCGGAGAGAACGGCTCGGGAAAATCCACGCTGGTTAAGGCTTTGTTGGGGCTGAAAAAGCCCGTGGGAGGCTCAATCGAGTTTGGGGACGGGCTGTGGCAAAACGAAATCGGCTATCTTCCGCAGCAGACCAACGCTCAACGTGATTTTCCCGCGAGTGTTTACGAGGTTGTGATTTCGGGCTGTCTGAACTCCCGCGGAATCCGCCCGTTCTACTCGGCGCGGGAGCGAGGAATCGCTGCGGAAAATATGAAGCGTCTGGGAATCTCGGAGCTTAAAAACCGCAGCTACCGTGAGCTTTCTGGCGGACAGCAGCAGCGTGTATTGCTGGCGCGCGCGCTGTGCGCAACGCGGAAAATCCTGCTTTTGGACGAGCCGGTCACGGGACTCGACCCGATGGTTACTGCGGAGTTTTACGGGCTGATTTCGCAAATCAACCGCGACGGCGTTACCGTGATTATGGTAACTCACGATATGTCCGCAGCAGTGAAATACGCGTCACATATTCTGTGTATGCGTGAGGACGACTTCTTCTTCGGGAAAACGGAGGAGTTCCTGAAAAGTGACGCGTCGGATTTCCTGAAGGGCGGTGATAAGGGTGTTTGAGGTTATTTCGGAGATATTCTCCGCGCCTGTTCTGGTAAGAGCACTGATTGTCGGGATTCTGGTGTCACTGTGCGCGGCGCTGTTGGGCGTGAGCCTTGTTCTCAAGCGTTTTTCGATGATTGGAGATGGGCTTTCGCACGTTGGCTTCGGAGCACTGGCTGTGGCAGCGGTGATGAACCTCGCACCGATGGCAGTGGCGATTCCCGTAGTAATCGTGGCGGCGTTCCTGCTGCTGCGGCTGTCCTCAAACAGCAAGACCAAAGGCGACTCGGCAATTGCGCTTATTTCCACAAGCGCGCTTGCAATCGGTGTTATGGCAAACTCTATGTCCAATGGAATGAATATCGACATCAACAGCTATCTGTTCGGAAGCATAATTTCCGTCAGCGGCGGAGATGTGATAACCAGTGTGATTTTGGCATTGGTTGTGCTGATAATCTTTGTTTTTTTCTACACCAAGATTTTCGCCATCACATTTGATGAGAGCTTTGCCAAGGCAACCGGAACTAACACGAACGTATACAATATGCTGATTGCGCTGCTTACAGCGATAACGATTGTTATCGGAATGCGGCTGATGGGAAGTATGTTGATTTCCAGTCTGATAATCTTCCCAGCACTATGCTCGATGCGCGTGTTTAAGAGCTTCCGCGCGGTGACTGTCTGCTCGGCGGCGATTTCGGTGGTGACGTTCGTTGTCGGAATGATGATCTCCTACATTGCGGATACGCCTTGCGGAGCAAGCATTGTGTGCGTGAATATCGTAGTCTATGCGGTATTTTTTGTGGTGGGAGCAGTGCTATCGAGAAGTAAAAAATCATAAATCAGCACAAAAATCACCCTACCGAAAGTGGGAAGATCCATATTTCCGAACCGCTCCAACTTGCGAAGAATGCGTAAGTTGGAGCGGTTCACGTTTTGTGTAATATCGTGGACTAAAATGCTTTTCGACTTAGCCCTACAGGGAAAACGAAAAATTCCCATTGTGTGTAACAATGGGAATTGACCGCGCAGATACCGCGCTGGAGCTAGTGAACGGACTCGAACCCCCGACCTGCGCATTACGAATGCGCTGCTCTACCGACTGAGCTACACTAGCATATTAAATATCAGCAATTCAGTATTCGTTCACATCTACAAGAAGTTTATGTGCATTTTGCAAATTCATTAGCAAAAAACATAAAAAACCCTTGCAAAAATCAAATGAATATGTTATACTGTACTTGCGACTATTATATTATAAACTATTTTTTTGGATTTGTCAATAGGAAAAAGGAGGATTTTTGAAATTTGGGCAAAAAAATTTTTCGTGGGCTGGGATACTTCTTTTGCGCAATATTGATAATTTTGTGTATTATCATGATATTTGCAACTGCTGCATTTGGTTCTCAAAAGACTGTAGATGTGTTTGGATACAATATTTATATTGTTGACATTGATGGGTTTGAGTCCGCTCCCAAAGGAAGTGCTGTTTTGGTGCGAAAGTGTGGGGCTTTGGAGCTTGAGCAGGGAAATCTTGTTCTTTGGAGAAATAATGATGAACAACCCGCCTTGGGATATATCCGTGAAATCACACTCTCGGACGGCGTTTACAGCCTGACGCTTGATGAAAATGGCAAGGAGCGCATTGCCGCTGAATCACAGATTATCGGTCACGCGGAGCTGGCAAGCTCGTTTTTGGGACAAGTTATCCTATTTATAAAGGCTCCGATTGGGGTGTTCTGCATTGCCGTATTGCCTTGTATCGCGCTGATTCTTTTTGATATTATCCGCGCGGGCGTTAAAAACAGACCCGAAGCCGAGGTCGAGCCGCAATTCAAGAACGTTGTTGAGAGAGCTTCTATCGAACAGCAAAACAAAGCTCGTAATAAGACTATCGGAGTAAACAGCGATGGAAAAGCTTCATATAATCGCCAAAAAGTATCTGATACTTCGGCAGCGGATCAGGTTCTGTTTGAATTGGCGGCACGCAGACAGAAGAAGCTCCAGGCGGAGCAGGCGAGCAAACCTAACCCCGGAGTCTTGCCGCGGCAAGAAAACGTAAAATCTGCGAAACCCGTCCGGCCGGAGCCTACAGCCGAGCCGAAGGACTATCCAAAATCCCCCAGATCTGCCGCAATGGGTACGTATTCAAAGGTGTCCGAGAACCTCAAAAGTCCGCTCGTTACCACACCCGTCAAGGATAAAACTGCGGAGCTTCAGACTATTCCCAAGCGTGATTCAAGCGATGCATTTTTTTCGCAGACGACCGCCACAACGGGCAGACAAAAACGTTCCGCTCCGCAGATCGGAAAGAAGTCAGGGGAGAGCACCTCCGAAAAATCGGGGGAGGGAACAAAGAAATCCGTTCCGCGTGCGGTTTTGGGTCGCAAAAGCTCACAGATCCTCGCGTCAAAGAGCATTGATGATTTGATTTCCGATGATGACGATTACCGTAACAAGCCGCGAACCGGCAACAATATTGTAGATGATATTCTCG
>CAMWMN010000119.1 GCA_947175385.1 uncultured Clostridia bacterium | reverse complement strand
GAATTGCCCTAATGGCAATTCGATTTTGCGCTTCGCGCAAAATACGCAAAAACTGAGCGGGATTGCTCCTCTCGGATAGGTGTATTTTTGTCAAATCTTTTTGGCAACGTACCCCCCCTTGCGTTCGCAAGGGGATTTCCTGTTTTATAAAATATTTGTGAATTTTTCCCGTAAAAATATTGAAAAATTGTAAAAAATATGTTATAATTAAAAAGTATATTCAAAATATTGTATCTATCGAGGATTATTATGGATATTTTTGTGGGAGATGTGCTTGTAATGAAGAAGAACCACCCCGGTTGCGGGAACAACAAAATGAAAGTTCTGCGCGCGGGAGCGGATTTCAAACTCTCGTGTATGGGCTGCGGGCATATGTTTATGATTCCGAGGTCGAAGTGCGAGAAGAAAATCAAATCCGTAATTCACGAGTCGGATAATGGCGAGGATTAGCGTTTCCAAATATTCCCAATTATAATATTTGGAGGTTTACTATGTTGAAAAAAATTGGAGCCGCTCAGGCTCGATATGATGAAATCAGTGTAAAGCTGTCCGACCCAAAGGTGGTTTCGGATAACAAGCTCTATACCGAGCTTATGCGCGAGTACAAAAATCTCACGCCGCTAATTGACGTATATAAGCTGTATCTCAAGGCAAACGATGATTATGAGGACTCTAAGGAGGCTCTTGAGGACGGTGACGCAGAGCTGCGTGAGATGGCTCAAGAGGAGTTGCTCTCTGCAAAGGAGCGTATGGAGCAATACACCGAGGAGCTGAAAATCCTGTTGCTGCCGCGCGACCCGGACGATGACAAGAGCGTTATCGTGGAGATCCGCGCTGGTGCGGGCGGCGAGGAGGCGGCACTGTTCGCGAACTCGATGTTCCGAATGTACTCAATGTACGCGGCGCGTCAGGGGTGGAAAATCGATGTGATGAGCAGCAATCCCACGGAGCTTGGCGGTTACAGAGAAATCAGCTTTGGGGTGGAGGGCGAGAGCGTATACGCGAAGTTAAAGTACGAAAGCGGTGTCCACCGCGTTCAGCGTGTCCCCGAAACGGAATCCCAAGGGCGGATTCAGACCTCAACTGTCACGGTGGCGGTATTGCCGGAGGTTGAAGAGGTTGATGTGAACATCAATCCCGCAGATTTAACAATTCAGACGTACCGTTCCAGCGGGGCGGGCGGTCAGCACATCAACAAGACCGAATCCGCAGTGCGGATAATCCACAATCCCACAGGAACCGTTGTGGAATGCCAAGAGGAGCGTTCCCAGATGAAAAATAAAGATAAGGCTATGAAAATGCTGTACAGTAAGCTGTACGAAGCTGAAAAAAACGCCCGTGACAGTGCAATCGCCGAGGAACGCCGCATTCAGGTCGGGAGCGGCGATCGCTCCGAGCGTATCCGGACATACAATTTCCCGCAGTCGCGTGTTACCGACCACCGAATCGGGCTTACGCTGTACAAGCTGGACGATATGATGAACGGAAACTGCGATGAGGTTTTCGAGGCTCTGCGCGTTGCTGACAGAACCGCGAAACTGCTTAAACAGGAGAGTTGATATGGACTACGAAACGAAAGTTCTCCCGTTTGACAGGGAAAGCGCTGCCGAAGCGGCGGAGTTGCTTGCCAACAGGCGAATTGTGGCGATCCCTACCGAAACAGTGTACGGGCTTGCCGCAAACGCTCTTGACGATTGGGGTGTGAAAAACATCTTCCGTGTCAAGGGCAGACCGCAGGACAATCCATTGATTGTTCACATTGCGAGTATGAAAATGCTGCCTCCGTTGGTGAGGGAGATTCCCGAAATCGCGAATCGTCTGGCGGAACGCTTCTGGGGCGGACCGCTCACCATGATTTTTCCGAAATCCAACCTGATTTCGGACACAGTAAGCGGTGGTTTGGATACGGTCGCAATCCGTATGCCCGCAAGCGAGGCTGCGCTGGCAATCATCAAGAAATGCGGCTTTCCGCTTGCCGCGCCCTCCGCTAATCTTTCGGGAAAGCCCAGTCCCACAACGGCAATGCACGTTTACGAGGATTTGAACGGCAAAATCCCGCTGATAATCGATGGCGGCGAGTGTTCCGTGGGAGTGGAGAGCACCGTGATTTGTTTCAAGGACGGTAAAATCCGTATTCTGCGTCCCGGAGGAATCACAGCGGAAATGCTCTCGGAGTTTGCCGAAGTCGAGGTGGACAGGGCGGTTACAGTTCAGCCCGCCAAGGACGAACGCGTGCTCTCTCCGGGAATGAAATACAAGCATTATTCCCCGAAAGCGGACGTATACATTATAAATGCTCACGGCGCAAGATTCACGGATTATTGCGCGAAACGCGCGAGATTTGAGCAAAATATGGTTGCGCTCGGCGCGGTAGTTCCCGAAGAGGGCTGCTTTATGGACTACGGTGCAACTCCCGAAATTCAGGCGCAGCGACTTTTCTCGCTGTTACGAAAGGCGGACGAAATCGGCGCGAAAACCGTTCTGGTGGAAATCCCCGAAAAAAGCGGAGTGGGTCTTGCGGTGTACAATCGCTTACTACGCGCGGCTGCATTCAGGATTATTGAGGTATAATAAACGTGAATTTGCCAAATATTATGATAATAGGGCTTGCCGGGAACAGCGGCGCGGGGAAATCCACCGTCCGCGAAGCGTTTCAAGACCGTGGATTCACGGTGGTAGACTGCGATAATTCCGCGCGAAAAGTCGCCGATAATCCCGCATTTTTGGAGGAATTGGACGGACGATTCCCAAAAAAGCTGCTGAATCCCGATGGAACGCTCAACCGCGCAGTCACTGCCGATATTATCTTCAACGATTCCGAGATACGCGGACTGTATAACCGCATTATTTTCCCGTATATCATCTATGACGTAATCGCAGAGATAAAATCGGTGGACGGAGATGTCCTGTTGGACGCTCCAACGCTGTTTGAAGCGGGACTGGATATAATATGCACGGCTATTGTAAGCGTTACGGCGGAGCCGGAATTTTGCCGCCAACGGATTTGCAGGCGCGATAAGCTCACCGAAGAGCAAGCACAAGCGCGGCTTTCCTCGCAGCATTCCGCGGAGTTTTTCAAGGCGCACTCCGACTTTACCATCGAAAATAACGACACAAAGGAGCGGCTTTTCGAGCTCGCTTATGATGTGATTGACAGATTGAAGGGCATAAAATGACAACTCGTAAAAGGAAAAAGAGCATAGCGCCGTTTGTGATAGTCGTGTCGATTATCTCGGCTATGCTGTTGGGGATGCTTGTATATATCATATACAATATATATATCGATCGAAATTATCCAATTAAATATGAGGAATATGTCGAGAAATACTCGGCTGAATATAATGTAGACAAATATCTTGTCTATGCGGTAATCAAAACCGAAAGCGGATTTCGCCAAGACGCCGTTTCCAATGTCGGCGCACGCGGACTTATGCAGATTATGGAGGATACTTTCGACTGGATAAAGTTTAAGATGGATGACGATGACGCGGTGTATTACGATATGTATGATCCCGAAAAGAATATCAAATATGGCTGTTGGCTGTTGGGGTATCTGTATGATGAGTTCGGCAATGTCGAGGCGGTCGCGGCGGCTTATCACGCGGGGCGCGGAAATGTCAACGAATGGCTTGTGGACAGGCGATATTCATTGGACGGTGAACATCTCGACAAAATTCCGATTAAGGACACCGAGCATTATGTTCGCAAGATCACTAAAGCTATGGATATGTATCTCAGGCTTTACAATAAAAAATAAACCGAAAGGGAAATATTATTATGTCTAAAAAAGAAAATCAGTCGGCAAAGGAGCTTAAGGAAAAGCTGTTTATGCAGAAAAAGAACGCTTATCTTCGAATGAGCGATGCGGAAATCAAGAAGATGGACAAATTCTGCGAGGATTATAAGCACTTCCTCGATGTGGCTAAGACCGAGCGCGAAGCGACAGCGTTCATCAAACAGGCTGCCGAGAAACACGGGTTCGCTCCGTTTGACAAGGACAAGACCTACAAAGCGGGGGACAAGGTGTATTTCGTAAACCGCGAAAAGTCCGTGATTCTGGCAATTGTTGGAAAAGAGCCGATTGAAAATGGCGTAAATCTCGTAGCTGCGCATATCGACTCCCCGCGTTTAGATATGAAACAAAATCCGCTGTACGAAAAGGATGAGGTGGGTTATTTCAAGACCCACTACTATGGCGGAATCAAGAAGTATCAGTGGCCGACCGTGCCGCTTTCGCTGCACGGCGTGATCGTCAAGGCGGATGGAAGCAAAATCACCGTGAATATCGGCGAGGATGAGGGCGACCCTGTGTTCTGCGTGTCGGATCTGCTGCCGCATTTGGCGACCGCGCAGATGAAGCGTCCCTCCACCGAGCTTGTAAAGGGCGAGGAACTGAATATAATCGTTGGTTCGCGCCCGTTTAAGGACGATGAGGCAAGCGAAGCGGTAAAGCTCAATCTGCTGATGATTTTCAATGAGAAGTACGGAATTACCGAAGCGGATTTCCTCTCCGCCGAGTTGGAAGCCGTTCCCGCGTTTAAGGCGCGCGATATTGGCTTTGACAGAAGTCTTGTCGGCGGTTACGGTCAGGACGATAGAGTGTGCGCGTATACCGAGCTTATGGCGGTGCTGAACGCGAAATCCGTGCGCAAAACGGCTGTCGCGATTCTCACCGATAAGGAGGAAACAGGCTCCGATGGCAACACGGGTTTGCGCTCCGCGTATCTGAAGTACTTCATCGCGGATCTGGCGGCGACATTCGGCGTAAAGGGCAGGGAAGTGCTTTCCAATTCAAGGTGCCTTTCCGCAGACGTAAACGCTGCATACGACCCGACTTTCCCGGACGTATTCGAGAAGAACAACGCTTCCGTGCTGAATGGCGGCGTATGTGTTACAAAATACACCGGCTCGCGCGGTAAGAGCGGCACCTCGGACGCGTCGGCGGAGTTTGTGGGCGAGATCCGCGCTCTGCTTGACAAGAAAGGCGTAATTTGGCAGACAGGCGAACTTGGCAAGGTGGACATCGGCGGCGGTGGAACTGTCGCGGCTTATATCGCGAACCTCAACGTTGATACAATCGACATCGGTGTACCGGTTATGAGTATGCACGCGCCGTTTGAAATCACCGCCAAGACCGATGTATACGCGGCATTTAAGGCATTTGAGGCTTTTATTAACAATTAAAAAACGCTAAATCGTTGTGAAGCATTTATAAACAATTTGGAAAACCTGCGGATTTTTTCTCCAAACGAAGTTTGGAGAAAAAAACGCTAAAACATCGTGAAGCGATGTTTAGGACAAAGCCATAATTCACACTTTCCCGTAATAAACATATAATACGGGAGGGGTGAGCCGAATGAGTACAAGAAGCGCAAGAAGAAAATCACCGCGCGGCTTTTTACAGAAGCTGGGGATAAAACTTATTGCGTTATCGCTGATTGTTTTAGGATTGCTGTTTCTGGCGGATCTGAGCTTCCGTCCGATGGTGGAATCCATCAACGCTTATCAGTGTCACGAAATGGTGTCCAAGATAATCAATGACGCAGTTTTGGCGGAAATCGAACGCGAGGGCGCGCAATACTCAACATTGGTTAATCTAACCGCAAATGCCGACGGGGAAATTGTTTCCGTAGAGAGCAATGTGATGAACATTAACCGTTTGAAAACCGAGGTCGCTGAGCGTATAGAGCGTGAAATAGAGCGAATGTCCGCAGTAAATATCGAAATTCCGATCGGTACGCTGCTTGGGCTTCAGGTTCTTCATGGCAAAGGTTTTAATGTGGGAATGAGCGTGGTTCCGGTAGGATATGCGACAACTACCGTAATAAGCGAGTTTACCGAGGCGGGGATTAACCAAACGCTCCATCGGATTATAATCGAAATCAACGCGGACGTTGACGCGCTGATTCCTGGATTTTCTACGCGTGTGCCGGTAAGCACCAGCATTATCGCGGCGGAAACGGTTATCGTGGGAAGAGTCCCCGAGGCATACACTCATGTTGTTACCGAATCTTCGGATCTCGCGGGAACATTGAACGACTTTGGGGCAGTAATTTCATAAGGAGAGAGGACTTTGGAATATACAGACGCAAAAAAACGGGTTGACGAGCTGAAAGCAATGATCGAAAAAGCGAATCACAACTACTACGACCTTGACGCACCAACCCTTGAGGACGATGAATATGACGCATTAATGCACGAGTTGTGCGATTTGGAAAAGAAATTTCCTGAGCTGCTTACGGAGGATTCTCCGTCACAGCGCGTGGGCGGTTCGGCACAGACAACATTCGAGAAAGTTCGTCATGAGATTCAGATGGGCAGCCTTCAGGACGTGTTCAGCACCGATGAGGTGAGGGCTTTCGTGGAGCGTGTTCAGTCCGAGGGCGCAAAGGAATTCACCGTTGAGATGAAGATTGACGGGCTTTCGGTGTCGTTGGTGTACGAAAACGGCACTTTGATACAAGGTTCAACACGCGGCGACGGCTTTATCGGCGAGGACATCACACCGAACCTTAAAACGATCCGCACGATTCCTCTCAAGATACCTTCGGATTTACCTCTTCTGGAGGTTCGCGGAGAGGTCTATATGCCGAAAAAGAGCTTCGGCGAGTTGTGCGAACTCCAGGAGAAAAACGGCGAACCGCTCCCCAAAAATCCACGAAACGCGGCGGCGGGGTCTTTGCGGCAAAAGGACAACAAAATCACCGCTTCACGTAAGCTCGACATTTTCTGTTTTAACATTCAGCGAATTGACGGAAAGACGTTCAAAACACATTCCGAGTCGTTGGAGTTTATTGAAAGTCTGGGATTTCACACAATCCCCGATATGCGGGTTTGCCACACTGCCGATGAGG
>CAMWMN010000118.1 GCA_947175385.1 uncultured Clostridia bacterium | reverse complement strand
TTTGATTCCACAGGCTGCATCGGCTTCGCCTACTATGATAATCAGCTCCTATTTTTCTATTAACTATAAGATTAAAATCCAAAAGTGTTAAATGAATCCCCCCATTATGATGCTTGAGTACCAACCAGAAGCTGATTTTCAAACGCGAAACCCTCCACATTATTTTGCATATTCACGCTGTCAGAAATGTTACTCTCGTTCGAGAATGCCGCCATATTTTCGGTGAGTATCATCACCTGAATGTCAATTGAATCCGCCTTGTTATTTTTATCGCTCTCCGTGAGCAGATCCGACGTGGGATTCTCGTTCGCATAAATCTCGTTCAGAATATCGGCGTTCGCCTGAGCAAGCTAGTCATCAGAGAGAATTCTTTCAAATTCTCTTGTTTCATAATTAAGCAAGTATGATGACTCATCAGAAAACTCCAATGTGAAGTTCCTCCAACTTACACTTGAACGGAAGTTCTTTATAGTAAGTGTTTCTCCAGTTTCGGTTATGGTCAAAATCGCGTCATTGCTCCCGGTGGGATAGTACACCGTCATATCCTCGGGCGAAAGATTGGTGAACTTGATTTTATTTTCGCCGCTGCCGTCGTAAATTACATCGTTGCCGTAGCCTTTTCCGAAAACATATGTATCGCTTCCGGCACCGCCGTCAAGGTAGTCATTTCCCTCGCCGCCGTCCAAGTAATCATCGCCGTTGTTGCCATTGAGGGTGTCGTTGCCCGCACCGCCATAGATTGTATCATTGCCGTTCGAACCTTTGATGATGTCATTTCCACCCAAAGCCTGAGCCGTGCTGTTGCTGTAGAGAACCCAAAGCGTTTCATTAGATTCTTTGCCCACGACATTCAAGAATGGACTTCCCTCGTCATCGGGTTTCATAACTGCTCCACCCTCGAACTCCAGCGTGAAGTTTCTCCAGCTTGCACCTGACCAAAAGTTCTTTACAGTGAGTGTTTCACCGGTTTCGGTTATGGTTAGAATCGCGTCATTGCTCCCAGTGGGATAGTACACCGCCATGTCATCGGGCGAAAGATTGATGAATTTGATTTTGTTTTCGCCGCTGCCGTCGTAGATTACATCGTTGCCGTAGCCTTTTCCGAAAACATAAGTGTCATTTCCCGCACCGCCATCCAGGTAGTCATTACCCTCACCGCCGTCAAGAACATCGTCGCCGTTGTTGCCATTGAGGGTGTCGTTGCCTGTGCCGCCATAGATTGTATCATTACCGTTTGAACCTTTGATGATGTCATTTCCATCCAAAGCCTGAGCCGTGCTGTTGCCGTAGAGAACCCAAAGTGTTTCACCGGATTCCTTGCCCACGACATTCAAGAATGGACTTCCCTCGTCATCGGGGTTCATCACTGATCCATCCTCAAACTCCAGCGTGAAGTTTCTCCAAGCGTCACTTGACCAAAAATTCTTCATAGTGAGCGTTTCGCCAGTTTCGGTTATGGTCAAAATCGCGTCATTGCTCCCGGTGGGATAGTACACCGTCATATCCTCGGGCGAAAGATTGGTGAACTTGATTTTATTTTCGCCGCTGCCGTCGTAAATTACATCGTTGCCGTAGCCTTTTCCGAAAACATATGTATCGCTTCCGGCACCGCCGTCAAGGTAGTCATTTCCCTCGCCGCCGTCCAAGTAGTCATTGCCAGCGTTTCCGTTGAGCGTGTCGTTGCCCTTGCCGCCGTAGATTGTGTCATTGCCGTTCGAGCCTTTGATGATATCATTTCCACCCAAAGCCTGAGCTGTGCTGTTGCCGTAGAGAACCCAAAGCGTTTCATCGGATTCTTTGCCCACGACATTTAAGAACGGACTGCCCTCATCATCGGGGTTCATCACTGTTCCGTCCTCAAACTCCAGCGTGAAGTTACTCCAACTTGCACCTAACCAAAAGTTCTTTACAGTGAGTGTTTCACCGGTTTCGGTTATGGTTAGAATCGCGTCATTGCTCCCAGTGGGATAGTACACCGTCATATCCTCGGGTTTGAGGTTCGTGAAATTTATCTTATTCGCTCCGCTGCCGTCGTAGATTATATCGTTGCCGTAGCCTTTTCCGAAAACATAGGTGTCATTTCCCGCACCGCCGTCAAGGTAGTCATTGCCTTCTCCGCCGTCCAAGTAATCGTCGCCGTTGTTGCCGTTCAGAGTGTCGTTGCCCGTTTCGCCAAAGATGAAATCGCTATTGCTTGTGCCATTCATTTTATCATCGGATACTGTTCCCAAATATAAATTCGCACAATCAACCATATTCATTATTCCTGCAAAATGGTCGCTAATTGAGGAGTAGTACTCGCTGAACACATCAAAATTCGATGTTCCGTTTGCCGAATCGTATGTCTTAAGATATGTTGCCGCAACATACAGCATTAAATCAACATTTTCGCCTTTATCAATCATATCTTGAACAAGGGTGTTAAACAAAACCAAATTTACCGTCTTGCGCCCGTCCTCATGTGTGTAGACAAAGATATTTTTCATATAACTGCCGGATTCGGATTTGTGATTGAGGATACAGAAGTATAGATTCTCCAATTCGGAATACATGGATTTTAGGATACTTGCGGCATTTGCATTAGGGGAGCTTCCGCCGTCGGAACCTACAAAATCCGTACCCATAAAACACTCGATAACCCGTAAATCGCGTGCATCTATATTGTTTCCGCGAGAGTTGGCGGAAATATTATTCGCGCCCGTGATGAAGTACAGGATTCTCCTTAGGCAATAGCGTTTAATGACAATACTGTTTGTATTTTCAAATTCGTTGTACAATGCTGCCAATTTGCCTGTTTCATCTTTGGAAATCGCCCTCTTTATATCCGGGATGTTGCCTATTGTTGCGACAATATCATCATCGCTTATGTGAAGGGTATTTGTTTTGTCAACAGGGAATTGAAATTCACTTATGTCGGCTGTTTTGCGGGTCCCGTTATCAAACGTTACAACCGATGTTCTTGCGATAAGCGTGCCGGTTTCCGCATCTGTAACATTGGCTTCTGTGAAGTTCAATCCTATGGAAACAATTCCCAACGCGGACAAGCTCTTAAGCTCGCTGCTCTCGGAAATACCGTTGTGATTGGCATCAATCCACACCTTAAGATTTGCGAATTCGGAATCGTTTTCATCAATTATTCCGTCCTCATTTTCGTCAAATTCCGCAAGTGCTTCAAATCCCGAAGATGATTTTTCGCCGTTTTTCAGTGTAACCTGGTCGCCGAAAAGCTCATTTCCGTTGTCTATCTTTCCGTTGCCGTTTCGGTCAAGCACAAGGAATCCGTCCTCTGTTCCAATCCATGAGGTCAACTCGGCAAAGCCGTTGTTGTCAAGGTCAAAGTGGACGCCTTTTTTAACAGAGGTAAGATCTATGCCCGGTTCGCCCAGGTCAATTACCAACGGGTCAATGGGTTCGGGAGCAATGCCGGCCTCTAAAAATTTCTCCCACGTTTCTTCCATTGTGTCTGCGATTAAACCGTCATTGCTCTGTTCTTCACAGTATTCCTCAGCAGCTGCGAATGCTCCAGTGCCGTAAAAAAAAGATCCAAATACCAAACTAAGATTGCTTGCAGCGACGAAAGTGGGATTCTTCATAAATTCTGCTAAAGCACTCATAAATGCTGCTTTAACGTCTGACGACATTGAATAGATAACCGCTGCTACAGCCGCAGCTCCGCCTTTGACTGCCATACCTATGCAAAACCATTTCCACATCTCCTCATTGGGAATGGGATCGGGAATGGGATCAGGAATGGGATCGGGAATTGGATTGGGAATTGGATTGGGAATGGGATCGGGAATTGGATTGGGAATTGGATTGGGAATTGGATCGGGAATGGGAACAGGGCTCGGTTGCTCCTGTTCTTGCTCCTGTTCTTGCTCTTGTTCCTGCTTTCGTGGTCTTCTGTTATCTATAAGTGTACGCTTGAACGAATATATAATCATGCCGTTGCCTTGGTTTTCATATTTTACGTCATATCTTATATATTCAGCAAAACCCTCTTCACAATTTGGTGTCACTACCATCACAAAAAAGCAAAACTGACCGTCCATAATATCATTATTGCTATTGTTTCCATGGAAAAAATTCAAACTAGCGACATTGTCAAAAGAACCAACTTTTTCCTTGTCATGTTTGACATATTCCTCAAGCTGTCTTTCACCTTTGGGTTTGTTAGGTTCACTTCGATATGAATCAGGTTTAACCTCCCAAAGGTATATGTTGTTATTGTCTTTTTGCCATAAATCAGCACTTCCTTCCTTTCTTCCATTAGGAAAATTCGGATCCTTTCTAAATTTAAAATAAAGTTCATTCCCTTCCACTTTGTTTTTTATGTTATGTCTTATATCTTTTTGCACCCTTATATGAAACTCGTTGTATGGAAGCTTATCGTATTCAGCAGCTAAACACCAATTATTATCCCACGATTTGATGTAAGATTCTATGGGTTCTGCATCCGGAAGACTTATTGATGGACCTTTATATATTCTGAAATTATTGTCAAAACGACATTTAGAGCCTTGTCTTTCTTTCTCTCTTTCGCCTTCTTCTCTCGCTTCCTCTTGACTTATATTTTCGGCAATTTTATCATAATTATCGGAGGCGTAAGCGCGAATCGATAATAAAGTCGGCGACAGAAACTCCATCGCAAGCACTAAACTCATTAACACTGCAACAAACTTGTTAAATTTCACCTTAAACATGACATTACGTCCTTTCTTTAAATATGGCTTTATAGGATAGAGGTTATAAGTCTAACCCATATTCCCTTAATCTGTCCCTATTTGCTTCCTTCCTGTGTTCCAGTTCCGCAGGCGCGTTGGCTTGTAGCTTAGAATCGTCAAATTGACCGCAGCAAGTTCTTTCCCACTCCGCGTTTCTTTCTTCAAATACCATGAGCTTTTTAACGATTTCCTCTTCTGTGAATCTTCCTATGTCGTTTCTTAGTTCATACTCAAACGCCTTGGCAGCCGACTCATGAAAACGCTTTATGAATTTACGATATTCATCACTGTTAAACAGCTTCGTGCACAAAAGCCCCTCGTTTGACATAGTTACGTTGGGAAAACATGGATATTTCAACTCCGCAAAACAATCCACGCAATGTTCCAAACTCGTCACCTCATCTAAGATTGGCAAAGCAACACTTTGAGTAACTTCAAATGACTTTTTCAGACTGTCAATTATCGCGGATTGCTTTGTGGGATTATAGTCAAACTCCATAATTGAAGAGCGATATTTCAAATCCAAATCAAACGGGTGAATTTCCGTATAAATATCGAAAAGGCTTTTCAGCAAAGTGAAATCATTCGGCTTTTGACTTAAATCGATTTTGTTCCTATATATGGTAGCAATGCCGCATTTTATATTGTATGCCCTATATTTTATCCCATCATACATAAGACAACATTTTACATCGGAATCCAAAGCGATAATGTGAAAGATTTCCCCACCCGGAACGACCCTCACAAAATACGGATACCTACTCTTGATTTTCTTGAAGCCCAGCGGCTCAAGTGCCTCGCCGAAAACCTTGACAAATGCCGCGTTCAGCGTCATGGGCTTGCTTTTCTTGTCGGCGGCCTTTTCCTTGAAATAAAGCATTCCAACATTCCTGTCGTCCTCCGCCATATCGAGAAGTTCATTATAATCCGCGATTATGTACTTGGTGTCAATTCCCAATATCGGCGCGGCTTCGCATAGCGCGTCCTCGACAAAGACCTCGTTTTTGTCCCGAACCTTGCAGAACTGCTCCCATGTTTTGCCATCTGCTAAAAGCGGCTCCCAGAACTTCCGCTCGCCTTTGGGTGAATCCTCAATTCCGTACCCTGAGCCGTCTCCAAAGATTACGGTATCGCCGTTGTTCAGCGTGAGTATCGCGAAGTCACTGTCCACAACCTCCACGGAAAAACTTGTAACATTCATATCTTTTACCACCTGCGGAACATCTTCCGATTCCGACGTGAACGTTACCCAGCCGTCACTGAACGCGAGCAAATACGACTTTGCCGCCTCGTCCTCCGAACACGGCACAAAGCCACGCTTCGCCATTACATCGTTGAACGCGCTTATAAAACCCGCTCTGTCAGTGTTGTTCTTGATTTGCGTTGTTTTTGAAAATCTTCCCATATCTTTCTCCTTTTCAAGTCGTGCTGCTTATCGGCAGCAATGTTGTTTAGCCGATTGTAAATCGACGATTCTTGTACATACACATTATACATCATATTTTCCCCAAAATCAACAATTTTTGGAACAAGACATCTTGAGGAACTTTTCAAAGACACTATGATACAATTCTTGCGTGCGTACAATTAATTATGCTGTTCGACACAACTATACCACAAAATTCCCAAAAAGTCAACGGAAATCTGACAACAGGTATAAAAAAACGCATAACAGGTATTTTACTCACATTTTCTGGCAAAAACTGTAAGTGGAAGGGCATTATAAATTACTTTTTCTACATATTTTCCCACAGTTATTATGACATAATATTCCGCATTTTTCAACCATTTTGGGAACGAAACGCCCTTTTTGGGGAACGAAATGGCTTTTGGTAAAAAAGTAAGCGAAAAAGTTTCTTAAATAACCTTCCCTCTCACACTTTTTCACTGCTATCATGACATAAACTTCCGAATTTTTCAATCCATAACGGAAGACGTGTAGCATTTAGCGGAAAATAGGTAAAAATGGTTGATTTCTTTGAGTGTAATGATGTATATTTAATATAGTATAAATTGGGAAATAGCACAAAGAACATGACCGATTATGAAACTTGCCGTATTCAAAGATGAAAAAAGTAAAATCGTTTAGCCTATTTTGTCCTTGTTCTGGGCAATCGTTTCTTTTCCAAGAAATCTATGCCGGGATTATCATATCCCTCTGCAAATTCAATCGGTACAGGTTTTGGCGGAAACATCTTCAACACCGCTGCCTCGACCTCGCGGCTGTCGG
>CAMWMN010000117.1 GCA_947175385.1 uncultured Clostridia bacterium | reverse complement strand
ACTGCAAGATGATTCATCTTGCGATTTCAAAGGGCAGCAAGCTGACGATTGACCGCGACGGACGCGTTTATGACGACACGGGTCGTTGGATCGCGGACGGAAAGGAGAGAACGATGTAGTTGATAGTTTTAAGAATTTCATTTAATTTCCTGCCCGGAACTTATTGACATTTATGTTCATATATGTTATAAAATATGTATAAGTTGAAAAAAGGGGTGAGAATATGCGGCGTAGTGGCGGAGCGTATATCGCGATAGACTTAAAATCATTCTATGCTTCGGTTGAGTGCGTGGAACGTGGACTTAATCCGCTGACGACCAACCTTGTTGTGGCGGACGAATCGCGCACAGAAAAGACAATTTGCCTCGCCGTAACGCCCGCCTTAAAAGCACTCGGAGTGGGTGGCAGACCTCGTCTGTTTGAGGTGATTCAAAAAGTCCGCGAAATAAACCGTGAGCGCAAACGCAAGTCCCCAGGCGGTATGCTAGGGATCAAATCTTACGATTCCGAGGAGCTGAAAAATCACCCAAGCTACAGGCTCGACTTCATCACAGCACCCCCGCAAATGGCGAAATATATGGAAATAAGCTCGCGGATTTACGGAATTTATTTGAAATACGTCGCGCCCGAGGATATCCACGTTTACTCGATTGACGAGGTGTTTATTGATGCCGCGCCGTATCTGCCCGCGCTAGGGATTTCGGCGCGCGAATTCGCGCGGATGATGATTGCGGATGTGTTGAAATCCACGGGAATCACCGCCACAGCGGGTATCGGCACAAATCTCTACCTCTGCAAAATTGCGATGGACATCATCGCTAAGCACATTCCGCCCGACAAAGACGGAGTGCGCATAGCCGAGCTGGACGAGCAAAGCTACCGAAAACGACTTTGGAATCATTGCCCGCTGACGGATTTCTGGCGGGTAGGAAGCGGATATTCCAAAAAGCTGGAACAGCATGGAATGTTCACAATGGGCGATGTGGCGCGGTGTTCCTTGGATAACGAGGAGCTTTTGTACCGACTGTTCGGAGTGAATGCGGAGTTGTTGATCGATCACGCGTGGGGATGGGAGTCGTGCACCATCGCGGACATAAAATCTTACAGTCCCGAAAGCAGCAGCATAAGTACGGGACAGGTTTTACAAGAGCCGTACAGTTTTGAAAAGGGTCTGCTGATAGTCCGCGAAATGGCGGATTTATTGTCGCTCGACCTCGTGGAAAAACGGCTGGTAACAGACCAAATCGTGCTGACGGTAGGCTATGATGCAGAAAATTTGTTGCCCGAAAAAATGTTGGATTTTTGCGGAGGGATCACATCGGATCATTACGGAAGATGCGTACCGAAGCCGGTGCACGGTTCAATAAATCTCGACTGCCAAACGTCCTCCACAAGGAAGATAGTAAAAGCCGCTGCAGAATTATACGAAAAAATTGTGCGGAAAAATCTCACAGTGCGGCGGATATATATCGTGGCAAACCGCGTTGTGAACGAGGAAAACGTCTTCGAGGTCGCAGCGGAGCAGCTCGATTTATTTACCGATTACGAGCAAATAGAACGCGAAAATAAAATGCTTGAGCGCGAAAAGGAAATGCAGAAAGCTGTGATTAAAATCAAGCGGAAATTCGGTAAAAACGCTGTCCTAAAGGGTATGAACTTAGAGGACGGCGGCACGACTATCGTGCGAAACGGTCAGGTTGGAGGTCATCGCGCATGAAAAATTACAACGATATAATATATCTTCCTCACCCCGAACCCAAGTCGCACAAGCGTATGACGCAGCGTGACCGCGCCGCGCAGTTCTCACCATTTGCGGCACTTACCGGCTATGAAGATGTCGTCGCGGAAACGGCGCGGCTTACTGACAAACGTCTTGAGTTATCCGAGGACAGGCAGACAAAAATTAACGAGTGTCTGCAAGCAATTCTCGAAAAAATTTCGGAACGTCCTGAAGTGAAAATAACATATTTTCTCCCCGACAAATTGAAATCAGGCGGCGGATATACCGTGAAAATCGGATTTGTGAAGTGGATTGACGAGGTGGAGAAAATCGTCATTTTCACGGATAATTTCTCGATTCCGATAGCGGACATTTACGATATTGATGGGGATTTATTTCGGGATTTCGCTTGGGAAATTGAAGAGTAAATTTAATAAAATATTAAAGCCTGCGCAAATCGCGCGGGCTTTTTTGCGTTGAAAGGAAATATTATGGTATTGGAAATTACAATTGACAAGTGGAAAAATATTATGGAAAACTTTTTTGAGAATTGCATAATGAAATCGACAAAAACTCAGGATGAGTCGCAGTCGCCGGAGATGTCATTATGAGCAGAAAAAATCGCGAAATCGACTATGCTACGGAGCTTGAAAAAAGCTACGCCCGATGGGATGAGGTGTTCACCAAAGGCGGCTCCGATCCGTTTTGGACGGACGGGGTTAATCTTGAATTGACCCGAAATCGTATTCTCTATTACAAAGAACAGCTTGCAAAGCAGGAGAACTTGCTGTTCGGTTTACCCGATGTGTATTATCGGGAAACGCCGCCCGAGGTCGACTGCAACTACATGGCTCGTCCCGATGAAATCCGTGAAAACGCTCGGAAAGCGATGAAAATTATTGACGCGGACCAGAATTTGAAATTCGTTCGGGAGCAGTCCGCAAGCCTGTCCGAACAGCAGATAAAGCAATGGTGCATACCCGCGATCATCAACTACGCGGAAAATCTGCGGCGCGCTATCGCAGCAGATGACCTCATAACAATGCGGCGGTACGAAAATCCAAGACCTTATCTGGAGAGCTTTGAAAGCGCGGCTTTGAGGATTCGTGATCCCGATTGTGCGCGGCGGATAAACGATAATCTGACCATCTGCGATCCCGAAAATGACGAGGACTTTGAAGAAGAAAGTTCCGAAACGAAACAGTCCGAAAGTGATCCGGAGGAAGATTTTCAGCTAAGATTATTTTAATCTGAAAGGAGAAATTAACATGAAAGTTGTTATGGTAGAGCCAAACAAGCCCGCCTATGTAACGGAGATTGGACACGACTATAAGTCCTTGCAGGAAGCGGTCGGCGGCGGTCTGATTGAGCCGATTGGCTTCCTCAATGACCCCCACGCGATCATGGTCGGGAACGAGGAAGTCAAGCTCCGCAATATGGAAGGCAACCGCCGTTTCCTTGAGGGAATCGTCGCAGGACCGTTCTTCATATGCGGCGATGACGGTGAGGATTTCTGCTCGCTTACGGACGAGCAATGCGAGAAATATGCGCGGCAATTTGCGATTCCCGAAAGCATTACGCAAGCCGAAGTTGAGGACGATATGAAAATTGAAATTTCATTTTTTTGAGAGGTGACAGCTATGAAAAATACGGTTGTAATCACGCTTGAGAGCGACAAGATTGCCGCTCTGAAAATGTATCTGGAGCAGAGAAATTCCTCTCTCGATGAAGAAATCTCCAAGTACGCCGAGCAGCTTTATGGCAAGGTCGTGCCGCAGAACGTGCGCGATTTTATCGATATGACGGCTAAGCAACAGAAAGCGGAAAAACCCAAAAATGCTCACACCAAGCCGAACAATCTGCCGTGATCGATTTTGAGACGGCTGTGTCGAGCCGTGTGGGGCTTTGGCGCAAAGATAGGGACGTTTACCTCCGAGCAGCTTTCGAGCCGTTTTGGGGCAGTTTTCGCGGAGTTAGCGAAACGGCTCTGAGATTGGCACGAGGGCGGTTTGGGGGTATGGTTATGATGCAAGTTAAAGGGGCGGTGTTCCGCCCCGATCACTGCGTCGGGCAAAGCCCGCCGCTAAAGCGAATTTTGAAATCTAAGAGAGGGGTTGTAAAATGGCAGAATCCAAAAATTCGGAGTTGCAAAACTCGAAAAACACCACCGTTAAAGGAAATTCGGAGGGGTTCTCGAATAAAATAAGGTTCCCGTTATGGCTTTATCCCAAGACGATGGAGGAAGTAAATTATCGTTTTGTCGAGGACAATTGCGGCTCTCGCAGCGAGTTCATTGAGAAAGCAATAAATTTTTATATCGGATTCCTCAAGCAGGAAAAGAACGTGAATTATCTTTCACCACGGATCACTTCTTCGGTTGAGGCAGTGATAAACGGATCGGAACAGCGGATCAACCGAAATCTTTTCAAGATCGCCGTGGAGCTCGGTAAAATTTCTCACACGCTTGCCGCCGCGAATGAGGTTGACGAGGATACACTTCGAGAACTTCACGCGATGTGTGTTGACGAAGTGCGGCACATCAATGGCGTGATTAGTTTCGAGAGCGCGGTGAAATTTCAAAGCGAGTAATTCTTGATTTCATTTTACCGCCTCGCAGAAAATTTATAAAATTGTAAAAAACTCTTGACAACGCTTTAATATCGTGGTATACTTAAATAAAAAACAGGAGGAATTTCTTATGCCGAGAGGAAAAAAGAATTCAAGAACTCAAAGCGAGGCGGCAAAAACTGCAAGCAAATCTGCTGCCGAGCCTATCAAGGGAAAGGCTGCTGAACCCGAAACAAAAAGTGTGAAACCGACTGCGGAAAAGAAAAAAGCGACCGTTCCGAAAAAAGCTGCCGCAACAAAATCCACTTCTAAGACTCGCACAACCAAAAAGGCTTCGACTTCCGCGACTGCAAAAGCAGAGAGCGAAAAGACTGCTGCCGTAACGGAAACCAAGACGAAGAAAGCAGCTTCCAATACCGCAAAGAAAGCTACTGCAGCAAAAGCAAAAACCTCGGCTGCATCCACAGCAAAAAAGGCAGCAGCGACCGATAGCAAAAAGCGTACCGTTCGCAAGTCCACCAAAGCGAAAACCGATGAGATTGTGATCCAGAGCGGCGGCAAGGACTACACGCTTTCCGAAATTACGGAAATGTGCAAAGATGCTTATCGCGGCGGCACTCGCAAGCAAATCAAGAGCATAAAAGTTTATGTCAAGGCTGATGGCAACCAACTGAAAGCGTACTACGTTGTAAACGACAGCGTGAACGGTTCGGTGGATTTGTAAATAACCAAATAAAAAATATTGCGAGACTGTTTTTCAAGCAGTCCCGCTTTTTGTTTTTGGAGGTGAACGTTGCCGAAAATAATCGTCACAAGCCGCTATATCAAGCCAAACGCGCATAAGAAGTTCGGGAATTATATCAAGTACATCGCCACCCGTGAGGGCGTGGAAAAACCTGCTCCAAAGCAGGAAAATAAGCAAGAACTCGACCGCGAGATTTTTATGAATTATCTGGATTCGCGTCCAAACTCGCACGGATTGTTTTCCGAAACAGACGACAAAATAATTCTTGACAAAGTCGCAAAAGAAGTTGCTAATCATCCCGGTGCGCTCTGGACACATATTGTCTCACTAAAGCGTGAGGATGCGGAACAAATGGGCTACATCGACCTCGACCACTGGCGCGATCTGGTACGGAGACACATCTCGGATATAGCGGCAGCTCAGAAGATTGCTCCCGAAAATATCCGTTGGTATGCCGCGTTCCACAACAAGGAAACAAATCCGCATGTTCATATCGTGGTGTACTCGGAAAATCCGCGCGAGGGCTATCTCACAAAGGACGGAATCGAAAAAATCCGCAGCACCTTTGCCAACGACATTTACAAGGACGAGCTGCAGAATCTGTATCAGCAGCAGACGGCTGTGCGGGATAAGTTGCGATCCGAGGCGGAAAGCGTGATGAAAAATCTTCTGTCGGAGCTGCAAAACAATAGTCAGGTTGATTCACAGCTCGAACAGCTTATTTTGAAACTGCAAACGCAGCTACGCAATTCCAAAGGCAAAAAGGTTTACGGCTACCTACAGCCGAATGTCAAGAAAACCGTTGACCAAATCGTTGCTGCACTCGCCCAAAATCCTGTGCTGAAAAAGATGTATGACAAATGGTGCACCCTGGAACAGCATAAATATGAAACCTATACAAGCGCGGTGCAGAAATTTCCCTCATTGGAGGAAAACAAAGTGTTCAAGCCTATCAAAAATGCTGTGATCCGTGCCGTGATGGAGATGGATATCTTGACGGAAATGTTCGCGGGATATGGGGAGGATGTGTTTGATGAAACAGCATCGGATGGAGATTTATATATCAAGTGGGCGGCGGAATATAAATCCGCTTGCTCCGAGTTATATAGAAACCGCAATATCCCGAAAGAGTTCAATCTGTTCCGTGCTGAAGCCGAAAAAGGAAATGTCCTCGCTATTTTTGATATCGGCAAAATGTATCGGAACGGATTGCTTGGTGATGAAAACATTCTAAAAGCCGACAAGTATTTCAAAAAGGCACTGCAAGGCTTTCTCGCGCTCGAACCGACCGCAAAACGGCTACGAGATTATGTGCAATACCGAATCGGAAAAATGTTTGCACTCGGCTACGGCACGGAACAGGACTATACAAAAGCATTCGCGTGGTTTGAAAAATCCGCGGCTGCGGGAAACGAATTTGCACAATACTCACTCGGCAGCTTGTATTTTTACGGGAACGGAACGCCGCAGAATTACGAGAAAGCGTTTGAATATTACAAGCTGTCCGCCGATCAGGATAATGCCTACGCTTGCTATGAAACCGCGAAAATGCTCCATGACGGAATTGGGGTCGAAAAGAATTCGGAACAATCTGAAATTTACTTTCAAAAGGCATACAGCGGATTCCACAAGATCGCTACCGAAAACCCCGATGATAAAATACTGTATCGGCTAGGCGTGATGACGTTCAGCGGAATGGGCTGCGATGCGGATCGAGAGTTGGGCATCGAGTATATAAAACAGTCCGCCGAGTTGGGGAACGAATATGCACAAGCGTTCTTGGAAAACATGGACAGATACAATCAGACAGCGGCGCAGAACGCCGTTGTGTCAATGCTGCTCTCATTCGGTAAACTCATCTCCGATGATTACAACCGCAGTCTGCACGGACAGAAGCTCCGCACCGAGCATAAGCTGAAAGCCGCGATCCGCCGAAAGAAACAGGCTCTTGGTCTGAAAGAAAATCCGTTGGAAAATCCAC
>CAMWMN010000116.1 GCA_947175385.1 uncultured Clostridia bacterium | reverse complement strand
TTGTATCACAGCGTCTTTGCCGCCGACTGATACGCGTAATATGCCCCCAGACTTGTCCAGTGGTGGTCGGTTCTGTAAAAGATATATTCTCCTCCGTGCCCGGTAATGAAGCTCTGGCAGTCTATCGAGGTTACTCCCTCGAGTCTTTTGTAGGTATCCTCGATGAACACCTTTTCACTTGTAATCCCCATATATGAAGGGATTTTTGTTCCATAAATTTCCTGAGAAGTCGGAGCGAGCATAAAGCTCACCTGTTTATCCGGGAATTTTGCCGCGAACGCGTTAATTGCGGCGATAGACTTGTCCACGGATTCTCGATCGCCCCCGCGGAACAACTGAATCATTCGGTCGCCCTCGGTGTACACACCGTTGATTTCGCGCTGCCCCGAGAGCCGCTGCAGCGTGTTGCACGTCTTTACCCACGTTTCGCGCCCCACCAAATGATCGCAGAAGAACGTTTCAAAATCGTCCTTGAACGCGTTGCCATCACGGTTTGTGATATACTTCCATTTTATAGCATTCCACACATCTTTGGGATTTTCCGCCTTATCGAGCTTTCTTTGGTCAACTAAAGTAGGCATTTTGGCGAGAGTGCGGTTCTCGTTTTCGCTCTTTTCCGCTTTCGGAAGAGCGATTGTTACAGCGGGAATCACAACCATAATCACCGCGAACAGCCCAATCATCAGCTTGTCGGGAGTAAATTTGAACTTCATATCGATTCCCCCTTATCAAAAGTTAAAATACAAGAACGGGTGGTAGCTCGAAGTGGTGATAAACGCCACGGAAGCGAGCATTACCGCCGTCTGCGCCACGGGATAGCCATACATGATCCATTTTGGCGCGTTCTCCTTGATTTTGCCGCAAATAATCTTGAACGCATCGGTAGAGGCGAAAATGCAAATCGCGAACATAATCCCGTAAGTAACAAAACTCTTTATCGCAAACGCGTCCGCGAACACGCCGTTCGCGCCGAACATCGCGCCGATATATCCGAACACCGTTTTGAAAACCTCGCCGAACGACACCGTGTTTGCCGGCACCGCATCGAACATTACCCAGCCCAATACCACAAGCACAAAGGTGTATAGCCAGCTCACCGCCCCGGGAGCCTTTTCCAGCCATTTCCCGAGGAACAACTTTTCGAGAACGATCAGAATCCCGAAATACGCGCCCCACAGCATAAAATTCCAAGACGCGCCGTGCCATACGCCAGTAATCGTCCATACGATCAACAGATTGATAACCGTCCGCGGCAAGCCCTTGCGCGAGCCGCCGAGCGGGAAATACACATAGCTCTTGAACCACTCGCCGAGCGTCATATGCCACCGCCGCCAAAACTCCGAAATGCTGTGCGACATATACGGATAATCGAAGTTTTCGGGGAAGTTGAAGCCCATCATCTTACCCAATCCGATTGCCATATCCGAATAGCCCGAGAAATCGAAATAAATCTGGAACGTGAACGCGAGAATCCCGAGCCACGCGGTTGCCGCCGATAGCTGTGAATACTCCATCGCTTTGATTTCCGTCCAAAGCATACCGATGTTATCGGCAATAAGGACTTTCTTGCCCAATCCCGTAATGAAACGCGAAATTCCGCCCGCAATCATCGACTCGGTAATGGAACGCTCGTTGATTTCATTCTGAACGTCCTCATAGCGGACAATCGGTCCCGCGACAATTTGCGGAAACAGCGTTACGAATGCCATAAAGCTTGCCGCGTTCTTTTGCACCTTTATTTTGCGGCGATAAAGGTCGATTGTGTAGCTCATCGACTGGAAAGTGAAAAAGCTGATTCCAATCGGCATCGGAAGATTTTTAATGCTGCCGAGCGTTTTGCTGAAAATGTTGTTATACATTGTAACAAACGGGTTTACAATCTCCAGTCCGAACCAACCGTTTATCGAACCCACCAGAAAATCGGAGTACTTGAAAATCCCAAGCAATCCCAGATTCATTATTATAGAGATCAGCAAACAGGCAAACCGAACCTTGGGTTTATCGTCAAACTTGTGCATAACACGACCTGCCGTGTAGTCGATCGCGGTGCTTAAAATCATCGCAAACACATAAATAGGCTCGCCCCACGCATAAAACAACAACCCGCTGACCAGAATCACCACATTCTTCAGCTTTTTTGGCACAGCGTAGTAAAGTATTAAAGTGACAGTCAGAAATGCAAACAGAAATGTCAGGCTCGAAAATACCATATCCAAACTCCTTTTTGCTGTGAATTTGCGGAGAACCGAAAAACGGATTCCTCACGTAAAATTATACCATTTCACCACTTAAAAATCAACTACAAAACGGTTACAAATTGATTACAATTTGGTTACAAGCTCCGCGAACTCCTCTTTTGAGTACATCACATTCAGCACCTCAAGCAGCATGTTCGCGCTTAGATGCCGCGGCAGCCCCAAAGCGCGCTGAAGCTCCTCGCGGCGTGCTGCGGAATTTTCGCCGCCTATCAGCCCAAAATCCAACAAATCCGCCTTGGTAACGGGATTTTTACGCTCGGGCGCGGATTCTGCGAGGACACCCGCCTTTTGGAATGCGGCAATCAGCAGCTCGTCCGAAATTCCCTCAACACCCAGAGTGCCCGCCTTTGACGGATTCCGCTTTCGCCGCTCCTTGCCCGCAATATCGGGAATATAAACGTTGATAACCTCGCCGTCCGCTGCCAAACTGCGAATTTTATTCCGAATCTGAAATCCCGCGCCGTCGCTGTCCGTCAGGATTATTATGCCCGTTTTTTTCGACAGAGAGCGAATCAGCTCGGCGGTTTCGCGGTCTTTATAAATCGAAAACCCGTGAACCGGGATTATTACCGCGTCCACGATGTTCGATAATCGGATTTTGTCATACTTGCCCTCAACAATCACGGCTTGTTTAAGTTTAATCATTTATCGCTCCAATGCCGCGATTTCCACCACCGCGCGCTCGATTATCAGCCGCTTGTCCTCACTTGAGGAATTAAGCAGCTTGTTCTGTTGGTACAAAATCGCGATACACCGCGCCAGATACCACTCGGAGAGCCTTTGCGCGTCCGAAAACGCTCTTTTCATTACAAACGCGCGATTGAGCGGGTAATTAAACGCCGATGCGGTTTCCTGCGCGGATTTACGGCACATCTGTCCCAACTTTGCCCGATACAAATCCACAAAATACGAGGAAAGCGCCGCCATAATGGAAATCGGCTCGACCTGCTGCAAAAACAGATTTCCGAGGATTTCAAGAGCCGCCGCCGTGCGCCCCGCGAAAAGCTCCTTCGCGAGTGAGTAAATATCACTGTCGATCCGCTTCGGAACGAGCTTCGCAATGTCCTCTCGCGTGATTTCGCCACTCTGCCGATACGCGCACAGCTTGACAATCTCATTCTGTATCATAGTCAGGCTGTTCGCACACTCATTCGCAAGAAGCGCGGCATTGTCCGCGGAAAGCTCACACCCCAGCCCTTGCGCCTTGCGAATTGCCATCGCCATTACCTTAGACTGTGGCAGCAGCTCGAAATCCACCAGTACACCCGCATTCTCGCAAGCCTCCATCAGCTTTTTCAGCTTTGCCTTGGGCTTTTTCACATCAAACACGAGATTCCGAAATGCGAACACCAACACGGAAGTTTCGGGAATGTTCTGAATCAGCTCCAAATATGCCTTGTGTTCGGCATTATCCAGCCAATCCGCATCCAGATCCTCAATCACCGCGCACTTATATTCCGCGAAAAACGGCACGCTCATCAAAAAATCCTCAAGCTCGCTTGCCTTTGGAACATCGTCCCTCACGGAGATCCGCCACCGCGCGAAATTCATCTCTCGCGCCTCTTCGGAAACGATTCCCGCGATCCGTTCGGCATACGTCTGAACCAGAAATTTCTCCTCGCCGTACAGGAAATACACGCGCTCGAACTTCTCGGAGCGCAAATCGGCGTTCAAACGCGATTCCGTGAATTTCCCCATTTTATGCCATCTTCTCGCCGAGCTTAGTGCCGCCTAAGATATGGAAATGCAGATGCTTAACCGACTGACAGCCGTCCTCTCCGACATTTGTCACCACACGATAACCGTTGGTAAGCCCCGCCTCGGCGGCGATTTTGGGAATCGCGGCGAAAACCGCGCCCACCTCCGAATTGTTATTCTCGGTGATTTTATCCGCGCTTTCGATATGCGTCTTGGGAATTACGAGGATATGCACGGGTGCCTGCGGATTGATATCCTTGAATGCCAGGACATTTCCGTCCTCATAAACCTTTTCACTGGGGATTTCTCCCGCAGCAATCTTACAAAACAAACAATCCATTTTTTACTCCTATCTAAATGGCAAATCATCGGTAGGTCGATACAGCCTATAACTCTCCGACTCTTTCACCGAGCCGTTGTTCGGATTTGCGTCAGTCACCAACAACCTTTTTTAATCTCGCTCCGTCAGCATTCCGACAAACGCAGTTATCAGTCTGCAAGCACCTTCTCCACAATGCCGTAAGCCGCCTCCACAGCCGCTTTCAGCTTGGAAACATCGGGAACTCCCGCCATTGCCTGGTCGGGCTTTCCGCCGCCCTTGCCTCCAGCAACCGCCGCAATTTCACGCACCAATGCCCCCGCGTTCGCGCCTTTCGCGACCGCGCTCTTAGAGCATTTACACAGAATATTGCCCTTGCCATCGCTTGAACCCGCCAACACTGCTATAAAGCACTCGTACTTATCCGCAAGACTATCGCCGAGCTTACGCAGTCCGTCAACACCCGTGTTTGCGAGCTCCGCCGCAATGACCGTCACACCGTTTATCTCGCGCTCACCCAAATCCGAAAGCTGCGCATTTGCCGCCGCCTGTTCGAGAGAGCTAATCTTCTTATCTTTCTCGCGGATTTCGTTCATTACCGCGCCGCAGCGCGAAACCAAATCCTTGGAGCTTTGCGTCTTGAGCGCGGCAGCCGCCTGTTCCAACGTCTCCTGTGCGTTATTGAGCAGCTCGAGAACTCCCTTGCCCGTTACAGCCTCGATTCTTCTCACTCCGCTTGCAACCGAGCTTTCGGAAATTATCTTAAACAACCCCGCCTCTGCGGAATTTTTAAGGTGTGTACCGCCGCAGAACTCAGTGGAAAAATCACCCACTGAAACCACGCGCACCGTATCGCCGTACTTCTCGCCGAACAATGCCATCGCGCCGCGTTTTTTCGCTTCCTCAATGGGCAGAACCTCGGTGACTACTGGAACAGCTTTCAAAATCTCCTCGTTGACGCGCTTTTCGGCCCGCGCGATCTCGTCCGCCGTCATTGCGCTGAAGTGGCTGAAGTCGAATCTGCACCTCTCTGCGTCAACATACGAACCACTCTGGTGAACGTGTTCGCCGAGCACCTCGCGCAGCGCCGCCTGAAGAATGTGACAGCAAGTGTGGTTTCGCTCGGTAGCCTTACGAACCTCATCATTAACACGTGCATAAACGCTGTCACCAACCGAAAATCCGCCCGCTGTTACCTTTCCGAAACTGATGAACTGTCCGCCGCCGAGCTTCTGCGTATCGCGGATTTCAACAGCGTCAGAGCTGCCCTTGAAAATTGCGCCCTTGTCGCCGACCTGACCGCCCATTTCCGCATAGAACGGTGTTTTATCTATGATAATTCCAACCTCGTCACCCTCGCCGCACAACTCAACAGTTTCTCCGTCCTTAACAATCGCGAGAATTTTCGATTCGGTTTTCAAATCGGAATAACCCACAAACTCTGTCTTGAATGCGTCCAGCGCGGAATTCTTCGCGTTATCCCAGCCGCCGCCGAGCTTTTTCTTCTCGCGGGCAGTCTGCTTTTGGATTTTCATGCATTCCGCAAATCCCGATTCGTCAGCCTCTAACCCCTGTTCATGCAGGATTTCTTTGGTTAAATCCACAGGGAATCCGTAGGTATCGTGCAGCTTGAAAACGTCCTCGCCCGACAAAACGGTCTTACCGTCTTTTTTGAGGTCGGCAATCATTTCATTAAGGATTTCCGTACCCTTGTCGATAGTCTTAGCGAAACTCTCCTCCTCGGTCTGGATTACTTTTTTGATGTAAGCGCGCTTTTCGCCAAGCTCGGGATATGCCGAGATATTCTCGTCAATAACGGTATCGCAAACCTCATAAAGGAACGGCTTGTGATAACCGAGCAGTCTTCCGTGACGCGCCGCACGGCGCAGCAGACGGCGCAGAACATACCCGCGCCCCTCGTTGGACGGCAGGATTCCATCGCCCACCATAAATGTCGTAGAGCGGATATGGTCGGTGATTACGCGGATCGAAACGTCTTTCTTGTCGTCCTCGTGATATTTCACGCCTATTATATCGCAGATTTTGCCCATAATATTGCGAACCGTATCTACCTCAAACAGGTTGTCCACGTCCTGCATTACGCACGCAAGACGCTCCAGACCCATTCCCGTATCGATATTCTTGGTCGCAAGCTGGGTATAATTTCCCTTTCCATCGTTGTCAAACTGAGTGAAAACGTTGTTCCAGATTTCAATGATACGGTCGCAATCGCTTGCCTGCTCGAAGCTTTCCAACGGACCGTACTTCTCGCCGCGGTCGAAATGAATCTCCGAACACGGACCGCACGGACCGCTGCCGTGCTCCCAGAAATTATCCGCCTTGCCGAGCCTGATAATTCTGTCACGCGGAACGCCGATCTCGTTTGCCCAGATCTCGCCCGCCTCATCGTCCTGCTCGTAAATCGTTACCCACAGCCGCTCTGCGGGGATTTCGAGCACTTTTGTGAGGTATTCCCACGCCCACGCGATAGCCTCGTGCTTGAAGTAATCGCCGAACGAGAAATTACCGAGCATCTCAAAATAAGTTCCGTGACGCGCGGTTTTGCCGACATTCTCAATATCGGGTGTGCGGATACACTTCTGGCACGTTGTCATACGGTGACGCGGCGGCTCCTCGATACCCTGAAAGTACTTTTTCAGCGGCGTCATACCCGCGTTAATCAGCAGAATCGAATTGTCGTCCGCCGGCGGAACCAACGGAAAACTGTTCATCCGCAAATGCCCCTTGCTCTCAAAAAACGAGAGATAGCTCTCTCTAAGCTCGTTTAAGCCCATCCACTTCATAAAATTTTCTCCTTATCCAGATAGCAAATCCGAAAACGCGCAGACGCTGCGCGTCTGTGCTTGCCAAGCATCACACCGCTCGCTTCGCGTGCAGAGCAACGCTTGCATTTCAAATTTGCACTAATCACCAAAATGCTGTCTTGAATTATGGCGCGCAAAATTTCACCTCGGCAGGTTGCCGCGAATCCAACAACACATACATATCTATTATATACATTTTTCTCC
>CAMWMN010000115.1 GCA_947175385.1 uncultured Clostridia bacterium | reverse complement strand
GCTATGCGGGAGCACCAGGCAGAGCTGAGTTTGCCTCAAGGATAAAGGAAGCTTTGGAGCGTTTCCTTAACGTCAATACACAAGAGGATTACGATTATTATCAGAAAAATCTCGGAAGTATTCTCGAAGATGATACATTGGCGGAGGAGATTATCCACTTCTTGCCCGAGGCGGCAGCCGAGGACGCGTTCAGCGAGATGAAGTTTGCGGAGGATATAAGAATTTCCGTTGGCGGCACAGAACCTGTAAATGTTTACAAAAATCAGCTAACCGACTATTATCCACTTGTTAAAATCTTTTTCTCGATGTTAGGTTCTAATGTTTTTGGCGAGCAAACCAATAGCGTTTACAGAATGTTGGTGGGAAACAGTTCGATTTACAACTGCGTTGAACAAATGTCGGAAAAAGGCGTGGAAGATCTTTCCAAATGTGTGTTTACCTCCATTGCTTTTAATCCCTCGGAAAAGTTTGAAATAAGATAAAACAAAATCCGCCATTTTAGTATGGCGGATTTGCTTATACAGTAAGATATTTTCGGATTTGCTCCAAGGTTTTCTCGCCGATTCCGGAAACGTTCACCAAATCGTCAACGCTTGCGAAATCTCCGTGCTCATCACGGTACTTGATAATCGCCCGCGCCTTTGTTTCACCGATTCCGTCAATGCTCCAAAACTGATGGAGATTTGCGGTGTTGATATTGATAAGCCCGTTTTCAAGATCCGGGATATCAATGGTAAACGTGGCAGCGGGATTTATTTCCGGCGGAGGATTCCTCGTATCCTCGCAGTTGCTGAATATTCGTATCACAACAGCGACAGTCATAACAAGCATTGACAAATTCCGCATTATTCTATCAAAAGTTTCCATTTTTATAGTCTACACCGTTAAACTGTGATTTCATCGCGAATACCCTCAAAAACTTTTTCCGTTATGCCGTTAACCTCAATAATATGTTCTATTGTTTCAAAATCTCCGTTTTCCTTGCGGTATTCGATAATCGCTTTTGCCCTTTTCTCGCCGATTCCGTCAAGCTTTTGCAGCTCGCGAATGGAAGCGGTATTGATGTTTATAGGCTCCCAATCGTGAATGGTGAATGTTATCGATTCTCCATTCGCGGCGGAATCGGTAACGACAGGTGAATCATCAGGCCAGTACCTCACATAAAACAGTACTGCAAGTGATGAGAAAAAGGCTATTATAATGATGGTTTCAATGATATATCCCACGTCCGAAAGCATATTTTTCAGCTTTTTCATAAGTCATTCGACCGTGATTCTGTCGCGATTCTTTTCAAGGGTTTTCTCGCCGATTCCGTCAACCTTGGTCAACTCATCAACGGTACGAAACGCGCCGTGAGCCTCACGGTAATCAATGATTGCCTGCGCCTTTACCTTGCCGATTCCGTTAAGCTGCTGAAGCTGCTCTAAATTGGCTAAATTTATATTGATTAAGTCCGTTTGGGGAGTGTCAGCCGGAGTTTCGGTTTTCGAGGACGGGTTCGATGCAGGTTCGGAAATTACGGCAGGAGTGTGATTATCTGCCGTATCATTGGGTTTATCCGATGTGCTGTCCTCTCCGAACGAACTCTCATCGGCTGAACCAATTTTGTCCACAACAGAATCAGAGCTGCTTTTGCCGTATAAATAGTCATCTAATATTTTCTTGTTCGCCGGATGGTAGTTCATTGCGCTTATTACCCCAAGACCAGCCACAAGCAATCCCAAAATGGAATATTCGACTATTCTTTCTATTCTGTCAGTTTTCATTGGAATTGTCCTTTTATCCGGGCTTTTTCATTGTAAGCGAGATTCTTCCGTGTTTTATATCAACATCAAGCACCCATACCTTGACGACCTCACCGACCTTCACCACTTCCAGCGGGTGCTTTATAAATTTGTTGCACATCTGCGAAATATGAACCAGTCCATCCTCGTGAACGCCAATATCCACAAACGCGCCGAAATCAATGACATTTCGCACCGTACCCATAAGTTCCATTCCGGGCTTGAGGTCTTTGATTTCCATTATGTCGCCGCTGCGCATAAGAGGCGGCGGAAGCTCATCACGCGGGTCGCGTCCAGGTTTTTCAAGCTCCTTAACAATATCCGTCATTGTGGGAAGTCCCGTACCCGTTTCCTCGGCAACTTTCTTTAATCCGACAGATTTGACCTTTTCGCGGATTATTGCGCTATTCCCAAGCTCTTCGGGCGTAATTCCGCACTTGTCGAGCAGAGCTTTCGCCGCTGTATAGGATTCGGGGTGAATACCCGTATTGTCCAACGGATTCTTTCCGCCGGGAACACGCAGAAATCCCGCGCACTGCTCATATGCTTTCGCGCCGAGCTTTTTCACTTTCAGGAGCTGCTTGCGGTCGGTGAACTCGCCGTTCTCCTCACGATAAGCAACGATATTCTTTGCAACCGCGGAATTGATTCCCGAAATGTAGGACAGTAGTGAGTATGACGCCGTGTTCAAATCAACACCCACCGAGTTTACGCAGTCCTCTACAACGCCTTTCAGAGCCTCGTCCATACGCGCTTTGGGCATATCGTGCTGATACTGCCCCACACCGATTGCCTTGGGGTCGATTTTGACAAGCTCCGCGAGTGGGTCTTGCAGCCGCCGCGCTATGGACACCGCCGAACGCAGCGAAACATCATAATCCGGGAACTCCTCCGCCGCAAGCGGCGACGCGGAATATACCGACGCTCCCGCCTCGGACACCACCATATAAGAAACCTTTTGCGGAATCGTTTTGATGAGGTCTGCAGTAAACTGCTCGGTTTCGCGCGAGGCTGTACCGTTTCCGATTGCGATTGTGGAAACATGGTGCTTTTCAATCATTTTGGAGATTATCGTCTTTGCTCGTTCCATTTCGCCTTTGGAACGCGTGATGTAGATAATTGTAGTATCCAGCACCTTGCCCGTGCTGTCCACAACCGCGCATTTACAGCCGTGCGCGTATCCCGGGTCAAGACCGAGTGTTACCGTGTTTTTGACGGGCGGTGCCATAATAAGCTGCCGCAAATTGGACGCGAACACCTTGATCGCGCCCTCTTGCGCGTTAGCTGAAAGCTTATTCCGCACTTCCCTTTCGATTGACGGGAAAATCAGACGTTTGCAGCTGTCCTCGCAAGCCGCGCGGACAAGCTCTCCGCACCTGCCGTTATTCTTGACATACTCCGCGATAACCGGCTTTTCACCCTCGCCATCGTCCAGAGCCACGGAAACCTTTAACGCGCCGTCTTTCTCGCCGCGGTCGAGCGCAAGAACGCGATGTCCCGCGATTTTGCACACCGGCTCGGAGTACTCGAAGTAATTCTTGTACACCTCGTTTGCCTCTTCGGAGGTCGCGGCGGAGCTTATTGTGCCGTGTTTCAAATACATTTCGCGCAGCTTTTTACGCAGCTCGGCATTGTCGGACGCGTCCTCGGCGATTATGTCCATCGCGCCCTGAAGTGCCTCCTCAGCGGACTGCACGCCCTTTTCCGCGTTTACAAATGCCGCTGCTTCGTCCTCGGGAATTACCGACTTGTCCTGTTTCATCAGAATCTCCGCGAGTGGCTCCAATCCCTTTTCACGCGCTACGGACGCTCTCGTTTTCCGCTTTGGCTTAAACGGGCGGTAAATATCCTCAACTTCCACCAACGTCATCGCGTTCTCAATGGATTTCGCGATCTCGGGAGTCATCTTTTCCTGTTCGGTAATCGACGCGGAAATCTCCTCCTTGCGCTTTTCGAGATTCCGCAGATAGGTCAGCCTGTCCGCAAGCTCACGCAGAACAACATCGTCCAGCGAGCCCGTCTGTTCCTTGCGATACCGCGCAATAAACGGAATGGTCTTATCATCGTCAATCAGCGCGACTGTATTGTCAACTTGCTCCTGTCGGAGATTAAACTCCTTGGCAAGCGTTTGATTTATGTTCATAGAAATGCTCCTTTGGGGAATTTCCGAACCGCGCAAGCGCGATCCAAATACCACAAGTATATTTTACCATATCCGACAAGATTTTTCAAGTACTTTTTCAAATTTTTGTCAAAAAAATTGAAAAATTTCAAAAATATATCATAATTTACTTATGAACAGGTGTTCATCAATAGCCAGGTCAACCCAGACGCGACCGAGATAGATTTCCGCTTGACATTACGCAGAAAATATGCTATAATATCCTAAAACGATATTAGGAGAAATTTCATTGAAAAAGTTTGTAATGCAATTCTTTAACGCGGTAATCGGCGGAATGATGATTGGAATTGGCGGCTGCGTTAGTCTTTCGTGCGAGAACAAGATTGTCGGAGCGGTGTTGTTCTCGCTGGGATTATTCGCGATAATCCAGTTCGGTTTCGGTCTGTATACCGGGAAAATCGGCTATGTGCCGCTCCGAAAGCCGCCTTATCTGCTTGAGTGCCTGTCCACACTGCTTGGGAACATCGCAGGAACATTCATTGACGCGTTTCTGCTGCGAAACACAAGGATTTTCGCGACAATCGGCGAGAAAGCAAACGCAAACGTTCTTACAAAAGTGAACGATAATTTGTTAAGCTCGTTCATATTGGCAGTGTTCTGCGGAATTTTGATGTTCCTTGCCGTGGAGAACGCGCGGGCTTGCCGCGAAGAGGGAGCACATACCGAGAAAGTAATCGGCATTCTTCTGTGCGTGACGGTGTTCATTATCAGCGGATTCAATCATTGCATTGCCGATATGTTCTACATATTCCTCGCGGGGCAGATTTCTGCTGCGGCGGCTTATCTGCCAATCGTGATTCTTGGAAACACAGTCGGCGGAATGTTGATTCCGCTGCTGAAAATGCTCACGGAAAAGCCGTTTGAGAAACAAAAATAACAAAAAGGGAGCCGAAACGCTCCCCTTTTGTTTAATCGAAGTAGAACAACTCCTCGAACTTTTTATCCAGCGCGATACACAAAATCAGCGCCAGCTTTGCCGTGGGATTGAACGAGCCTGTTTCGATGGAGCTTATCGTGTTCCGCGAGACCCCTACCACCGCCGCAAGCTGCGCCTGGGACATTCCCTTTTCGGTGCGCGCCTGCTTGAGGTTGTTCTTAAGTATCAGCTCACCGTCCATAGTCACGCTCCAAAAAACTTCAGGAAGTAGATTACAGCCATAAGTATTCCAACCGCAGCGAAAACAATCCCAAGCATAAGGTAATGCCGCCTCTTCAGCTTAATAAATCTGTATATGTTCCCGACAGCTATCGCGATACACAATGTGGCTGTGTAGTCCTCGGTAGGCATATCTCTTTCCAGACGTGTGTATGAGAATATGCATAAACATACAAACATTCCCAGAATCATCCATATCATTGACCTATCATAGATATGATTTTCCATTTCATCGGACTTCTCCGCTCTTGCTTTTGCAAGTATCTCATCTTTTTTCATTTGGATTCCCCTTTCGTTGTTATGCCCCAATCAGCTTGCGGAGGAAAGTCACCGCGCAGAGAACTCCTGCCGCCGCAAGGCAAATCCCCAGAACAAGCATTCGGCGGTTCTTTGTTCTGGTGAATTGAATAAATACAATCACCGAAGTTGAAAGGCACGCTATCGCGGAATAGTCCTCCATCGGAATATCCTCCGGGCGCACCACTAGATAAATGCCCATCACCGCTAAAAGTGCCGCAATAATCCATGTAACCGGATTGTTCTTCTTGATTTTCATTTCATTTTTCATAATTAGTCCTCCTCAAAACTTGTTCTTAATGTCCCTGAAAAAATCTGATGACCGAGAAAACTGTCAATCCCGTCATAAGCAGACCCATCAACAAGTACCAAATCTGCTTTAGCTTGAAAAACCGGTAAAACAGACAAACCGATGTTGAAAAGCAGACTATAGCCGACAAATCCATTATCGGTTCGCCCTCATCGCGCATACAAATGAAAAAACCCGCCGCAATTGTCTCTGCTATTAAAGCCCAAATAGCCGATCTGTCACGCACCGCTTTTTCCATTTCATCGTTTTTCTCCGCTCGTGCCTTTGCAAGAATCTCTTCTTTCTTCATTACAAAACCTCCTAGAAAGCATTGCCAAGTTTTCTTTGCAATTATATTATACCACTGCCAAGTTTACTTGTCAAGTACTTTTGCCAAGTTTTCTTTACATTTGTGAAAAACGCACAACTTCCAATTGTGGGAATTGTGCGTTTTGCTATATGTGAATCTGAAAGTCGCCGAAATCGTGGATTCCCTTGTTTTGGAACTTTCCCTGCTCGTAAAGCTCCCCGAACGCGTTGTCAATGCGGTCGATAATGTCCATCGGCAGATTGGGATTGTAATGCCCCGGCATTATATCGGTGAATGCAAGGGTCTTTATTTTCTTGATTGACTCCCAGAACTGCATTGGGTCGGTGGACGGATAATATGCGTCCAGACAGCCGAGATACACCAAATCGCCGGTGTAGAGGTATCCGCGCTGAAGCTCAAAGAAACAGCAATGCCCCGGCGAGTGACCGGGAGTGTGGATTACCACCACATCACGGTCACCGAGCGAGAACATATCGCCGTTGTTCAGCAACATATTCGGTCTGCCGTTGAAAATACGGTATTGGTCGATGTCAAACCCGTTCGGCAGATATTCCGCTCCATCTAAAATCTGCCGCTTTACATTATCAAGCTCCAGTGGAAAATTGCCGCTTATCCAATCCAACTCTGCGGGGTGAACTGCGACATTGTCAAATCCCGCGTGTCCGCCGATGTGGTCCCAGTGCGCGTGAGTTGTCACAACTTGAATCGCGCGCTGATTCAGCTTCGAGAAGAACCTCCGCGCTATGTAATCAACCGCGAACGCCAAGTCCTCGATCCCCATTCCCGTATCGATAACCAGAATCCGATAGCTCCCGAACAAGACATAGCAGTGTGTTTCCTCGCGGTGGCAATACTCGCTGAACAGAAACGTTTCTCTGTCAATTGCCTCGATTGTAAACCAATAATCCATAAAAATCACCTGATTTCATCTCTATATAATGGTTGGAAAATTAACATCAAAAATTTCGTTGTACTCAACATTCAGAATTTTCTTTAACAGAATAATCTCATCGGGATAAAGGTGCCGCTGCCCCACCTCAATTTTAGCAACGGCACTTCTCGTAATATCACACCCGTTTATTTGCAGTCTGGCGGCGACTTGCTCTTGGGTCAGATCCTTCTTTTCCCGCAGTATCCTGATATTGTTACCCACTGCCGTTTCAATCTCTTTGTTCATTTTGCACAAAAATCCTCCTATATTTTTTGTTCCTAAATAGGTGCAAAACCCATTGACTTTATTATAATTCTGTGATATAATATTATTGCACCTATATAGGTG
>CAMWMN010000114.1 GCA_947175385.1 uncultured Clostridia bacterium | reverse complement strand
CCGAAAACGACGCAGGAATACTGTCGTATTTCAAGGAGTTTTTGGCAAAAATGACGGAAAATTTGCAAGTAGATGCCGTGCAAAGCGCGAAGCGCGGTCTTTGTGCGGTGTTGTCTTAATCGCTTTTGTTGCGAATAAACTTCACAACCTTGTATATTGACCCGATGAACAGTGCCACCGCGCCGATGAACATCAGCACTGCGACATATTTTCCGTTGCGTAATTCGGAACTTTTCCAACTGACCAAGCCGGTAAAAATCAGCAGAAAAATCACACCGCCGAAAAAGCCGACCGCCAAAATCCCCGCGAGAATCCTCAGCGGCAGCGGAACGCGCTTATACGTTGCCGTCACGAATACGCCCTCGATGATGATTTCCAGAATTATTTCAATTATAATTTCCATTTTATCTCAAATTTCCGTCCTCGTCAAAATGCTTTTTCAGCCGCAGATCCACCGCAAAGGTGATAATGATAAGTGCCGCGACCTGAGCCGCTTCAACTGCCATAAACGTGATAAACGCGGGCAAATCGCTGAAATTCATCACGATAGACGTTACTCCAACCGCCAAAGTAAGCAATTCAATCGGTATGAAAACAAACGTTGACATCTTTCCGTAGGCGATTTGGGCATAATTCCACGCCGCCTCGGATCTTTGGGAACGCTTTGTGCGAAATCCGAATTGCTCGCCCATTTTCGGAGGATTCTTCCACACACTTACTCCTACCATTATTACCGCAATCGGCAGAATCAATTCAGCGGGCAGGTATAAAATGTTAATATTCATCGTTATCGCCGCCTTTTCGGTGTCCGTCCTTGTCGAAATTCTTCTTGAGTTTTCCCTCAACTATGAAAATTATTATGAACATGGGAATCAAATCCACGAAACATACAATGCCGCTGATAATTGATACCCACGATTCGTCCATATGCGCTATCACGGGAATCAGTCCCGCGATAAGCGTAAGCGCGGACGCGATCGCGAAAACTTTCGTACAAAGACGCCCGAAAAGCTCCTGAGCGAAATTCCACGCTTCCTCGGACTTTTCAGCCCACGTTGTGTGATAACCGAACAAGTCGCGATAGCCGGGACGCGTTCTCCAAATCATCAAGCCCATTCCGAGCATTGTCAGCGGCATCAGCATATTTACCACCGCAATAATCACATTATCGTTCATTGCCGTCACCGCCCTTTCCGAAGGCTGCCTTCAGCCTGCGCTCCACCGTGCCTTTCACAATTGCGAGAGCCGCAAATACCACAGATATCCACACAAGAAACGCAATCAATCCCTTTGTATCATCGAGCTTTGTAACTAAGGCGAAGATATTGAATGCCAAAGTCACTGCCGAGATCACCGCGAAAACTATCCCCGAGAGCTTCCCGTAAAACGTCTGCGCATACAGCCAAGCCTGCTCCGAACTGCGGGACAATTCGGTTTTATAGCCTGCGTTCACTTTATAAGACGGCGGATTTTTCCACATTGCAAAGCCGATAATCATATATATCAGCGGCGTAGGGAGTTCTGCTATCATAAATAAGATGTTCATGTTCATTTATCATCGCCGCCCTTATTTTTGCGATACTTCACACACTCGGTAAGCAGATACTCTATCTGCCCGTTTACCGAGCGGAAATCGTCCTCCGCCCACCGCGCTATCTCCGCGTAAAGCGACGCGGAGAGCCGTAATGGTATTTGCTTTTTCGCCTTGTCGGACTTTTTCTCCTCGTCGCTCATTTTATCACCTCTGTTTCTCCCCGTTATCGGGCATTTTCTTCGCCATAAGCACGGCAGCTCCCGCAATTATCGCAGTAAACACCGTCATAATAATGTAAATAACAGAAATGCTTGTAATCACATTCGTCTGATACAACGCTGCAGGGAAGTCAAACAGCGCGTGCAGCAAAATCGCCGTGGGATACAGCCAAATTTTACCCTTTTGCGTGACAGCCTTGTATACGAAAACCGACATACAGGTGTGTAATATCATCGCGACTATACGCTCGTAAACTCCCAGCGCGCAGCTTACAAAATTGTATTCGGTAAGTCCCTCAAGCTGAGTTTCGAGAGGATTTTTGAGAGCCTCCGCCGTCCCGGGATTTCCGCTCGCAGTCATTTCCAACACCTTGTCAATCCCTATTGAGTTCGACATAACTGCCAATACGAGCAACATCGCCAGCGTAACTCCAAGTGCAATAATCGCCTCAATGCCACCGTGTCCAAGTCCCATCAGCACCGCGTTTTTTGTGGTGTAATGCTTTTTCATCAGCGTTTTGTACGCGACAAATCTGCCCGTTTCCTCAAACACTCCCGCTGCCAACGCGCCGTAAACGCTATAAATGATTATGTTGTCCTTTAAGATTGGAATCATCACTGTGTGAAGTATCTGCTCCAGAATTAGTGCGAACACGATAAATGTACTCGCGCCGATAAATACGCTCGGCAGCCACGAATCGGGGTTTTTCTTCTTGAACATGATTACCGCGATTACAGGAATCAAAACCGCAAGTGCTACGCCGACCGCCAGAGCCGCAATTGTTTCCGTTGAGAACATAGAGTCACGCTCCTTAATAAATTGAGCCGCTGTTTACGATCGGCTGAGCGTCCTTGTTTCCGCAGAGGACAACGAGCAGATTTGATACCATTTGCGCCTTTCGCTCCTCGTCAAGCTCGCAGATCTGGCTTTCGTTCAGCTTTTTCAGCGCCATCTCTACCATTCCAACCGCGCCGTCTACGATTTTCTGACGCGCCTCGATAATCGCGGTCGCCTGCTGACGCTGGAGCATTGCCGCCGCGATTTCCTGAGCGTATGCAAGGTGAGCGATTCGAGCCTCGATTATCTCCAGACCCGCGACCTCAACGCGCTCCTGGAGCAGCTCTTTAAGACGCTCGGAAACCTCCACCGATGAGCCGCGAAGTGTTTTCTCATCGGAATCGGTGCTGTCATACGGATAGCAGCGCGCCACATCTCTCAGTGTTGTGTCCGCTTGGATAGACAGAAATTTGCTGTAATTCTGCACGTTGAACATCGCCTTTGAGGTGTTTACAACGCGCCATGTAACCACGATTCCCACCTCTATGGGATTTCCCGAAAGGTCGTTGATTTTCTGCTTTTCGTTGTTATGTGTCATTGTTTTCAGCGAGAGCTTTCCGCCGCCGACCGCCGAACAGAACGGATTAATAAAGAAAAAACCCTCGCGTTTGAGCGTGCCTATGTACTTGCCGAATAATGTGAGCACCAGCGCCTCGTTCGGACGCATAATTTTCAGCCCCAGAAACGGAATCCAACCGAATACGATTAAAAGAATCCCGATGAAGAGCAAGGGCGCGGGTTCCTCATCGGTGGACGTTGCCCCGCCCCAAATGGTAAGTGCCAATCCCCCAAGCATAATCAGCAGCGTTATAAAAAACATAGCCCAGCCGTTTGCCGCGTGATACTCCTTCTCCTCGTAATCCATCATCTTTTTGCTGTTCTCTTTCATAATTACCGACTCCTTTGCAATTAATTTGATATCACATTGATATCCTAATCATATTATAGCACGGAGATTTGGAAATGTCAAGTACTTTTACAAAAAAATCCCCCGAATTTCTTCGGGGGGATTCAGTTTTAAGATTCGGTCATTGAAATAATCAGTTCCTTTAATCTCTCAACAGCATTTTCGGGGTTCAGCTTTTCTGAGAGCTTTTTATCGCGCGAGGACAGCTCGTATACTCCCTCGTCAAGGTTGCGCGGGCTGACTACCACACGCAGCGGCACTCCCAACAAGTCCGCGTCCGAGAACATAACTCCCGCGCGAACGTTGCGGTCGTCGTAGATAACCTCTATATCCGCGTTCTGCAAGTCCTCGTAGAGCTTGTCCGCGGCGGATTTTACACGCTCGTCATCGGGACGAACCGCGCACAAATGAACCTGCCACGGCGCAATCGCCATCGGCCAGATAGGTCCGAAATCATCATGCGATGCCTCGCAGACCGATGCCGCAAGTCTGCCAACACCGATTCCGTAACAGCCCATTATCGGAGTTTGCTCCGCGCCGTTTTCGTCCAGATAGGTCATTCCCATAGACTTTGTATACTTTGTTCCAAGCTGGAAGATATTTCCGACCTCGATTCCGCGTGAAATTGAAATCGCGTGTTTGCCGCACTCGGGGCAGATTCCGCCCTCAATCGCTTTCGCGAAATCGTGGAACTCAACGTCCGTGCAGTCACGCTCCATATCCAGACCCGTCATATGGAAATCCGCCTTGTTCGCGCCGCAAATCAAGTTGTTCGCGGATTTCAGCGACTCGTCAAACAGCACGGTATGCGCGCCGTTCACTTTCAGGTTCACAGGTCCGATAAATCCCGCGACAAGACCACACTCCTCGTCAATCACGGCGGGCTTGATGTCGCAGCCGAGGTAATTCGTGAGTTTGGTTTCGTTTACGTCCAAATCGCCACGTATAAACAGCACCACAAGGCTGTCATCGGGAACTTTACGGTAAACCACCGCCTTACAGGACTTCTCGGCGGACTTTTTCAAGAATCCGCAGACCTCCTCAATCGTGTGGCAGTCGGGAGTGTTTACCTCGGTAAGCTGCTCGGAATCCGCATCACGGACATTCTCGATAATCGACTTCGCCGCCTCAACATTCGCGGTGTATCCGCAGTGCTTGCAAATCGCGATGGAGTCCTCGCCGATGGGTGTGAGCAGCATAAACTCATGCGAAACGCTGCCGCCCATCATTCCGCTGTCGGACTTGACGGAAATCACTCCGGGCGCGCCGCAGCGGCGATAAATGTTCTCGTAAGCCTTGTGAGCGCGCTTGTAGTACGATTCCAAATCCTCCTGGGAGGTGTGGAACGAATACGCGTCCTTCATCGTGAACTCGCGCACGCGAATCAATCCTCCGCGCGGACGCGCCTCATCACGGAACTTGGTCTGAATCTGGTAAATCATAAACGGATACTTGGTGTAGGAATTTGCGTACTCGCGCACCAACTGCACCGCCGCCTCCTCGTGAGTCATACCCAGCACCAACGGCTGCTTGCCGCGGTCGGTAAAGCGCACCATCTCCGCGCCGATTGAGGTGTAGCGTCCGCTCTCCTCCCACATCGAGGCAGGCATAACAACAGGGAACATAACCTCCTGACCGTCGATTTTGTCCATTTCCTCGCGGATTATCTGCTCGATTTTCCGCGTAACGCGCTTAAGCGGCGGGAAGTTTGAAAAGATTCCGTTGGCTACATATTTTATGTAGCCGCCGCGCACCATCAGCGCGTGGCTGTCGATAAGGCAATCCGAGGGGCGCTCCTTAAAACGGTCGCCGACAAGATTAATTAACTTCATTTTCGCATCTCCTTAATAATGGATATTTGTCTTTATTTTACCACATTATTAACGAAATGTCAAGGGGAAATTTCAGAGCGTGTTCACATTACCGATTACACTCATTACACGCTCAGAGCATTTTGGGTAATGTGAACACGATTGATATTATGAACAACTTGAAAAATTCGTAAAACTGTTTGTCTTTGAAACGCTGTCCGCGTGCATATATACATCCATACAGGTAATCCCGTCCTTTTCGTACACGTACTCAAAGCAAGAAAGTATATTCTCTATCGGATTTTCACGAAATCCATTTGCCTGTAAAAACTCAAGTAATTTTTTATAGGCATTGGGGATACGGCTGAAAGCCTCCGGAAAGGGGTCATGTATTGTAATTACCGCATACTCGGCGTTATCCTGGTCGAAAAATTCCACACCGGGACAATCCGTTTCAAAGCCCTCCGGCAAAACATAAGCCGCAACATATCCGTGAAGCCCGAATCTGTTTTGCAATTCGAGCGAAACAAACGGAAAATCCCATCCGATTCTCATTGCATTTGGCTGAAATTTCAGCAGACCCGACCGCTGCGCCCAGTTATCCATATACGCGTTTACATCGTCCTCGGGATTCGGCGTGATCATAACATACCTCGCCATCTTGCACGCTTTTACTTTCTTTATTGTTATTTCCGAATAGATTCCGTCACAGTCGCTCATATCTTCTTTGACCAAAGCGTCCAAGCTGCAAGAAAACACACCGCTTAAAGCGGTCAGCTTATTCAGCTCGGGGATTATTTCGTCCGATTCCCATCTGGATATTGTCTGACGGGAAACAGACATGATCTCGGCTAACTCTTCTTGTGTGATCTTCTTTTGTTTCCTCAGATACTGAATGTTCTTTCCTAAGCTCATAACGATTCTCCTCCTAAGTATTTTTTACGGATAAGCACGATGAAACCATCGTACCTTTATTTTTATTGTATCATAAAAAGGTGCGAAATTCCACCACGTCACAAACAATATTTAAGCACATTTTGTCAACCGACGGTTTACATTTTGGAAAATCACTTCGATAACATCAACATTAATCCCGATATGCCAAAAATCCCCCTTGTTACAGGGGGATTTTATCCGCGATTTCGGAGAGTATCTCCACCGAGGATTTCAGCTCCGAAAATTCGCCGTAATTGCTGCGGTAAAGCTCCACGATAAACGCGCCGTCAAAGCCCTTGGAGAGGATCCTGCGCATAAACCCCGAAAAGTCGAAATTGCCTTTTCCTATGGGCAAGCAATCCTTGTCGCCGCTTGCGTCGGAGAGATGACAGTGGACGATGCTCCCGCCGAGCGTGTCCACATACTCCAATGGATTTTCGCCGCTGCGACGTGCTTGCTTTAAGTCCAGAACAAATTTCGCGTGATCGCCCAGCTCCCGTTTCATCATTTTCAGAAATTCCAACCGCCCGGACAGACAATAAGAAACATTCTCCTGCGCCACGGTCACTCCAAATTCTCTGCCCGCCTCGCTCAGCATACGGAACTGTTTAAGATAATGCGACACAGTGCATTTGCTGCTCAGAATCGCTCCGTGCAGGACGAAAACCTTTGCTCCGAGAGCGTTCATACTCCCGAAAAAGCGGCGGTACATCGTCATCATCTCATCGATTCGGCGGTCGTAGTCCGAAAACAGATACACGCTCTCCATCGGACTGGAGAACGGGTGAAACGATGACACACGCATTCCATATTCATCGCGTATTGAACATATTTGGCTCAGTATCGGTTCGCGTGCCTCGCACTCGGCGTTCGCGAAAACCTCCGCCGTTTTCACACCGAGCCGCGCAAGCTCCGAAAACGCGTCCTCGGCATGAAGCGGATATAATGACGCGGTGGATACACCAATCTCCATATTAAACTCCTTATTTTAATAGCAAATTGCGAACCGTGCAGATGAGCGACCCGCAACACCACTTCGTGGTGTTGCGCGCCGCTCGCATTTCGGATTTGCACGAGTTACCATTGCGTTGCTTTGGGTTATAGCACGCCAAACTGCGTTGCAATTTGCACGAGTTAC
>CAMWMN010000113.1 GCA_947175385.1 uncultured Clostridia bacterium | reverse complement strand
GAATATAGTATAATAATAAGTGGATTATTCTGCAAAATATTAAATCTCTCGGATTTTCAAATGTAGACTGAGGGAATTAGCATAAAGACAACTTCCTTGGAGGTGAGGCACACTTGTTTTTCGGAAGTAAGGTGATAAAGGTTGATGTTCTTGATGAAACCGGAAATCTCATCATATCATCGGAAAAGAATTTTGTTTTCCCAAAAAATCTAAATTCGGACGAGGACAGCATACTTATTATAAAGGGCAAGGATTTGCCTGAACTTGATCGCAATCAGATAGTTTCAATTGTGTCGACCACCAAATCCAATGACAGAATAAAATATACGGGCGCGGTTGTGGTTTCGATGGATAGGCAGATGAACATCAAGATTCTGCAGAACAACGATACCAAGGTGCTTGAAGAAAGGCGTCGTTATTTTAAGATCAAAGTTGACGAAAAGGGCAGGGCACTGTTCTATGTTCGCAGCGAAAAAACCGTGCGTTTTGACGAACCTGTGCAGATCTCAATCAACGATATCAATGTCGGCGGTATTTTTATGAAGGTTGCTGATGATTCACAGGAATTTCTCGAGGACGACCTTGTGTGCGTTGAGCTTGATTTGTTTGTGGATTATCCGTTGAACGCCGCAGTGCGAATCTTGCGTGTTCAGAGGGATTCTGAGGGCAACATAAACGGTTATGGCTGTGAGTTCCAAGGGTTGACGGCAGCTCAAGAGGACTACATCAGCAAATTTATTTATAAGGTTCAGACCGAACAGCGGCAGAAAGAGGCCGCGATGCGTGGGCAACTTTAACGCGTTTGTTTTACGCGTTTTTATTGAAATTTTCAGCTAGGGGGAAAGATGATGAAAAAATCAACTCTCAAAATTGCGTTGATAGCCTCGTTGGTGGTGTTCGCAATCGTTCCGGCGATTATTTTGGGCGCGGTCGGCACATTTACAATTGCGAAATACGGCTCGGATATTCAGCACGAGGAGCTTGAGAAGGTGTCGCTGTCCAGAGCAACGGCATTGGATATGGTGTTCTCGGGCTATATGGCGGACGCTTCGGCGCTGTCGAAGAATGCAAATATCATCAAGACAATGAACGGGGGAGCAGCGAGCAACGCGGAGATTAAGGCAATCGCCGGCGGCAGCTCGGATATCCTTGATATTCTTATCGTTAGCAGCACCGGAACGGTTTTGCAGTCTGTAAGCGGCGTGCAGAAAAGCAGCTTCGAGCACTTTACCGAGGACGGCACCTTGCCCAGTGTGTCAGGACTTGTAAGCTGGGAGAGTTATGGCAAGGACGCGGTTTTCGTTTCTTCACCGATTTATGCCAACCCCGATGACAGAACCGGTGGAATGCTCGGATATGTAATTGTGGTTGCGGACGTTACCAACGCCGAATCCGGAATCGGTAAGGCACTTTCGGGAAAATACCTCGATGGAAACGCGCATATGATGATTATCGATGAAGAGGGAAATGCTGTTAATTTCGACGGAAACGGCACAGCTATGAAGAGTGCTCAAGTGGACAGCGCGTTCACCGGAAGCAACACGCAGTCAATTTTCGACAACACCAATAATATCAGTGAAGATTTGGTAATTACCAACGTTAAGTCGGAAAAGTTCGGGAAGTACACCGCAGTGTACGGATTTATTCCCAATAACGTTTCGTGGAGATGGGTCGGCTTTGTGGAATCTGGCGCTATTGGCGGTTTCGCAGTTAAGACCAATATCATTCTGTGGATCGCTGCCGCAGTTGTTGTTGTGATTGCCTTTGTTATAGCGTCTGTTATAATCGGTAAGTTTATCGGAAATATGCACGATATGGTTCGCACGATGAACAGCACCAACATTTCCGAGGGTATTTCGGCAATGCGGTTTTCTGTTAAGAACGAAAAAAGCGAGCTGGGCAGCATTCAGAAAACGTTCAATGACTTCCTTGATGAGGTTGAACTGAACAGTCAGCGTTATCGCACCATTTCCGACCTGTCCAATAATATGTTGTTTGAATGGGATTACCACAAGGAGAGTATGTATGTTTCGGATAACGCGCTTGCGAAGTTCGACATCAATACCACAACTTCCACACTGTCAAATGGACGTTTCATTGACGCTTTGATGAGCAAGGAGGACGCGGAAAAATACAAACGTGATGTTAACACGATGCTGAAAAAGCAAACCAACATCACCTCCGAATACCAGCTTACTTCCAAGAGCGGTACGCCAGTTTGGGTTTCGGTTTCGATGACTGTTGTTACCGACCGTGTGGGCGAGGCGCTGCGCGTAATCGGCGTCATGACTGATATTGACAATGAAAAGAAGATGGAGCTGCAGCTCTCCGAGCGCGCAAGCTATGACTTCCTGTCGCAGCTTTATAATCGTCCGACTTTCATCAGAAAGCTTTCCGGTGAACTCGATCATCGCGGACCCAAGAAGATTGCGGTGATGTTTATTGATGTGGACGACTTTAAGTTCATTAATGACCGTTACGGACACACCGTGGGCGATGAGGTTATCCGTTATGTGGCGGATACCATCAAGGTTAAGGTTGAGGATCGCGGTGGATTCGCAGGAAGATTTGGCGGAGATGAGTTTGTGCTTTGTTTCACCAATCAGGACGACATCGCGAAAATCGATCAGATCGCTATGGATCTGATAGATGAGCTGTATGTGGGTTATACAACCTCCGACAGCCAGCTTATAAACGTCAGAGCCTCCATTGGTATCGCGTTCTGCCCGGATCATACCGAAGATGTCAATGAATTGTTGTCTTTCTCCGATACCGCGATGTATTTCGTAAAGAAGAACGGCAAGACCAATTATCACATCTATGTTCCCGAGGACAGCGCTTCGGGCGAGTATATCGACCCCGAGGGGTATTGATAAGCTAATTAAACGCTAGAGCTTGTTTAGTATTTCGGAATACATTGGAATATTGAACAGGCTTTTAGGGGCGTACCCACTGTACGCCCCTGTGTTGTATTGGAGGAATTGTATTGGCAAAGGTAATTGCGATAACCAATCAAAAGGGCGGAGTTGGCAAAACCACCACCTGTTCGGCGCTGTGCGGAGCTTTGATTGAGATGGGAAACCGCGTTCTTGCCGTTGACCTTGACCCGCAAGGAAATCTCAGCTTCAGTCTGGGGGTTGAGGTTGAGGATAATTTTACGATTTATGACGTAATGAAAGGCAATTGCGAAATCGAAGAGGCTATCGTCCACGGAGAGGTGTGCGATGTTGTACCATCGAATATTCTGCTGTCGGGTCTGGAACTTGAAATGACGGGTGTTGGACGCGAATACGTTCTGCGTGAGCAGCTTACCGGGATAAAAAAGAACTACGATTACATTATTCTTGATACGCCGCCCGCGTTGTCTGTTCTGACGATCAATGCCTATACCGCATCGGACGAGCTGGTGATTCCGATGCTATGCGAAATTCTGTCGCTCCAAGGAATCGCTCAGCTGCGGCAGACGATTTTCGCAGTCAAGCGGTACTACAACAAGGGACTGTGCGTTCGCGGAATACTGCTGAACAAGTACAATCCGCGTTTTACGCTTACAAAAGAGGTCGAGGATTTGGCCGGTGTAATCGCGGAGCAGCTCGATACCGCGATTTTCAGCAGCAAAATCAGTGCCGGGGTTTCCATTGCCGAGGCTCCCGCGCATGGTGAAAGTATTATCACTTATTCGCCGAACAGCAAGGCGGCGAAGGAATTTCGCGCATTTGCTAAGGAGTTGATTTCTACCAATAAGGGTGCAAAGGGTTCCAAATGAGCAAGAGGGCTGAAAAATCCGCGGGAGCGCCCACGGAAAAAATGAAGAATAAGTCGCATAAGGCGATAAAAAAGTCGGTAAAATCGGACAAGTCTCCGAAAGCCGCAGCTCAGAAACCCGGAAATAAAACTCCGCAGGTAATGCGGCTTGTGGAGCGCGACAAGCGGGGTAAGGGCGCTAATCTTGTGCTGATGGCGGGAAAAAGCCGTGTACCGAAATCACTTCGCGGTAAAGAGCCGCTTTCGGGATTTGCGGCGGGGGAATTTGAGGATTCGGCAGATACCATTGTTGTGAACATCACCGAGCTTGCGATTAATTATGAAGCGCCGTTGATTCTCGACAGATTCAACGCGTGTTCGTGTGACAAGTGCGTGGAGGTGTTCTCCATGCGGATTGCTGAGCGCGTTCCTGTGCGGTTTGCACGAGTCAACCGGGCAGCGCAGTATTGCAGTCTTGCAGAGCGCAATGAACTTTCTGAGCGGGTCGACCCTATGCGGAAAATTGTCCTTGCGGAGATGACACGCGAACTTATAGGCAACAAGAAACGCTGCTTTCATGATGAGAAAGAGTGAAATTGTTATAAAATGACATAAAAGGGAAATAATAGACAAAAAACAGGAGAACAACTATGGCACTGGATATTGGAATTGATTTGGGGACGGCAAATATAATCATCACTGTTGCAGGTCGGGGAATCGTTCTGAATGAGCCGAGCGTTGTGGCTTACGACAAGCGCAAAAAGGCTGTGGTCGCGGTCGGCGCGGAGGCATACAAGATGATAGGGCGGACTCCCGAATACATTGTGGCGGTGCGCCCGCTGAAAGATGGAGTTATCTCGGATAACGATATGACTCAGGCGATGATTCGTGAGTTTATCAATATCGTAAACGGCGGGTTTATGGTCAAACCGCGCATAGTGCTGTGCGTGCCAAGCTCCGTGACGGATGTGGAGCGCCGCGCCGTTGTCGAGGCGGCTCTGTCGGCGGGCGCACGAAAGGTGTTCCTCATTGAGGAGCCAATTGCCGCGCTTATCGGTGCGGGAGTGGATATTTCCAAACCGAACGGCACCATGGTCGTGGACATCGGCGGCGGAACGTCCGATGTGGCTATTGTGTCTTTCAACGGAATCGTTCAGTCACGCTCCGTGAAAATGGCGGGCAACAAGCTCGACGCGGCGATTGTGCGGTTGATTACGCAGAAATACAAAATCCTTATCGGTGAGAAAACCGCCGAAAAGGCGAAAATGGAGATTGCGAACGTTTTCAATCCCACGGGGCAAAAGAAGATGATAATTCGCGGTCGGCATTTGCTGAAGGGACTTCCCGAAAGCCTGGAGATTTCGGATATCGATATGTACGAGGCTCTGCACGACAATGCCATGGAGATTGTGGAGCAGGTGAAAACCGTTCTGGAAACCACTCCGCCGGAGTTGGTTGGAGATATTCTCAGCAACGGGATTCTGCTGACGGGCGGCGGAGCAATGCTCGGAGGGCTTGCGGAGCTGATTACGGACGTGGTCGGCGCACCGTGCTTTATGGCGGATAACCCGATTGAGTGCGTGGCGCGCGGTGTGGACGCGGCATTTACGCTGTCCGATTCGCTGTTAGACGGCTTTGAACAGGTTTCACTGTACGGATTTCATTGATTGACATAAAGGAGAACAAAATGATAGTTACACCAAGGGTACGCGGATTTATCTGTACTACGGCTCACCCGGTGGGTTGCGAGGTCGCGGTAAAAAATCAGATTGAATACGTGAAGAAAGCGGGAAAGCTGAACGGCGCGAAAAAAGTTCTGGTTATCGGCAGCTCAATGGGATACGGGCTTGCGTCGCGGATTTCGGCTGCGTTCGCGTGCGGAGCGGCGACCGTCGGCGTGATGTTCGATAAGCCCGCGCCCGCATCGGGAATCAAGACTGGCACTTCGGGCTGGTACAATACCAAAGCTTTTGAGAAGTTCGCCGCCGAGGAGGGTCTGTACGCAAAGACTGTCAACGGTGACGCGTACTCCGATGAGGTGAAAAAAGAGGTAATTGACATCATCAAGCGCGACCTCGGCAAGGTGGATATGGTTGTTTACTCGCTCGCCGCGCCGCGCAGAACGGTCGGCGATGTGACATACAAGAGCGTGCTTAAAACCACTGGCGCGCCCTACACCAACAAGTCCATAGACCTCAAGAACAACACCATTACCGAGGTTACGATTGAGCCGGCAACCGATGAGGAAATCGAGGCTACCGTTAAGGTAATGGGCGGCGAGGACTGGGAATCATGGATCGACGCGCTCAAGGCGGCTGACGCGATTGAGGACAATGCTATCACACTTGCGTACAACTATATCGGACCGGAAATTACTCACCCGATGTATTTTGACGGGAGCATAGGACGCGCTAAGGAGCACCTGCTTAAGACCTCTAAAAAGCTTAACGAAAAGGGTGTTCGCGCGTATGTTTCCGTGAACAAGGCGCTTGTTACGCAGTCCAGTGCGGCGATTCCAGTTGTTCCGCTGTATATTTCGATTCTTTACAAGGTTATGAAAGAGCACGGCAACCACGAGGGCTGTATCGAGCAGATGTATCGTTTGTGGGAAAAGCTGTCAAACAACGAGCTGGGATTGGACTCCGATGGGCAGATTCGTATGGACGATTGGGAGATGCTCCCCGAAATTCAGGATGAGGTTAAGCGTATTTGGGACAACCTCAATCAGGACAACTTCAAGGACTGCACCGACCTTGACGGCTATTGGAGCGATTTCTACGCACTGTTCGGATTCGGATTCGACAACGTGGATTATGACGCAGATGTACAAGTATAAAAGCGAATCTCCCCACCTTTTCGGTGGGGAGATTCGGTTCAAAACGTTTACCTGCGGGAGATTAATCCCATAAGCAGCATTGCTGCTGACATTGCGGCAACCTTGCACTTTTTCCCAGTGGAACGTGTGGCATATTCAATAACCTCGGCACAGGCGCAGAACTTGTCCACGAAAGTGATGATGAACGTTTCGCGGTGGCGCGGAAGGTGCGGAGTCATCGGCCACATGTGGTTGATAATCATATCACCCTCAAGCTCCGAAATCGGGAACGCGAGAGATGCATTATACAGCGCGATGGAAGCGTGTTCCTCGGCGTGTGAGCGGAGCACGTTCTCGTGGGATTTGCGGTCATAGAAGAACAGGTCGTGTAGCAGACCCGCGCGCGCTGCAGAGCGCGCGTCAAGGTGGAGCTTGCGGCACAGCAGAAAGTTGTAGTAGCTGACGTTCAGCGAATGCTGAAAGCGCGTTGTGCCGATGTGGTGTCCGAACTCGTGGAGTCGCGCCACCTCAGAGCTGTCCAACAAATCATTTACGCAGGAGTAGTATTCCCGAAAGAGCGTGAGATCCTTTTTGGATAAGATTGCTTTAAGCATAAAAATCACCGTTTCATGTAATTAATCCTTTTTTTAGTTCCCACTATTGCACTGACTTTAGTCGAACGCAGTTTTCTGTAAGGATATTGAGCTGTCTTTATTATATCATATGCAAATCCAAAAATCAATGGTAATTATATCCTGTTGTGCAAAATTGCCAAAAAGCTTTCTAAAAATTTGTTAAAAACATGGAAATTGTATGCGCCATTGCTGTAATATGTTAAAATCGTGAAATTAAAATGAAAATTACGTATATTTCGGTGGATAT
>CAMWMN010000112.1 GCA_947175385.1 uncultured Clostridia bacterium | reverse complement strand
GTTCAGACAGGCGAAAATGTTTGTGGAGAAGGACGCGATTGCGCGAATGACGCGCGCCATTGCCGAGCTTAAACCCCGGGAGGCTGAAAATGCGTAACGCAGAGGATTTGGAAGAGCTTGAACGCGCAATCGGATACACATTCAAAACGCGAATGTACTTAAAACGCGCTTTAACGCACTCAAGCTATTCTGGCGGCAAAAATAACGGCTCGAATGAGCGGTTGGAGTTTCTTGGGGACGCGGTGCTGCAGCTTACGGTTTCGCGGTATCTGTTCACCAATATGACCACCGTCCCGGAGGGCGGACTTACAAAGCTCCGCGCGTCTATCGTGTGCGAAAATTCATTGTATAACTTCGCGAAAAAAATCGACCTCGGAAAATACATCTATCTTGGAAAAGGCGAGGAAATGACGGGCGGCAGAGAGCGCCGCTCCATACTCGCGGACGCGTTTGAGGCGGTAATCGCGGCGGTGTATCTTGACGGCGGGTTTGATGAGGCGCAGGCGATGATAATGCGCTTTGTGCCGGACATTGAGGACATCAAGTCCGGCAAGGTGCGGCTCGGCGATTACAAGACGATTTTGCAGGAGATAATTCAGCAGAATCCCGAAGAGAAAATCTCCTATGAAGTCATCGAAAACGAGGACAATCATCATCACAAGGAGTTCAGTGCCAATGTTCTGCTGAACGACCAAATAATCGGCAGCGGTGTGGGAAAGTCCAAAAAGGAAGCCGAGCAAGCCGCCGCCAAGGAAGCCATTGAGCTTATGGGCTATGAAACGAACTAATATTTCGATTTTTATTCCGCATTTGGGCTGTTCGCATAAATGCAGCTTTTGTGACCAACGGAGCATCTCAGGGGCACGGAAAGCCCCTGCGGCAGCGGAGGTTTACGAGCTTTTGAAAAGTCAAGCTCCTCATCTTGAGGAACGCGGAATGACGGCGGAAATCGCGTTTTTCGGTGGGAGCTTTACGGCGATAGAGCGCGGTTATATGGAAAGTCTTTTATGCACCGCAGCCCGTGCAATGAAAAAATTCCTCGTTTATTCGGGAATCCGTTGCTCCACGCGCCCGGACTGTATCTCCGAGAAGATTTTGGACATTCTGAAATCTTATGGAGTTACGGCAATAGAGCTTGGCGCGCAGTCCATGGACGATAACGTGCTGAAAGCCAACGAGCGCGGACATTCCGCCGAGGACGTGCTGAAAGCGGCGCGGTTGATCAAGGCTTACGGCATTGAATTGGGATTGCAAATGATGACTGGATTATACCGTGACAGCGCGGAATCTTGTCGATTCACCGCCGAGGAGTTCATAAAACTCGCTCCGCAAACCGTGAGGATTTACCCGACCGTGATTCTGCGGAATACGCGTCTTGGGGAGCTGTTTGAGCGCGGAGAATTTATGAGTTTTTCATTCAATGAAACAGTGGATTTATGCGCGGAATTGCTGCGGAAATTCACGGAAAACCAAATCCGCGTGATAAGGATGGGACTGCACGCAAGTCCCGATGTGGAGCGTGAAATGCTCGGCGGAGTTTATCACCCCGCACTGCGTGAGATCGTTGAGAGCCGAATATTCCTGATTGATATGAAAGCGCGGCTGATGGGTCTTGAAAAGGGATATTATAACATTTACACCGACCCGAAAAATCTCTCAAAGCTGATTGGGCAGAAACGGTGCAACATCAAGGCTCTCGCGGAGATGGGTTACGAAATTGACGTATTGCCCCTTGAGGGGGAATATTTACTTATAAAATAAAGGCAGTGAACAGATGTTATTTAAGACGCTGGAAATTCAAGGATTTAAGTCGTTTGCGGATAAAACCGTGTTGGAGTTTGATACCAAAACTACGGCGGTAGTTGGCTCTAACGGTAACGGCAAAAGCAATATTTCGGACGCGCTGCGGTGGGTAATGGGTGAGCAGGGCGCAAAAACCCTGCGCGGCGAAAAAATGGAGGACGTTATTTTCCACGGTACGGTAGAGCGTAAGCCAATGGGATTCGCAAGGGTCGCACTGACCATTGACAACTCCGACAGGGCGCTTGCCGTGAGCGCGGACGAGGTGTGCATATCGCGCAAGCTGTATCGCTCCGGCGAAAGCGAGTACCTGATAAACGGAAAAAAATCGCGCCTGAAAGACATTCAGGAATTGCTGATGGGAACGGGTCTTGGGCGTGACGGCTACTCAATAATCGGTCAGGGGCGAGTTTCCGAGATAATCAGCGCAAAGGATACCCAACGCCGTGAGATTTTCGAGGAGGCGGCGGGAGTTTCGCTGTCCCTGCACAAAAAAGCGGACGCGGAAAAAAGCCTTGCGCAAGCGGAGGAGAACATTATCCGTCAGCGCGACCTTATCCGCGTTGACGAGGAGCGTTTGCCGATACTCAAGCGGCAGTCCGAAAAGGCGGTGCTTGCCGCAGAACTGATGGCTGAGAAAAAGGAACTGGAAATTTCCGTTTCAACGGCGCGGTTAAATGAAAAACGCGCGGAATTGGAAAAGCTTTCCGATGATTTGTTGCTCAACAAGAGCGAATGTGAGCATTACGAGCGCGACATCAAGAGCTTTGAACAACAGATCGAGCGGCTTGGAGAGGACAAACTCGCTTCACAGGGACGACTGGAGCGAACACGTCTGAATATTCAGTCGGCGAATGATATGCTTGCCGAAAAACGTTCGGAGATTTCAGTTGCGGAGAACGATTTGCGTCACAACGAAAATCGCCGCGCGGAGCTTACCGAACAGCTACGCACCGCGGAATCCGGCAGTGCGGAGTACGATAAGCAAATAACCGAAATCAACGAAAAAATCGCGGTAAAGCAATTCGCCGCCGAGGAGTTGGAGCAAAAATCCACGCAATTGCAGTCGGAATTGGACGATATTTCCAAGCAGAACAGCGCGGCGGGCGAGAAGTATTCCGCGTTGGAGAGCGAAATCGCGGCCGTGCGCAGCGAAGAGGCAAAACAGGAGCTTGCCGCGTCACTTGCGAAGCGCACCGCAGACGAAATCACCGCTCAGAAGAATGAATTTCTCTCAGCTTTGAATGAGGGAAAATCCAAGCTGGAGGAGTATAAAAACGAGCTTGCGGAGGTAAAAAAATCCGCGGAGAAAAATTCCGCAGAGCGAAACTCCGCGCAGAACAAGCTCTCCGGAATGGAACGTCTTGCCGAGGGAAAGAAAAAGCGTCTGAACGAGGCGCGCATCGCACTCGAACAGGCAAATTCCGAGTTGAGCGCAAGGCAGCAGCGCTACGGCGTACTGAATGACATCGAGCGTTCAAAAGAGGGCTATTACCGCTCGGTAAAAGAGGTCCTCGCGGCGGGCGAACAAGGACGGCTGACGGGAATCCATGGCATTGTCGCGGACGTAATCACCGTACCCGAAAAGTATGTTCTCGCCATCGAAACCGCATTAAATTCGGTAATGCAGAACATCATCGTTGACAACGAGGAAACGGCGACGCGCTGCATCAGATTTCTGAAAGAAACCGGCGCGGGACGCGCGACATTCTATCCGCTCACCTCAATGAAAGGCAGAAACCTGAACGAGCCGAGATTGCAGTCCGAGTCGGGCTACGAGGGTACGGCGTCTGAGCTTGTGGAGTGCGCGGACGAATACGCGCAGATAATCTCCAACCTGTTGGGAACAACCGCCATCGTTGACGACATCGATACCGCCACGGTTATCGGAAAAAAATACGGCTACCGATTCAGAATCGTTACATTGGACGGACAGGTGGTAAACGCCGGAGGTTCGTTTACGGGCGGCGCGAAAATTAACAAATCGGGCGGAATAATCTCGCGTAAACAGGAGCTTGACGCGCTGTATTCGGAGATTTCAAAGCTGCGTGAGCAGGCGAAAAAACAGTCTGAGGAGTATGAGCGATACAAGGCGGAGTCGGCGAAGTTCACCATCGAAATGGAGGGTATGAGCGACCGAATCCGCGAATTGGAGCAAGGGGACATCAAGTCCGCAGCAGAGATTTCGCGGCTCCAAAGCCTGATTGAGCAGCTCGAAACGCAGGACGACTCCGCGCGGCAGACGGTCTCCCGCTTTGATGAGCAAATAAAGCAGCAGGGTGAGATAATCCTCGGCGCGGAAAAGGCGGCGAGAGCACTCTCCGCGCGGATCGGGGAGCTTGAAATGCTTCACCGCGAACAAACAGGCGAACGCGATGAAGCCGAAAACAAACTTCGCGGAATCTCCGAGCAAATCAAGAGTTCCAATGAAGAGCGTATGAACATAATCCGCGATATCGACATCTTAAAAGAGCAGATAAAGAACATCGAGGGCAACCGCAAAATGCTGTTGGAAAACAGCGGCGGATTCAAACAGGCAATGGCGGATTTGGACAACTCCGACCGTGAAATCCGCGAAAAAATCGAGCGTGTAAAGCGCGAAATCGAGCAGAGCAGCGGCGAAATCACCGAGAAAAACGATGAAATCACAGCACTCTCCGCCGAAATAACCGGGTTCGAGAGTAAAATAACCTCTCTTCACCGTGATATAAAGGAAACCAACCTGAACAAGGAGAAATTCTCGCGCGAGGTGGCGCGCCTTGAGGAACGTCAAGTGACTGTCCAGAAGGAGTATGACAAAATAGTTTCGCTGCTGTACGACAGTTACCAATTGACCGTTTCCGAGGCGGCGGAGCAAGCGAAAATCCCCGAAAATCTCCTCGCTGCGGAAAACGATTTAAGCGAGCTTACCAAGCGTATCAACGCGCTTGGCTCGATAAATATGGAGTCGATCGAGGAGTACCGCACGGTGTCGGAGCGGTTTGAATTTCAGTCCGCGCAGCTCCGTGACATTGAGGATAGCAAGCGTGAGCTTGAAAGGCTGATTGCCGAGATGACAGAGAACATTAAAACACGGTTTCTGGAGAGCTTTACCGACATCAACCGCCATTTCAAGGAGGTCTTTGTGCAGATTTTCGGCGATGGTGCGCACGCGGAGCTAGAGCTTACCAACCCCGAGGACGTGCTGAAATCGGGAATCGAGATAAAAGCCGCGCCCCCCGGAAAGGTAATCAAGAATCTGATTTCGCTGTCGGGCGGAGAACAGGCGATGGTCGCGATTACGATCTACTTCGCGATTCTGATGCACCGCCCCACGCCGTTCTGTATGCTGGACGAGGTCGATGCACCGCTTGACGTGGTGAACGTTGAGAAGTACATTCGGTACTTGAATCAGTTCAGCCGCCGTACACAACTTATGATTATTTCTCACCGCCGCGGCACAATCGAGGGCTGCTCGGTTCTGTACGGAGTGTTTATGCAGGAGAAGGGCGTGTCAAGGCTTTTAAGACAAGAGCTGTCGGACGATTTAGACGGGGTGACAAGTTAAATTATGAAAAAGAAAATGGTTATTATACCAATCATCGCGGTTTTCGCGGCGGCGGTTATTGTTACGGCGGTGCTGTTTATATGCAGATTTACGCGGCAAATAGAATTTACGGATAATCTGCCTATGAACAGCGTCCTTACCACAGAACAAGCATTGGAGGATTTTGATTACATCTATCGGAAAATTTCGGAGAATCATCCGTGCTTTCTTGACGGCTCGGGGATTGACAAGACACTTGCCGCAGAATACGAGAAACAGCGGCAAGTGTTGGAGAGCGATTCCGAAATAACCGTAAAATCCTTGTGGAGAAGTGCTTCGGTAATGTGTCACACTCTCGGTGACGCGCACACAATCGTTACTCCAATCACGGACGAGTACGCGGAGGATTGGAACGTGATAACGGGTGGTACGGTACTTTCGGTAGACAGTGTGCCTTGCGGGGAGCTGCTGGAGGATTTCAGAACGATTTTCTCTTATGAGCCGCAGGTCGATTTTTACGCCGACCATATGTTCGGACAGATAATTCTTCAAAAAAGCTATTTGGAGCTGCTTGGAATCGATACCTCGGACGGTGTGGACTACGAGCTGCAAACAGACAGCGGTGTGGTGACAAAACACTGCGGATTCGTTTCCGAAATCGCCGCCGAATCCGAAAGCGGAAGGATTTGCGAATACACAACGGACAAGGAGCATTCTGTCGGAATCCTCACACTCTATGCGTGCGATTTGAGCGATGAATACAAGAATATGCTCGCGAAGTTTTTCGCCGATATTGACGAATATGGCATTGAAAATATTGCGGTGGATCTTCGTGAAAATGGTGGTGGAAACAGCCTTGTAATCAACGAATTTATGAAGTACGTCAATGTTGACGAATATCGTGTGTTCGGCGGCACGGACGTAAGACAGGGCGGCAAGCTCAAATATTACGCATCAGAGCTTGAGAAGAACAAGAAAAAGGACAACGTGTTCGGCGGAAATTTGTATGTGCTGACATCGAATTACACGTTCAGCTCGGCAATGGATTTCGCCGTGGCGGTATCCGACAACAAAATCGGCAAGATAATCGGCGAAATCCCCGGGAATATGCCTACCGCATACGGCGACAAGCTGACGTTCCAATGCCCGAATTCGGGGTTGCTGATTTCGGTTTCATATAAGAAATTCCACCGTGTTGACAGCACCAAGGACGAACTGCCGTTGGTTCCCGATTTCCCCGTGGAAGCGGGCAGCGCGGTTGATAAACTTTACGATATTATTGCAGGGTGAGTGGAAGCGTTGCGTGGGGTTGCCTATAACCCAAAACAAGCTATCGTGGTGAAGTGCAAATCCAAAACGCGCAGCATTTTTCATCTGCACGGTTTTGGATTTGCCATTTAGATAAGGAGATTAAATGGGATTATTTGACAAGTTTAAGAAAAAGAAGAACGATTCCGAAAGCGTTGAGGAGAATGCTCCCGAAACCGCTGCGGAGGTTACCGAGGAGTCCCCGCGCCCGTCGCTGTTGGACAGATTAAGCGGCGGTGAGCCGATTTTCACCGACCATGAGTCTGATATCGCGTTCCAGGAGGAGTACGAGGCAAGGCAGAAGGAGGAGAGCTTCTACAAGCTGAAAGAGGGTCTGAAAAAGACCAAGGACGGCTTTGTTTCGCGAATGGAAACGCTGATAAATTCGTTCACGAAAATTGACGAGGATTTCTTCGAGGAGCTTGAAGAAACGCTTATCCTGTCGGATATAGGCGCGGAAACCTCTGCGGACATCTGTGATAAACTCCGCGCGGAGGTGAAAAAGACGGGCACGACCGAGCCTGAGAGCGTGAAACAGCTCCTCAAGAACATCATATCGGAGGTCCTCACGGGCGACAACGCGCTGAAACTTGAAAGCAAGCCGAGTGTGATTATGGTAATCGGCGTGAACGGCGCGGGCAAAACCACCACCATCGGAAAAATGGCGTCGAATTTCAAGAACGCTGGCAAAAAGGTGATTGTTGCGGCGGCGGATACGTTCCGCGCGGCGGCGATCGATCAGCTTAACGTGTGGGCAGAGCGCGCGGACGTGGAAATCGTCAAGCACTCCGAGGGCAGCGACCCTGCGGCGGTGATTTTCGATGCGATTTCGGCGGCAAAGGCGCGCGGCGCGGATATCGTGCTGTGCGATACCGCGGGACGGCTTCATAACAAGAAAAACCTGATGGAG
>CAMWMN010000111.1 GCA_947175385.1 uncultured Clostridia bacterium | reverse complement strand
CCGAAAAAGCGGTCTTGAGCGAATATTCGGTTATGCCCTCGATGCCGAGGAGTTGCCGAGTGCTCTGGGGGCAGCTTCTGCCTTGATTGTTTTGCTGTTGTTTTTTGTTCTTCAAAATTACCTCCGATTTCCGGTGGATTTGTGTTGTCTGCCACGCAAAATACAAAAAACTGACAAGCAAAACACAAAAAACAAGCCGCCGAAAAAGAAGAAATCGGCGGCTAAACTGTTAATAAAATGGCTCTGTTGAGCCAAATATTGAGAAATCGCAGTATTGATGTTAAAAAAATGCAGTAAAATTTACGCACTGTTGAAAAGTTTTTGCTTTTTTGTGAATGTTGCACAAATTCAGTCGTTTTTCAAAAACGCAAATTTTAAGCAATGACATCGACGGTGATTCCCGTATGCTCCAAAGAAACACGACCGCAGGAGATACCGTAAAAAAGGCTCAATACTCTCACAAACCATCACCGTCCTTAAATTCTAAAATGTCATTCAAACAGCATTTTAATGCTCTTAAAATGCGATTCAAATAATCCAGTTTTATAAAATCCGTATTGTTGTTGCAAAGGTCGGATATTGTTGACGGGCGTATTTCCGTGCGCTTTGCAAGCTCGGACTGCGTCATATTACGTTGCTCCAGCAGCGTGCGCAATTTGATGTTGATCATAAAAACCTCCGATTTATTTTGTTTGCGTAGTGTAACAAAATCCGTTATCCACATCGTAAAAAAAATAAATCGAATCAGTAATTTGTGATGATGAGCTCTTTGAACTTTCCGGTTGATAGATTGTTATTGCGTTCCAAAGCCACAACATTGAAATCCTTGTAAAGCTCACGCACAAATTCATCATCGTTATAAGATAATAAAAATTTGCCCTTGATTGCCGATAAAACATTGTAAAGCCTCATATGATCATCTTCCGAGAATTGAACGTCATAATACTTTTCCGTTGTATGATACGGCGGATCACAGTAAAAGAACGCTTTCGGACGGTCGTAAACCTTGATCAGGTTTTCAAAATCCTTATGCTCAATAACGACCGATGCGGATAATAAACGATGTTGAACATCTGTCAGATACTCGATTGCATTTGACAAATTCTTAGTGTTGCAGCCGTATGTTCTGCCATCCGCGCCAAATGATAATTTCATACGCATAAAATATCGTGCTGCGCGTTGAATATCAGTTAGACCACGCATATCAAGCTGTGCGGAAATATCCTCGAAAAACTCCCGTGCGTTGCAATATCCGTCAAGCTCACGCTGAAGTTCTCCCGCATGATATTTTATGCAGCGCATTAGATTGACAAGCTCTCCGTCTGCATCATTGTAAACCTCTAGTTTTGCGTGCTTATCCTTGTAAAACAGCACCCAACCAGCGCCGCCGAAAACTTCAATATATCTGTCAAAATCTTCGGGGAAACGCTCGCAAATCGTTTTTCTGAGCAGCTTTTTACCGCCTATTCTTGTAATTGGACTATTCAAAAAATCACTTCCTATAAAATTATCGGCGGGGCTTTGAACCCCGCCATTGTAGTTCCTATTTACTTATAAAAAAGCTGATTAACTCTCCGCTGAACCTGAGTGTAATCATAACCCGCTTCGGTGAGTTTACGGAAACGTTCGTCACCGTTGTCCCACTTGCCCTGAACCACCTCACGGGCGATTTCATCAAGCGATTTTCGCGGTGGGTAGAGAATCTCGTTGACGCGTTTCTGAACGTCCTCATAGGAATATCCCGCTGCCGTCAACTTGTCGCGGCGCGCTTGTCCGTTACCCCATGCACCGTTGATTACCTCACGCGCAAGTTCGTCCACGGATTTGCGAACCTCGCTCGGAATCGCCGCTTTGGAATAGTTGTTCAAACCATTCTTTTTAATGTGCTCGGAGTAGTCAACATAGCCCCAGTTGCGGTCGCAGATGTTCTGTACACCCGAAACTGTTGCGGAATCATACTGCCAGATACCGTATGTGCCTGTATAGCCACAAGAACCACGGTAATCGGCAATCCACGCAGGGCGTTTTTCACGCACTTTTTCGTCCACGAAATTTGTGAACCAGTACGTAGAACAGTACACACCTGCGTAGTATCCTGCTTTCTCAAGTTCTCCGCAAAATGCCTCAATAAGCTGAGTGCAAAACGCTTTTCCTTTATCAAACTGCGCTTTCTCCTCAATGTCGAGATAAACGGGGAAGTCAAGCTGTTTACCTTTAAGTGCGGCAATAAACGCTTTTGCTTCGGCGATTCCCTGCTCAATAGTGGTTGCATAACTGTACCAGTATGCACCAACTTTTAAGCCGTTGTTCTTTGCGTTAGCGAAATTGTTCTCCCACGTGTCAACTGTTTTAGTGGAGTAACCCGCCTTAACGATTACAAAATCTACTCCGCTAGCCTTAACGGTCTTAAAGTCGATTCGTCCCTGATAGCCGCAAACGTCAATACCTTTAATCTTCATCTTCGCCACCTCCATTTTGATTTTGTGCCGCGGAAGCGTCCGTCAGACCCTCGCCAAGTATGTAACCCACGACCGCCGCGCCGCTTAGGATACTCCCCGAGATTTTGTCCGCGTCCGCCTGATTCCCGCCGAAAATCACGATAAGCCCCGCGACAAATCCCGCGATGGAAATCCATAATTTTCGGCTTGTGAGTTTGCGTGTCCAATCAATTTTCATGTTTTCTCCTCCTCTAAATCTTTGATTCTGTATGCCATCAGCTTGCTTGATACCACTATGCTACATTTTATCGCCCCCCTTACTCTTCCGGCAGCGCAAAAAACATATAGCCGGAATTTGCTCCGACAGAGCGGTAATTCTTCCCGCCTATGTAAAAAACGCGATCCGTGCTTTGGAACGGACAGGAAATAACATAGTACAAGTCGTTAAACATTGTCGCGCCCCAAATGTCGGGCATTCGGACAATTGACGTACTCACGCCCGCGGTGGAGGTTGTTGCTAGCGATACCGTTCTAGTAGCAGACTCAATGCCGCGAAGTGTCTGGGCATAAGTACTGCTTGATGTTATCCCTACATACGTCCCCGCAGCGTTGCGAACTATAAGTATACCCAAAGTCAGTGCGCCTGTTGCCGGGCTGATCCCGACTGCAATCGAACCCCCCACAGTTTCCAGAAGATACAACTTGTAAGTGTTCGATGCCGAAAATGCGCAAGTTACACCACCGTCACTGTCCTTGTATCCATTTGAAATGGTTAGTTTGGCATTGGTGGTGCCGGAAGTGGCAAACTTAAAGTACACGCTGATTCCGTCCTTTTTCACGCACCCGTTTTCGTCCGCCGTCCAGCTGATTTCCGCCGCTAATGCGTCCGCGAACGCCTGCGCCAATGCCGCTGCGCTTGATTGTGTGCCTATGGAAATTGTTTTCATTTGCGTACCTCCTTAAAATTCGATATGCTCACAATAGCCATCGTTGGACATTATACCGGGGAGAGTTGTGTTGTCGCAGAAGTTTTCTTGGACTGCCTCTCCGCCGCCCTCAACAACGTACAACGGCTGCATTGCCATACCCGTTATAAATCCGCGCTGAAATTCGTTATTCATATGTAACCTCAATCTCCTTTCCCGCTGTGATGTTCGTGATTTTTGTTATATTGCCGCCGCTTTCCGTCACCATGAACTCATTGACGAGCTCATCTCCATTTTGGTTCTCAAACGTCAGCGCGAAACCGCCCTCTTTGAACGCGATTTTGGTGGTGTAATACCCGCCGCCCGTGCCGCCCGATTCCAAATCCGAAACCCTGTTCTCAACCTCGTGAATGCTGTTTTGGACGCTGCGTATCTTACCTTGAATGTAGCTGTGCGCGGATTCGTCCGTGTTGTGGGACGAAATCGCGTCGTCGGAATGTTTCTTGGATTGCTCAAAATAGGATTCGTCCTGAGCGTCCACATAATCTTTTTGAACGCTCCCAAATAGGTCAATCGTCTTGCTATCATATGGACTATGCACTTCATACAACAGATGCCCCCTATCAAATCTAATCCTATTATAGTACTTAATCAAACTCCCGTTTGCGTCCAGACCATATTCAGTAAAATGTGTAATCTCAAACTGCGTGCCGCTATCCCCGTTCAAATCGGAAATTCCGATTGACGCATACGGCAGCTTCTCCGTTATTGCAGATGGGCGATACGGGATTGGGTGAGATGATAACCTAGAATAGAAATTGATTCCCGCCGCCTCGTTGACGGCAAAACTCCCGTCACGCATACAATCTCCGGCGATAATTTCGGTGTATTTGTGGTCGGTTATTCTGTCTATGTATTCCGCAGCTCCTGCCACAGCCTTTTCCGCCTGTGATTTCGGTGGGAGATAAAACAAATCGTTGTCCGAATCCGCCAAATTGGCGGTATCGGACGCAAGTGCGGCAGTTGCCGTTTCGCTTTCCGCATATACAATCGGAACTTGCCCCGCATTGGTTATCTCGTGATGCCCTCGGTATCTCCAAACATTATGGGTGATAAACCCGATAAGGTCGTTGTTTTTATTGGTGCCGTTAATCACACCGCCCTTCAATCGTATTGTGTCTCCTGCGTCAAATGCGGGATCGCCGATAATCTCGGTCTTAAACGCATAAAAATATGTGGTGCGCACCTGACTTAATATCGCGTTCAAAATATCCTTGAGCGATATTGAGGAATTAATGACAAGCGGATTTCTATCGAGCGCAACAGTTATATTGGCGTCATCTTTAAGTCCACCGCCGCCACACGTTATCAGATTATTGTTACGGTCGGGCATTGACAAGCTAACGATATGTATTCTGTCATCAGAAAACGTTGTTTTGAATCGTTCCGAGCTATTGATATTTCGTACCACATGTATAGTTCCCAACGTGTGTTCCTCGTTGTAGTAACTCCATATGGATTCAATGGGCACAAATTCCAAATATCCAAGCCTGTTGATATGCGCGAAACAGCCCAAAAGCTGTGCGATCCACATAATACCGTCACGAGCAGTTTCTACTTGAGGACTGTCAAAATCAAGCGGTATACCGTTGTTGGGAAACCTTGAAAGGTCTTGTTCAAATCCGCAATTGCTGTATGCAGCAAGGAATTGCACAGCTTCCACTGCAGTACTGCCTTTAAGCCGCCGCCTGTGTTCATCGGTAAGCGCGTACATAAGCGACAGCATTGAATCATATCCCACGATATTAATTTTGTTTTTGAGGCGGCTAAGCTGACTCGAATCTGTGTAAAACCGTCCCATAGGCACCTCAAAGAACTTACCGTTTTCAAGCTTCAGGTACACATAAATCTCAAAGGATGAGCCGGTATATCGGTGCAAATTTACATCGTTGTCTATAATCGACAAGGACGCCTTTGCCGCGATTGCCGCGCCGATGTCAATTTTGTCACAGCTTGCGCTTCCGGAAATTGCCTGCGACGCAATTTCCACATCGCTGTCGCCAATAATGTTACTATCATTGAATTCCGCCTGTGTACCGTCCTTGTAGTTGAACCGAACAAGTATCTTAAATTCACGATCCGGCTTTTGAACAGCCTTTATGTAATCACTGCTGACATTCCACATTTTCTCCCTCCTAATATTCGATGATGTTTACATCAAGTTTCCAAAGGCTGACTTCCTCGTTATAACTATGGATCATCTCCCAATTTTTATCGCCTGCGTATGCGGTTATGGTACGATAGCTGCCGCAAAAGAACGTAACCTCAAAGCTCGTGGAATCGAGTGCCTCCATAATTGCTGAAAAATCCTCAAGCGTCAGCCCATCGAACTTAATCATAATCTTGCATTTATTCCTACGGCGAACATCGCGGATTGTGTAGCCATCCTCGGTCGTTCCCGCGCCATCGCCGTCCACATCAATCATCTGTCCCTTATAGGATACAATCCTGCCCGGAACAACTTTGTCGTTAATTTTTAAGATGTCCAACCTAATCACTACCTCCCGTTAGTTACATTCCAGTCGTTGTTATACTGGGTTGCTGTCAGATTACCCGTAGCCGTACCTTTGTATTTTTCCTCACCGTCAAGTACGATGGACAACACAAGGTTATCGGTAGACTTGTTTGTCGGATAATATTCCGGGCTTTTGAACGGGGAATATTTGAAGGTGTCCGGATTTATGGCGGTGTTGGACGGCTCGTATTTAGATTTGCCCCAAATTGAGGAATAATCGTGGAGTGAGCCGAATATATCCTCGGTAGCTTTAAGCGTATTATCAATATCCGCCTTCTTTTGTGTGTACTCGGCAAGCCACTTATCTGCTTCGGTGGTATCCAACTCGACCTTAATATTGATTGGATCATAATCGGTATGCTCTATCCATTCGTTTAGAACATACGTATACTCTTCAGGACGATCCTTAAATTCCTCCAGTTTGGGGATTAAATCATCCACTTCAAGACCTTTGGTGTTTCTCAGAATGTATTCAACCGAATCATAAAAATCCTCTACCGAACCTCCGGCATCACCGATTGCTTCATTCAGCTTGTTCCATTCACCCATAAAATCCACACCGAATTGTCTGCGGATAGTATCCATAGCGTATCTCCCTATGGATCTATAGTCTCCCGCACTCTGCTGATTAAGGAGTCCATACAATGCATTAAGGTCTGCACCCTCAGAATTGTTGAGCATTGCGTCAAAATACGCCTGCAATAGTTTTTTATCTTCATCTGATACTCTCGGATCAGCATTTGTCACATTTTTGAATACAGTGCTTCCCCAAGCACCCACGACATCACGCTGATAGCGTAAGGATTTAAGCTCCATTTCCTTAAGGTTTTCTTTGACCTTTTTTATTTCCATGTCCTTAAAGGCTTCTATCTCGGATTCGGATTTGCCGTTTGCTCTCATACTTGCCGCCACGCTAATGATCTTTTCATAGTTTGCCTGTTCTATTTCTTCACGCGCCTTTTTGTCCTGTTCCTGTGCCTCCTTTATTTTATCCATAAGCTCCGCGTAGCTGTCGGCGGTGTAATCACCGTTCTTCAGCCGCTCCCAAGTCGCTGTGCTTTTTATATCGCTTTGCTGTGCGGTCAATTCGGCAAGTTTTTTGTAAAGCGATTCGAGATTCTCAATTTCGCTTTCTGTAAGCTGACGATTCTCATCGATTGCCGCTTGTGTGATTTTATGGATTTCTTCGGCATACGATTTAATTTTGTTGGAAACCTCTCCTCCTAAGTCGGTTAATTGGTCAAGGATTCGCTGCTCCTCGTCATCAATCTCGCCGTCAGTCATAAACAGTGCCTCAAGACCGCTTGTGTCGTATGTCGCGCTGTTAAGCTCCAACGCGCTTTCCACAAACTCATCAAGCTGTTTCGCAAAGCCTTCAACATCTTGCTTTATGGACGCGTTATGGAACGATTTCGCAGTTTTGTCCACCGCTTCGGAAATCTTCTGAAAATTTTCCTGTGCGTCCCTGAACTTTTGTTTGTTGTTCTCGAATGCATTCGCAACTTTGTCCGAATCCGCGGTTATGGGACTGACAAGCTCGTCGATTTCCTCAAGCGAAATTACAATATCTCCAAAATTCTCGGCGATTCTTTGTCGTTCCAGCTCATCGTTCAGTTTAACCAGCCCAAGTGCCAGCGCGGCGATTCCAACAACAGCCGCCGCTGTTGGATGGGCGGTGATTATATTATTTAATCCGCCAAATTT